>JBEVKW010000069.1:0-16268 GCA_040509495.1 Chitinophagaceae bacterium | reverse complement strand
CTCTTAATAAACGAGCTTATTTTTATTTTTTAAAGTTGACTTTTTACTTCTTTCGCCGCGTCTATTTTCCGGAAGGTCATCCTCGCCATTACGATCGTTATCACCAGCACAAAAATGCTGATATAGCCGAGCCATTCATACCGGTAGATCTTTCCCGATGGATCATCGTATACAATAAAACCGGCCAGTAAGGAGGCTAATCCTGTCCCTATCTGCTGGACGCATCCATTAAAGCTCATAAAGCTTCCTCTTTGCTCAGGAGGCACTACTTCACTGATCATGGCCTGCGCCGTTAATGCTCTTCCGGTAGCAAACACGAACCAAAAAGCAAACACTGTCAGCACAAGTGAAAACGGCATAACCGGCATTTTTGTCAGCAGCAGTACCATAAACAGGGAAAGAAACACTGACCAGGAAAAGATCGGCAGTTTTCCTTTTTTATCTGATAATCTGCCCAGCAATAATGCGGCGATCAATGACGCACCTCCGCCAACGAGATAGATAGTAGGTATCACATTTTTAGAGTACCCTTTATTGAACTCCATATAGGGTGTGATGAAAGGAATGATCAGGAAATGCCCGATCATCAATAAGCATGAAAATACAAGCGCTGAGATCTGCCGGTTAGTGCGGATGACCTTTCCCAATAGAACTAACGGAGGAGTGCGGGTGATGCCACTATCCAGGTGGCTCCTCATGGCGGGAACATACCGGATCACGAACGGAATGAGAATGACGCCTATCCCTGCAACGAACAGGAAAGGAACGTGCCAGTCTTCCTGGAACAGGTTTGCCAGGTATAAGGAAAACGGCACTCCCAGTATCGAAGCGATCGCAAATGAAATGGATACTGACGCCATTGCTTTGCCTCTTCTTTCATAGGGAAAGATATCTGCGATGATCGCCAGCACCTGGGCGCCGATAATGCCACCAAATAATCCTGCCACTATCCTGGCAGCCAGCAGCAAAGGATATGAAGCTGCCAGTCCACACGCTACTGTTCCCGCAATGAATCCTGTATACGAAAAAAGCAGGATCTTCTTCCTGTCATAACTATCAACAATAAATGCTGTTGCAAAACCCGATACTGCCGCACTGATGGAATATGCACTCACCATAAAGCTGAATTGCTTTGGTGAAATATTAAAGTATGGTGTGAGATAGTTGTTCAGCGGCATCATCACCATGAAATCCAGGAAATGCGTGAAATTGAGGCCGGCCAGCAGCAGAAGTATGATCAGTTCTTTACGGGTCATGAATGCGCAATATACCTATCTTTAGGGGGAGGGGGAAGTTAGAAGTGGAAAAGTTTGACAGATGAGAGGTTTGACAGGTTTGCGAGGTTTGATAGGTTTCATAAGTTCAGGTGCACTTATTTAAACGTAGAGGTTCTTTCTATTGGGAATTGACATAACCTCTGGAACCTCTGAAACCCTATCAAACCTCCCAAACCTGTCCAACCTCTCAAACCCGTCAAACCTCTAACCTCCTCTCGTTCACCTCTTGTCTTCAAAACAAAACCTAACGATCATGCACCGCAGGAGTTTTATCCGCAACACTTCCCTTGCCACAGCAGGCGTAACGATCCTGAATTTTCCTGTATTTGGAAAAAATGCTCCATCAAACAAAGTTGTACTGGCCGTAATGGGCGTTAACAGTCGCGGCTCCTATCTGGCCGAATGTTTCGCTTCGCTTCCCAACGTTGAGATCGCCTATCTCTGCGATGTGGAAGAAAAAGCCATCGCAAATGGGCTGAAACCTTTTGCGGGTAAATCAAAGCAGCCGGCAGTTGTAAAGGATATCAGGAAACTGGTTGAGCAAAAAGATTTTGACGCACTGGTAGTGGCCGCTCCCGATCACTGGCATGCTCCGGCAGCCATACTTGGTGTTACCCATGGAAAACATGTATACGTCGAAAAGCCATGCAGTCACAATCCGTATGAAGGAGAGTTACTGGTACAGGCAATGAAAAAATATCCAAAGCAATTGATAGAAATGGGCAACCAGCGACGTTCGTTTCCCAATCTGACAGAAGCCGTAAGACTTGTACGCCAAGAAGGGATCATCGGTAACGCCTACTTTGGTAAGGGGTGGTATGCGAATAACCGTAAATCGATCGGCGTTGGTAAGAAAGCGCCGGTTCCGTCAACACTCGATTTCGATCTGTGGCAGGGTCCTGCACCTCGCCGTGATTATAAAGACAACCTCGTTCACTATAACTGGCACTGGTTCTGGCATTGGGGAACATCCGAAACCTGTAATAACGGCACACATGAAATAGATTGCTGCCGCTGGTTCCTTGGTGTTGATTACCCCACGAAAGTTACTTCTGCCGGCGGACGCTATGCATTCAAAGATGATTGGGAAACGCCGGATACACAGGTCGCTACTTTTGAATTCGGTGATCAGAAATCAATCACCTGGGAAAGCCGCAGCTGTAATATCTTCCCGGTTGAAGGAGCCGGAAGAGGTTTCGCGATCTATGGAGATAAAGGAACGCTGGTTAATGGAGGCAATGACGATTACAAGATCTTCGACTACAATAACAAACTTGTAAAAGAAGTGAAGAATGATACAAAGAATGATGCAACAAATGCTGTGAGTGCAAGCGGAAATCTTGACTTCTATCACTTCAATAATTTCATCAACAGTATCCGGGGCGAAGCAAAACTCACCTCCCCTATTGATGAGGGGCATAAGAGCAACCTGCTTTGCCACCTTGCAAACATTGCACAACGTACCGGAAGAACGTTGAAATGTAACCCCCAGGATGGGCATATCTTGAACGACAAAGAAGCCAGTGCAATGTGGAAACGGGAGTATCAGAAAGGCTGGGCACCGATTGTATAAAGTATAAACAGTATCGCGGAGTTCGCCAAAGGAATCGCAAAGAGCGCTGCGTTCTTTGCGATTCCTTCGCGCACTCTGCGATACTTACTACGCAACCACCGGTAAAAGAAAAAGCATAAATCCGAGGAAAAACAAAACGGTAAGCAGATGCGTATATGCATTTCCTTTAGGGAAGAAAATAAACTGCTCCACCAGTCTTCCCAGCCAGAACAAAGAAATGCCTGCCAGCAAAGCCCTTCCAAGACCGGTTGTATAAAGGTCTCTTGGGTAAAAGAAACACAGAAAAGCAAACAGTAAAAACACAAACACCAGCCGGATATTCAATACCTGCATTATCCCCCGGTTCACCTCACTCAGCTTTTGCAGTTCAGTCTTCCACCTGAACATTTTCCAAAAACCCATATGGAATACGGCAAACAGCACACTGTGCACTCCGCATCCGTATATCCATATTTCCTTCAGCATTCACTATAGTTTTCTGATCTTAATACTCCGGAAACTTACCGCATTACCATGATCCTGCAGTAAAAGATGCCCCTGCTTTGCTTCACCAAAGGAGGGCCATACCTTGTATTTGCTCAACGCTACGAGATCACGGTAAGCCTGCGATCCCCGCTGATATTCCAATACTTTGATGCCATTCAGATAGTGCTCTACTCTATTATCCGGATGAACTACCACCCTGCCGGTATTCCATTCGCCGGGTTGTTTGATAAAACGTTTCTGTTTATCAGCTTTGATGAGGTCGTATAAAGACGCGAGCGTCCTGTTCCCATCACGGCCGAGCTTTGCATCAGGATGAAGCGTATCATCAAGCAACTGGTATTCCAACCCGATTGCAGACCCCTGGTTGTTTTCCGAAAGCGTTACAAAATATTTTACGCCGCTATTGGCACCTGCCGTTAATTTAAAATCAAATGAAAGATCAAACGCAGTGAACTGCTCTTCCGTAACAATATCGCCACCATTGGTTGATTCAGCACCAGAAGATGCCAATACACGCAACTCACCATCTTTTATTTCCCAGCCTTTTTCCGGAAAGCCAGGTTTGTATGCACCTTTCCAGCCTTTGTTGCTTACACCATCAAACAGGAGTTTCCATCCTGCTTTCGTTTCTCCTTCGGTCAATGTATTGGGAATTGTATTCACTGTATAAATAGTTGATGGAAATGAAGCGGGTTTCAGCTCATTTGTTTTGATACGGATATTTTTCCAGAAGATCTTTTTACCAGCCATATCCGGTTTGCCTATACTATGCACCTGCAAAGCGATGACACCCTTTGCATCTACATTATCCACTACATAAGCAGCAGGCTTATCATTGATCCAGGTTTTGATATTGTTGCCGATACACTCCACTCTGACTTTATTATACACGCCCGTTTTTAACAGATCCTGGGCTGCCGGATTCAGCATCAACGGATATAACCAATCTCTTCTTCCTTCGTCATACAACCCTGCCGTCCATTTGCGCGAGGAAGGATCCAATTCATATTGATAGCCGTATACTTTACCCTTTCCTTTGTTTCCCTGAGCATCATACTGGCTGCGGAACTGGATCCCGGAATTGGAAGTGGTATCCATGATCTTTACTTCAAGCTCCAGTACAAAATCGCTGTACTCCCGGTCTGTGATCAAAAATGTATTCGGAGTATTGGGAACCGTAATGCCAACGATTGCACCTTCTTCAATTTTATATTCCGCATCACCGGCCACTTTCTTCCAGCCATTGAGCGTTTTTCCATCAAAAAGATTTGTCCAACCCTTTTGTGCGTTTACTGAGGCAGCGAGACTACACAACATGAACGTTGCTATAATACTTTTCTTCATCTTAAACCAGGTTATAAGCTGTTTTCCAATTTTGAATTGTATGAGAATACATGGCTTTGTTTGCCAGGTGTACACAGATGGCTGTTGTTGCGCCGGTCTTCACATTTGATACAGGCATCTTTCCCTGCGTCATACATTCGTGAAATTCCTTCAGCGCATACCAGGTTCCATCCTTCATTTTTTCTTTCATGATGGATGTACCACCATCATTGTTCCATTCTATGGGGGATGCGCCCGTTACGCCATCTACGGTCTGCAGTTGCTTTCTTGTTTCCGCTTCCGGATAGAAGATACCTTCATGCGGCAGCAATGATACCATACCGCGTGTTCCCTTGATCTTGAAGATATAGCCTTCTTTTGCATTGCCGCATGTAGCCCCAAAGTTTCCGATCATTCCTTTCCTGCTATAGCGAAGAATGGCCTGAACATTATCGAAGGTCTCTCTCCCATCTTTATAAAAATCAATTCCCCCTGTGCCCAGGATCTCATCCGGGTGAGTATCAAAGGCCCAATTGATAAAATCCATCTGGTGGGAAAGCAGTTCGGCAGTAAGGCCACCCGAACGGCGTTTATACATGCGCCAGTTGATCTGTTCATCTGAATACCCTGCCGGCACAGCTCTTCGCCAGTTCCAGTTCCTGTCCCAGCGGCAATCAATCTGCGTAACAGCGCCGAGATAGCCGCTCTCGATCATCTGCTTCACCTTAAAATAAAGGGGGGTATAACGGTACTGATGACCGACCATCAATGTTTGCGAAGAATGCTTTTGACCAAGCCTGGTCAGTTCCAGCGCTTCATCTATGGAATAGGTCATTGCTTTTTCGAGGTAAATATGCTTACCCGCCAGCAGCGCATCTTTGGCCACCGGAAAATGCATATCCAGTGAGGTGGCAATCACAACAGCCTGGATGGATCTGTCATCCAGAAGTTTGCGGTAATCTTTATAGATAGTTGCGGAAGATGCTGCTGGTACTTTTTTAGCTGCGTCGAGCCGGAAATCAAGTAGATCACAGAGGGCTGTGATCATGAACTGGTCTTTGAATTCACCAAGAACTGACGCGATGCCTTTACCACGATCGCCGCAGCCGATGATCCCGACACGGATCGGATCGGAAGATCTTTTCCAGCTTGCATTGAGCAGCATTCCGCCGGTTAACAAACTTGTATTCAGGAGGAAATCCCTTCTTTTCATATCTGAGCAACGATGTTACTCAAATGTACGGTTTCGTGGTCTTTTAAGCGCACCAAATTTTCGAAAGGTGTGGGAGTATCGCAAAGGACACGCAGGGGCGCAAAGAGGGTCTTTGCGTTCTCTGCGGGACTCTTTGCGTCCTTTGCGATACTCTCACAAAACTGAATTTATCAGCAAGGGCAGCATACAAACGGCACTTCTGTTAGCGGTGAAGTCCGCAAGATCCGGTAATGCCCCAGCCCACTGCTTAGCGGACGTATCTGTGCTGTAGCCGCCACATCTTCCCTGTTCTCACCTGAAGTATGCACTATTCTTGCAAACATCTCCTGTTCTTTCTCATCCTTTACCGAACTGCTTCTTGCCGTTGCAATGACGTTCTCCCTTACACTGGCATCCTGCAAATTGGTAACGTGTTCTTTAAAACTCCGGATATTCCCGAACACTTCCACTACCACCACACTCAATGGCGCTTCTTCCGGCAGTCCATACAGTTCCAGCATTTCCTCGATTTCCTGGTTCTCCCAAACACAGCCTCCTACCACCGGCATATCTTTCCGGATCGCTTTCAGAATAGATTTATCCACCTTGATCTTTCCTATCTCGACAATATCTTTCCTGAATAAGAACTGCGACTGATCTCTTCTCATCTCCCGGAAAAGCGTTGTATTCAGTTCTGTAACCTCCGCACTTTCAAACACGCGTCTTCTCCAGTCAAGCGGCTTTTCCCCCAGCAGGATATTCCTGAAATCTTTTCCGTCAGCCTGCCTTACCTGTGCGTATAGCAAAGCCCAAAGCTGCGTTCTGGGAGGAGAAGATGTCACATTCTTTCCAGCGGCTACTGCTTTTGCATAAGGAGCGTTTACATACAGCCGTTTTGTATCACGATTGATCGTGCACAACAAGGTTGGGGATGGATGCTGTATTCCTGTAACGCGAAGGGCGCGGCCGAATCTTCCCTGCGCTGTACTCCAGAGATTATCATTACGGTCGGTCCAGTGATTATGTCCGATACGGAACTCATACGTGAAGAACCCGAACATCTCATCGCTCTCGGCATGAAGCCCGGGAGGTAATGGCAGAATATAATGCCTGTCGCTGTCAGTCGCTTTGATCAGTGGCTGCATTGCATTCAAGCCGGCTTTCTCATCACTTTGCAATGGAGTGATCACGCGAATGTATTCGGGGTCGATCGGCAATGGAGGTTCTTCTGGTGCGATAAATAATTCCGGGTTGTTATTGCTCAGCAACTGATCCGGCGAATAGGCAAGTACTCTGGCAAAGATGGTATCGTTTATATCCTCCACCGGTTCTTCAAATTCAAGCCAGAGATATTTCTTTCTTGCTTCTGTTGAACTGTATTTTGCATTACGCTGATAAGGGGAGAACGCGATCCCTGCACTTACCAGTTTCGGCACCTGGGATGGTCTTACCGTTGTAGGCAGATCAAGTTGCGCAGGCTGATCAAGTTGTGTTCCTTCACCATGATCGGGCTTGAATTTTGGCGTGATGGTATAGCTGACCTGCATCTCATCAGGAAAACGAGGCAATCCATTATCACGCTTCAATGCAGTTTTGGGTTCTATTGCATCGATAAAAACGATCGTGGTATGATCACGATTGATGATCCCGAATTCATCTGGCTGCAGGGCTTCGAACGAAACCGAGTGATTGATCTCAATGTCGCCCACGTTCTTTTGTATCTCTGTTTCGTTATCCGCATCTTTTTCGAATTTCTTCTTTCTGCTGATCTGGAAGCTGGTGATCTGCATGGCATCCCAGCTCCAGTCGCGGTTCATCCTGTAAACAATACACCCGAGCCAGTGGCCGTCCAGCTCCGCTTTCGAGGAGAATGTGATCGACGAATTATCCGGTGCAAGGCTATGTCTGATCCTGCTGCTGCAACCAAACACAACCCGCTCTCCTTTCTTGCCAACGATCGTCAATCCTTTGCTCTCCATGCCGAGCTGCTTTGCCAAACGTTGTACAATGTCAGGCTGGTTCGGTATTGCTGAGTCTCTTCTGAATAATGTTGAAGGAATAAAGTTTCTACGAATGAATGCAGGATCCGGTTGAAGATACAGGGCCTGGATCGGCGGAACATTCGCTTTAGGCAGCAACAATTTACTTTCCACTCCGGATTCTTTATAGAAGAACAGTTGGGTTGTTCTTCCATAACGCGTATCAAGATCGTGATTCCCTTCGTTGATGAATTTGTAATACTGATCATCTCCTTCGCATACAGCACGCAGGGTAATACGAATTTTTCTTGCCGTTGGCAAAATGATCTCATTCATTGCATCGATCTCTGTTTTATTAAAATCAGGATCATTGAACGGATTGCTGTTGCTGTTCAGCGGATCGCCGCTATTGCTCAGATTTAGTACTGGGAAGTCGCGGAAACGGATCTGCAGATCCAATGCTTCATCAAATGCCGCAGGGAATTCCCGCGTTGTACTATACAACAGGGCATAGTTCTCTCTTCCTGAAGCGCTCATCAGGTTATCCAGGCGAAGCGTTTCGACTTCTACCACCACTTCCACCTTTTTCACGTCAGGATCAGCAAGGCCTGGTTCCAGCTGCTGGGCTTCCAATTGCCCATCAGGTAATTTCTTTACGGGCAGATCTTTCAGCAGCTGAACAGGATTTTGTCCAGCCAGCTGATATTTATTGGTAAATACGACCGCAGGATAACCAAGTGCCGGACGTTTTATCTCCAGTCTCGGATTGGCCTCATATACTTCTTTACCATTCTCTAATTTTTCATTAAAGAATTCGATATGCTTTGAAGTGTTCGCATTACTTTCAAAAGCTGTTTCCAGATTCAGTATGCGCAATCCACCCGGAGCAATAAACCGTTTGAAGTGAACGGATGCCGTGGGAGATGCACTTTGGAAAAGAGGATCATGATCAACAGTAGGTCCGCCGTTACTGATATCGCATAGACGTACACGGAAGTCGTACATCTTACCGTACTCGAGTGGTATCGTTGATGGTCCGGGATCAAATAACTGTTCCGGGCTTACTGCATTTTCTTTGCTCTGATGAAGATAGTTGATCTCTATAGCGTCTGTATCTTTCATCACGATGCTCTTTCCGATCCAATTACCATAATACATCGGGAGCCAGAAGCTTTCATTTGTATCGTTATCCACTCTTGAGGGAAATACCTGGAAAGGCAGTTCAAGGGACTGACCGATCGCATTTCCAACGGAAGCGGTGCCGATCTTATATTCAGCATTGGTGACCACGGTGTTCAGGCTTTCCCAGTCTGAAGTAGCTACATCTGTTTCCTTTACATCTACACGATAACCGGCCACACCAAACACTGCATCGATCCGGTCTTTCCCATCAGGCAGTGGAGCATTGAAGTTCGTTTCATCGCCGCGGAGTTGCCGGATGAACCAGATCAGCAATTGTTCATCATCCCATCCAAGGCGTATACCTGCTTCATGGACAGGGTGTGTTCCGTCGAATTGTTCAGCCAGAATGTTTTTACTGATGGGTTGATTCGCGTGAACGATCTTAGCGAAACCGTCGTTGTATTCATTGCTCTCTGCAAAGATCTGATCCCAGTTACCGTAAGGGATCGGTTCCACCGGATCGTTCGGATCTGCTTTTGCCAAAACAGGGAACAGAACAGGTGCAAACAATGTTCTTGCTTCACCGCGCTTCAACTTCGGGATCCTCGCGGCATATTGCTTGATCAGCGGGCCATTTGCATGGGTCAGCGAGTGAGACTGCACAGGCGCATAATCTGCATTGTCAAGACTCACGAAAATATAACCGCCTTTCAGAAACCATGTGGGATCTGTTAACGGTATTGTCGCTTCGTATACAAGACCAGCTGCCCTGGCCAGCAATGGCTGACGCAGGATATATGCGTATACTTTACCCCAGCTGATATCATCAGAAGGCGGAGGAGCTGGTGTTGCCGGAGGTGGATTACGCATCGCGCAATGATAGCTGTCATCCGTTTTGGCATTGGGATGTTTTGGACTCGTGAAATTGAATGCGTCGCGGTAAGACTCAGGCAGGTATTTTTTTACAGAACGTTCCATCGGTAAGGAATCGCCTGCTTTATCCTGCACGTGCGTTTTGGTGATCTTTAATCCCGACTGATCCCGCAATGCCGTCAGTAATTCTTTCTTATTGGGCGCGGAAGTAAGCCCCTGCAATGTTGCGTCCTTTGGCCTACGCAGCGGCGCGTTAGTATTCGAAACGGGAAAGTCTTCCAACGAATTCACCACATATGCTTTGAACTGCGGAACGAGATCAGCAAAAGCTGTCAGGTTGTTTGCTGGTGCGCCGGCATATGTATCCAGTGGTTTGAACGGATCGCGGTTCCTCGGAATTAACGCGATATGAACCTTGATACTATTGCCGTCAAAGTATTGCGGAAAAACCATTGCGGTGTAACGGCGGTTTGCTTCCATGAGAGAAAAATTTTAAAGGTTTAAGAGTTTAATGGTTTCGAAAGGTGGAAGGTATACCGGAAATGATTTGCGTCGGAGTATCGCAAAGAGCGCTAAGAATCGCTAAGCTCGCTAAGGCATCCCGTGCGTACGCGGCGGTACTTTGCTAGCTTCGCGATACTGTTGCGCAAGTCCTGTCGCGGACTATGCAATCCTCCTCTTCTCACTCCACGATTCTTCAAAACTGAGATCGATCACCCAACAAATGCTGATATCAAGCGCGAATGTCAGTTTTGCTTCACAGTAAGTTGGGGTGCCAGGAAGCATATTGCTTTTTTCGATGGTTCCCTTTGCTTCGATGGTGATGGTGATGCCGACAAGCCCGCCCAGTATTTCTGCATGTCCGCGGAACATCATCGCAGCAGCGATCCGGATGGTTCCGGAATCAATATGCATTTCCACGCTGATCATGTACTGGAGGCTTACGCCGCCGATCACAGGAAGTCCTACCACGATCTCAGCACCAAATCCGAATTTCATATCGAGCGTTGGTCCAACCTGTGTATTGGCACCAATGCGAAGATCAACGGCACCTTTTGCATAGATCGTGGCCGCGGCGAGCGAAACACACATTACACTTAGCCCACCATGAAATTGTATGAAGGCACCAGCAGTCGGCAACAGCTGGTTGAGATCCGTAGTAATCTTTAATGCGGCATTGAAATAGACTCCTAAAGCCATCGAAGCTTCGAGCTTCAGTGGAGTGGTGGGAGATTCGTAAAGTGCCTTAGTTGGCGGGAAGCGAACAAGCGGTATCTCTTTGGTCGCTTCAAATTTGTATTCCCAGATCTCACCAGCATTGCTCATTGCTATCTTGAGACCTTTCTGCATTACATCTTTATAATCGCCGGTGGAAATGCTTGCAAGTATTTCCAGGATCTTGATAACAGGCTCAAGGTCTTTATGAAATTCGATCTCAGGATAAGGCATACCTCCTTCATCAGATGATCCCGCAGGCTGGCCTTCATACCCGGTTTCCTTTCCTTTCTTTGCATCAAAGTTTCCTTTGATCTTCATCAGGCCTGTCATACTCCCAAGATCAACGACCATGGCAAGATCATTCAGCCGGCTTTTCCAGGTCTTAGCTGCATCATCCACCAGCGCAGCGGCAGAGTCTATATCAAAACTCAGCTTTGAGTTTGCCGGAGAAGATCCTGATTGTGCTGTTTTTGCTTTGTATTCTATATAGATCTTCAGTACATCGATGTCGACCAACGGTATATTAAAATCCGGCACATCAAACTTCAGTGCTTTATCTACAATATTGCCGGCACCTTTCTGCAATAAGGCCATACCCTGGCTGACCACCGCATCAGCGGTTTTTTCTGCCTGGATCTCCAGGAGCTCCAACACTTTTTTTCCACCATCTTCCAGGACATTTGTTTTGAACATGTCGACCGCATTTCCAAGTTTATCGACACCTTTCAACAGCGGAACAGTTTTTCCGAAATTGCTGATCGCGTCGCCGATATTGGGGAAAATGCCGTTGCCAGTCATCAACCTGTAGGCGTCAGCAAAGATGGGAGGTGTTTTGCTCATCAAGGTGTTCACTTCATTAGCAAATGCAGGCGTCAAGAACAGAGCTTTTTGCGTGCCTGTATTTTGAAGAAGACCGAAGTTGATCGTTTCTGCGACTGTATTGCGCACGATGTCAAGCGGGTTCGCGATCCTGACCAGTGCCTTCACTGCATCGACAGCTTTGACCACTTTTTCCGCCACCCATTCGCCTTCGCGGATCACAGGCAAGGTTACGCTTTCTGACAATGGTGTTACTTCACCGGAACCAACCTGATGTTGCACCATGCTCCATGAACCATCTTTCGGCAACAATACATTACCGCGTATCGCAGCAACAAATGCTGGTTGCCCGTTTTTATCGACGGATGCGTTGATATCAAAACGGTTGATACGCATCTGCTGATTTGTATTATGGAGTGATACCTGGCAATTGATATCCCCGCCGATCGATCCACCCTGTTCATTTAATAAGTTGATGAACTGTTGCGGCGTGATAGGCACGCCGGAAGGAGCGAGCTGTACATAACCGAGGATCTTCTTACATGCAACATGTCCTGTGCTGATGCTTTCACGTTTGAGTAAGGCATGATGCCCCTGTACCACGTTTTCGATCTCCACATCAGCATCGAACCAGACGGGCCGGCAAAGTACTTCCTGCTGAAAGGCATTTCCGGTGTAATGGATCTCCTGGCCGTCTATAACGATGTTCGAGTTCTTTGCAATGCTGTTGTATGCTTTGAAATCAGCAACGCTATCGTCTTCCCTGATGTTTTTGATGTTATAAAGTCCGCGTACAACACCCGGATGTATCGTATATGGTTTTTGCATGGGTGATTCCGTTCCATCGATCTTCAGGTATTTATAACGGAAATCAAACAAGCCTTCACTTTCAGGTTGCCATCCACTGTCAACGCGATATACATAGTTACTGCTTGTACGGAACAACGTAATGGTGCGTACTACACGAATACCCCAGGGATAAAGTATGCTGCGAACCTGGATCACTTCATGACCCGTCCGGCCATTCATCACATCAAATTTTGCCTGGCTTGTCTGTGCGATCACGGCATTCGGGCTAAGCCAGTTGCTGAACATATTGGAGCCATAACCGCTCCAGTCGATCCGTGTAACGGGTACTCCTTTCTGTATATTGAAGGCGAACGGATCCTGCCAGAAATTTTTGTTGAAGATCCTTGATACGCTATCACCAAGTGTTGAAGAACCGTTAGCCGCTCCGTTCATATCAAGCACGTTGTTCAATTGCAAAGTATATCCGCCAAACATCGGGCTATCGTTCTGGCTTGGCTCGCTGGGAAATTCCTTACCAAAGTTCCCGGCTTTTGCTTTGATCTGTATGCCGCCAACCATATTGTTCTTAAATGTTGGCGAATTCTTGTCAAGCTCAGGTTTTATGGTTTCCTTACCGCCTTTCGTCATAATAGCGATCGCTTTCAGACCAAAGGGAAGTGTAAAGAAGGAGAGTGTTTGCGTTTTAGGATTTCTGAATGATTCGATCAGATGATCCACCACCGGGATTGGCGCCAGGGGAACCGGTTGTGCGTTGGTATTGAAGATCCTTGTTGGCCCGCCATCGTTGGGATAATAGTTGAAGAACACCTGCGGGTCCATCGGTTTCACTGGTGGGGTGAGATTGAAGACAGGTTCCCAGGCAATTTGCGGAACGGTGAATGCGCGGACGGAAGTTCCCGGTGCATGAACCGCCATATCTTTCACGGTAAACGGGAATGCTGTATTCGTTGCGCCGGGTGTTGTTGCGGCTACGGTGGCAGTTGTTTCCATTGCCATTCTTCCCAGCGGGAAATACTGGAAGCTAACGCCCATCTGGTTGGCATTACTGCTGACATCAAGCAATGCGAACGCGTCATTCTCTAATTGTCCTATTTTATCGTCCCATTCTTTGCCATAATCAGGCGTTTTATTAATGACCATCATTCTCGTGGTCATCGCGCCTTCATCCAGTTCACCACTTTTAAATGCGGCCTTTTTCATCGCAATAACCGCATCAGGATGAAGCATACGTGATGCAAGTGATGTTTTGATCACACCTGCATCTTTAACCACGGGAGCACCAGTAGCATCTTTTACGTCAGTAGCCGGGGCAGTGCCTGCATCGGCAATCTGCATGCTTGTATCTCCGGGCATATTGCCGAAATGAAAGGCAACCTTTACTTCATCCTTTTTATTGTCAACTGTTACTGCACTCACCTGGCAAATAAGCCAAAGCCACATTCTTCGTTCAGCTGTTGTTCCTCTGACCTGCTTTAATCTTTCAAACTGTGTACGCAGCAAACCCAGGTTAGCAGCATAAGGGTCCGGCAGTGTAGGCAGGTAACTGAACATTCCGAATGTAAGCAGCAGTTGGAGATTGATCATCTTTTTCCAATCTTTATCACATTCGCTTACAAGCATGCAGCCATTCACAGGAGACACAGTGAATAGCGCGTTTTCCAGTGCCAGGCCTATCGGTTTTATAACAGGTGCTTTTGTTCCAGGCAATGTATGATCCCACAGAATATTATCATCGAACAACGCGATCACATTCTTCGTTGCATTAGCGCCAAGCATCAGCACACTGTTCTTTGTTCGAACCTCTACAGGCTCGCCATTCACTTTTACCGGGCGGTCCGTACGGATATCCGCATCAACCTTTGTTACATATAACTCATCTCCCTGTCCAACGCAATTGTACATCAGACTGGTATTGGCGAGATAGGTCAACTTGATGCTTGTACCGTGCGGATTCAACTCATCTTTCCACATATTCAATTCCTGTGAAGCGCCGGAGGTATTGCTCAGTTGATCGGTAAAGCTGATCCGTCCTTGTTCAAGGATGAACACAGGAGCTTGTAATAGCGACTCATCACCCTCCTGCCCCTGGTGGACACAACTTAGTCCTTTTGCAGTCTGGAAGATCATTGCGCCACTTCCATCTGCTTCCAGTGGATTGGCGATATCCAGTTGTGCAGCCGGTAAACCCCACCATGATTTCGGCAGTGGGGCGATACCACTTAATTGCTGAAATGGCGATAAGCATTCTTTTATTTCGAAAGAGGAGATATCTGTTTTAAGCGGGATCAATACGCGGTTCAGTTCTGTGTTGTATCCAATGGCCTGCTTCCCATCCCAACTGCTTACAGCGGCCTGTCCATATGCTTTCCACTCTATCGGATCGATCGCATTCACTGTACGGGTCGTTCCATTCGCCGTGAAATGCAAGTGTGTTGGTAAGCTTAATGAAGACTTTCTTGCGTCTGCGCCATGGTCACTTGCTGGAGTATATGTTGGTTCACCAGCGGGTTCAAGGTCGATCTTGCATTGTATATTATTGTTGGGGGCGATAGTAAGTTTTCCGCTGACGATGGCTGGCACCGAATCTAACGTGATTGTGCCCGCTTTTACACGTAACCCACAATATCTGTCAGCAGGAGCACTATTGGTGAGTAGCTTTCCCTGGATCCAGATGCTTCCTGGAACGATCGTGTACTGTTTGGTAAGTTCGGGACTGGCTGGTTTGATAACGCGCGAAGAGAAAGATGCCTTGAATAGTAAGGCGGGAAGAGTCTGTCCCTGTATGTACAGCGCGATAAGCTTTTCGATGCGGTAGAAATCCAGCCAGATCCTTCTTCCATCCGGATTGAGGATCGGTCCTACAGACTCTACAACTTTTGCGCCTGCTGCCCAGACAGGCTTGCTACCGGGCAATTGAGTGGTGCGTATGGGAGTGTCGCGTACAAAAACCCGGAGATCCCGCGCTTCCGTTTTATTCGAAAGGATGCGTTTGACGGTTTCATCAATTTTGTCCACGCGTAGCCCTTCTTTATTCTGGCTAAAGAACACATCTGCAGACTGAAAAGAGAATTCCTGGTTGGTGGGTTCCGCTGTATCCTGATCCATCAGGGTCGATCCGAGCAGACTGGTGAGCTGGGTTAACTGATTTTCATTTTTGGAGAAGTCTGTGTGAAGATGGCCAATGATCGAGGCTAATAAGGCATGCAAGTTATCCTGCTTCATGACGAAGGTTTAATAGTGATAAGGTGAATAACAGAGAGACAGGTGGCTTGTGTAAGGAAGGTACTTGGATGTGGCAACGTGGTGAAAAGCAAATTAGCCGATGTGTGATGGAACTGAGTGAATGGGATATTCAGCGGTGTATTCAACTAAACGGGTATTCATTGTATTGAGACGTGATGAATACTTCATTAAGGGCATACTATACGGATGATAGGGAGCAGGTGATCACACAAATGAGGTATTAAAGTCAGCGAAGAAGAAAATAGGCCGGCTCAGGGCGTGATAAAAATCTGATGATGATAATGTTGGTGCGCTGTAGTGGGCCACAGGTATACTGAAAGATCAGATGGAATGTAGAAAGGCGTTCAGTGGTG
>JBEVKW010000068.1:0-57176 GCA_040509495.1 Chitinophagaceae bacterium | reverse complement strand
ACTTTTAGATCATAGGCATTATTGATTTTTATATTGAACAATGGGCTGAACTGCTCATCAAAAAATACCGGGAATTCGTTTGCTGCCAGTGGTTGGTTTGGCGGCTGAGATGAGATGATCAATCGCTTCTTTTTGAGATCAATTTCAACCGCGCAGGATCTGAAGATCTCGCCGCCAATCATTCCGTCAATATTCTGGCAGTTGAAGAAACTGCCCTTTTCATAATCGAGTACATTGGCCGGACAATTCAGGATATCGAATTTTCCCAGCCGGATCCCCGGTATCATCAGCCTTTTCATTGAATCGATGTGCCCCGTTGCATCCTGCACAACCTGGTGGCTTTTCGATTTAAAGTGTGCACGCAAGAATAGATTTTCTGAAATAGAAAGTGTTGCCCCGGTATCGAAAATAAAGCGGTAAGCACTTCCGGCTATGGAGACCTTCACGATCAGTGAGCCATTGATCAGCTCTATGGGAATGGTGTCTTTTGTTACTCCTTTCCACATAAACGTATCCGCAGGAGCAATTTCCTGCGAGAAAGCTCCGCGCGATAAGGCAAGGATCAGCAATAAAAACAGGAAGCCTTTTCGCATGGAAGATTTCAAAGCAGGTGATGGTATCAATGAATATAAATATCCTGCTTTTTACGTTGATTTGGGAGATGTGCTCGATTTTTTTTTGCGTCGATAGATGTGATGGTATATAGCAAAGGCTTCATCACGGGGATAAAGCCTTTGCAAAAATAGAGGAGTAAGAATGTCTATCCTCTGATCTCTTCCAGCTCTTTCACTGTTTTAGCTAGATGCTTCCCTAATTTCCGGCTGCCGTCTGCGGTGATCAGGAAGTTATCTTCAATCCGGATGCCACCGAATGAAAGATAGCTTTGCAGTGATTTATAGTTAATAAATGCCTCCAGTTTTTTTTCTGACTGCCATTTGGCGATCAACTCAGGGATGAAGTAAATGCCCGGCTCGATGGTCAATACAAAGCCAGGTTTCAATTCTTTCGCAAGGCGAAGTGACTTCCAGCCGAATTCTTTGCTTCTTTGGAGTGTTTCGGTGTAGCCAACATAATTCTCGCCAAGGTTTTCCATATCATGAACGTCAAGTCCGATCATATGACCCAGTCCGTGCGGAAAGAATAGTGTATGAACACCGGCTTCAACCGCTTCGTTCACATCGCCGGTGATCAGCCCGATGTTCTTTAATCCGGTAACGATCTGTATAGCGGCTTGTTTATGTACTTCGCGGAATGTGATACCGGGGTGCAGCAGGCTGATCGCATGGTTCATGGAATCCAGAACCACTTCATATATTTCCTTTTGCTGAACGGAGAAGCGCTTTGCTACAGGGAATGTTCTGGTGAGGTCGCCGGCATAATGCTTACTGTTCTCGGCTCCGGCATCGCACAGGATCATCCTGCCTGTGTCAAGTTTATTTCCGTGGTAATGATTATGCAGCGTTTGTCCGTTCATAGACAGAATGATCGGGTATGCAAGACGTCCATTTCCTGCAAGCGCGATGCTTTCAACGCGGGCGGCGATCTCGTATTCGTAAAGCCCTTCGCGGGTAAGTTCCATCCCGGCAATGTGCATGTCTGCGCTGATGGAGTTTGCTTCGTGCAGTTCAGCTACCTCGCCGGCTTCTTTGATCTCGCGCTGTTGAACGATCGAGCGGATCAGCGTTTCTGATACAAATGGTTGGAGCCCGGAAGTATTTACGCCCAGCCATTCTGCGATCTGTATGGCCGTGTCGCCCCGGTACGGATCAAGGATATGTACCGTTTGTTTTTTAGCCAGCGCTGTAGATAAAATACTGCTAACCTGTGACAGCGGTTCGATGGAAGAGATCCCCACTGCGGCAGCCTGTTCTTGTAAGGAGGGCAGGGGGCCTGTCCAGATAATATCGTCCATACTGAGCTCGTTGCCGAACAGGGTGGTGGTTCCGTTCTCTGCGTCGATGATCAGCGTAAGTCCTGGAATATCCAGCCCTGCGTAGTACAGAAAGGAACTGTCCTGGCGGAAGGGATACTGGTTGTCTTTGTAGTTCATGCTGCTTTCTGTATTGCCAGGAAGCAAAATGAGGCCTTTATTCACAGCCTGCGCAAGCTGTTGTCTTCTTTTGCTGTATGTCTCTGCGGGAAAAAGGTTCAGTTTCATATAAAAAAAATGAGGTACAAACCTACAGGAATTGGGCTAATCCTGATACACGGTTATTGACGAGGTCACTTTTATTGTCCGGAACGAGGATCGGGTTGTCTTATTTGCAAAATCCCTGTCCCCACCAGGTCTTCCTGATCGCAGCCTGCTCTGCAGTTGGGTTGGGATTGATCTCGAGAACGTGTTCGATCACGCGGTCTGCTTTGAACACGGTTTGAGAAAGGGTAACCGGGGTATTTTTTTTACCATTTACTTTTCTTGATACGACCACCGTCAGTGTATCGCCCTCCTTTGCGGTCGCATTGAACTTCCGGATCAGAAGATCTCTATTGGTTGTTGTTACGGTTTCACCGTTGATGCTCAGAATTTCATCATCTTTCTGATAACCCATTTTCTGGCCGAATTGGTTCATGTCAGCTACATCTGTGATCACCATTTTACCTTTTTGCTCTTTGATATCTATCCGGCCGAGTGAGATGGCCTGTACTGTTTTCTTTTTCAGATAATCGATACCGGCGATGCTGAAGAATTCTTCGTAAGGTGTTGGGTTGCTTCCGTCGATATATTTCACCAGGAATTCTTTTACTTCAGGAAAGGTGAGTTTTGCGATTGCGTCATACAGTTCATCATCGAGGAAGTATTTGTCTTTTCCATAGAGAATACCGAGATCATGCTTAAGGTCGCGCAGTGCATACTGCCCGCCGGAAAGTTTGAGGAGGTAAAGATCCAGCGCGGCAGAGACAAGCGCTCCTTTCATATAGATGTTTCCGTATTGTTCGTGCCATTTGCCGGCGCTTTCTTTTCCAAGTTCTGCGAGGGAAAGCGCGTCGTTAAAGTATCCGCGGGAGTATTTGATCTTTGTTTCGAGTGCGCTGATGAATTCTTGCGGCGAAACAATGCCCGCCCACACCTGCATATGGTTTGCATAATATTCTGTACTGCCTTCGTAAAGCCAGAGATGTTTGGATAGCACAGGTTCATTAAAGTTGAATTCTTTTACTTCTTTTGAACTGATCGTAAGCGGGGTAACTATATGGAAGAATTCGTGCGCGGCAATATCGATCCAGCTGCCAATGGCGAGTTGCTGGTCCTGCTCCTGCAAGGCATAGAAAGAAGAGTACGAATGTTCCCAGGCGCCCGACGTTCTGAATGCTTTTTGCTCACCGTTAAAATAGAAAATGAAAGCATATTTATCTACGGGCAATCGTCCTTTGAGATAAGCCGCAGAACCCTTCATCAGTTTTTCGAAGTTCGTGGCGATGAATGTTGCCGTTGCTGCTTTGTGCGGAGAATACACGGCTATCATAATGTCTGCACCGCCTACTTTTATGGTGGCTGTATCCGGTAATGAGTACATGATCGGAGAATCATATAGTTCATCTACATTTTCACAAAGGAATTTGTCGGTCGTGCCGGTGGATGTTGTCGGCTTCAAACCTGTTGCTGCATAGAATCCGGAGGGTTTGGTAAAGTTCAGTTCAAACGGAACTTTCTTCATGCCGTCAAGGTAACCAAATACGCCACACGTATTAATCACGAAGTTCTTTCCTCCTTCGAAGTTGGTCCCCACCATTTCGTAAACCTGGTTATCGATCGTTGCGTCCCAGGTATCATCAACCAAATAGCTGATACGATGGAGGCGGTCCGCCTGTTTAATGATCCAGCTATTATCATCTTTTTTGCTAACAGATAGTTTGCCTCCGTTTTTATCGAAAGCCTGCAGGTCTGTAACATATTTCCCAAAATTGCTGTTCATATAGGTGCCGGGAAGGATCTTGGGCATATAGAACCTGATCTCGGATTGAGTTACCGGCGGACAGATAAGATTTACTTTCAGCCGGTCGCCGGTTGTATCGTTCAGGTCGACGGTATACTGATACGATTGAGCGTGGGCAATTACAGCCAGGGTAAGTGCTGTAACGAGTGTAAATAGTCGGATTTGCATACGTGTAAGTTTAGATATCTGATGTCTATCGCGCTGCCTGTGTTCGATGAAGCTTCAGTGGACGAGTCCGCAGAAGCTTCATCGAATACAGGCAATGGCGAATAAAGATATCCCAACTTTGCAAAAACGGCTTTGCCGCTAGTGGAACAAATAAGGGTCTGTTGCGTTAGTGCTGGAACCGGGATAGGCGAACTTCATTTGCTTTGACATGATATTACGGAATTGAATATCCATCGCCATACCCTGCGTTGCGTGAGGGGCCTGAACAGATCTTACAGAATGCGGCGGAATGTTAAAGAGGGAAAGCTCTTCCGAATGGCGGATGTCACCGGTCTTCCCGATGTAATTAACAGACACGACAACTTCATCAATTGTATAATCTGTGTTGTTCGTGACAGGCACATCAATGGTCTGATGGCTTGTAAAACCAGTGAAATGATAACCCGGAACTTCTGTGCTGATGAAAGAGTACCAGTTATTCCGCAGGTCGATCAGTGGGTCCTGGTGTGTTTTGCAGGAGGCTGTCAATAACAGACAGGCTATTCCTGATAAGAGGATGGTTCTTTTCATGTGGATCTTGGTGGTTGGTGGTTTGGGCATACAAAATAAAAAACCATTTTCAAATTTGCAATACCCTGGTTGTCAAAAAGTAATCCTAAATGGCCAATGCGGGCAGTAACCAATTCTTAATACTTACTTATGCTGATTTTTCAAAAGCCGGCAGTTTTCGCCGGCGCATTGTTCGAAGCGGCGGCCTGGAACTATTGATGGCTACTCACCGTAGAGAGCGATTTTTATTTAGCTGGCATAGCATTACCCTAACGGAAGCGGGGAAGTCATGCGGGCAGGTGCCCGGGGCCTCTAAGCCTGTTAGGGTAATGCTATGCCAGCCTTGCCGGAAGCCAATCACTTAAAGGCTGCCGGTTACTGTGAAAACCTTAAGCTCTTTCCGCGATCTCCTTTAGCTTTTCCAGGGCTTTAGGCCATGTGCCGGACATGTAATCCTTAAAATCTTCGGTGATATCAATTGCCACCTTGAATTTGGTTTTTCCATTGGTTTCTTCGAGGAAATACTCTTCCATTGCGTTAGCCCATTTTTCAATTTCCGGCCCTTCTGTGATCTCTTTGTCGCCATCCAGGAACCCGAGGTGTTGGATAGAGATCTGTTTGTATGGAATATTTTCCTTGATCTTAGATACCATTCCTTCCTTCTTGCCTTCTTTGTTGACGCCTATGAAAAGGATCTTGTCTCCCTTTTCCCATCCGCCCTCGAATGTCGACGTGGGGTTGAATACGCTGGCCCACTCTTCAAATTTTTGCTTGTCTATTATTGCATTGAATACGGCTACAGCGGGCGCATTGATGTCTGTCTCAAAATGAAGCTTTTCCATATATTTTAGGTTTAGTTAATGGAGTTGTTGATCATAGAGTAAAATTATTGTGCCAGAGCTGGAATTCCGCTGTGCAAATGCGGCAAAAAGGGGGTGGGTTGCGACCTGTCTGTTATCAGAAACCATCGGCTGCCCGATTGAGATGGCCGGCATGGCTTTATCACCAGCGGCGCATTCACGTAAGGAACATCGGCGCACCCTTACGCCAACAACGTTATTACGCTATTTCAGGCATGATTCCTGAGGCTCACGGTGTAACCCTACTTCCCCTGATCGAAGTAAAGAGGGAAGCAATAACTGACAATAAAACTCAACTCCCGCCAATGAAAAAATTCATCACATTCGGCTTCTTCCTGATCACCATCTTTACCCAGTGCCGCAGTAAGAATAACCACCCCGCTACGGATGCACTTGTGGCAAATTACGAAGACAGCACCCGATACAAGCCTGTCAATTACGTAGAACTAAAACATCCGGGATGGAGCAAAAACGCAACGATCTATGAAGTGAACATCAGGCAGTATACGCCGCAGGGAACATTCAACGCTTTCAGGCCGCATTTATCAAGGCTGAAAGATATGGGCGTAGATATCATCTGGCTTATGCCGATCCATCCGATCGGTGTTAAAAACAGGAAAGGATCTTTGGGTAGTGAATACTCTGTGCAGGATTATTACGCGGTTAACCCTGAGTTCGGTACAATGAATGACCTAAGATCATTGGTGGATACGATACACAAAATGGGAATGCACGTGATCATCGACTGGGTGGCAAATCATTCTGCATGGGATAATAAACTCGTAACGGAACATCCGGAATGGTATACCAAAACCCGTGAAGGAAACTTTCAGCCAACGCCCTGGTATGATTGGGAAGATATCATCGACTTCGACTACAATCAACCCGGTCTCCGTAAGTATATGACAGAAGCATTGAAGTTTTGGGTGAAAGAAGCTGACATCGATGGTTACCGCTGTGACGTTGCCGGATTTATTCCTGTTGACTTCTGGGATAATGTGCGGCAGGAGTTGGATGCAATCAAGCCGGTTTTCATGCTGGCAGAATGGGAGTCGAGAGATCTTTATAAAAAAGCATTTGACATGACTTATTCCTGGACTCTTTGGGACAAACTCAAAGATGCAACTACTAACAAAAAAGGAATCGGCGGTCTGGTTGAATATATGGCGCACGATGTGAACACTGTTCCTCCGGATGCATACAGAATGACATTTACAGATAATCATGACAAGAATTCCTGGGAGGGAAATCAGTATTCCAACTTTGGAAAAGGACTTGAAGCAAGTATGGTAATGGCCTGCACCGTAAATGGAATGCCACTTGTTTATAGCGGCCAGGAAGCAGGCATCGATCATTCACTTAAATTCTTTGACAAAGACCCCATCACCTGGAAACCACACCCATTCTATGAAATGTATAAAAAACTCTTCGCGCTGAAACATAGTAACCAGGCATTGTGGAATGGTGCTGCAGGCGGAGAGATGGTGAGGGTATATAATGACAAACCACAGCAGGTGATCTCCTTCTTCCGCGAAAAGAACGGCGATAAAGTGATGCCGGTGATCAACTTCAGCGATAAGCCCGTCAAAGTAATCCTGCAATCGGCCTATGTCACCGGCAGTTACCGTGAACTTTTCTCCGGAAAGGACTATTTGATCAAAGGAGACGATCAGCTGGAAATACCCGCATGGGGATATCTCGTATTACATGGAAAGTAGAAAGTTTTTATTGAGCTTTGCGGAATTAAGTAAAACAAAAAGAGAAGATGTCAGCGTACCAAAGCGATTTTGTTTTTGAAGAATTCAGGAAAAAGATTGAAGAGAAGCACATGTCGATCGCTGCGATTGATCCTGACGGGTTGATCCATGTACGCCGCGGGGAAGAAGAGCTGAAAGTGACGCTGGATAACCTGCGACGGAATTTCGAACACAGTAAAGATAAAAACCTGATTGCTGACTTTGTGGAACTGATCGCAGGCACCTCTGTAATATCGCGAGGTACCTGGGAACAGGTGAAGGAGCATATTTATACGTCGCTGCTTCCGTTGAAGTCGCTCGTGGGTGATCCGATCTATCAACCGGTGACGATGATCTTTGGAAAGGTGTACGTGTACAAGGGGGAAGATAAACTTACCTGGATCGATTACAGTGAGCTTGAACGATGGAATGTTACACAGGAACAACTTGCCCGGCAGGCAGCTAAAAATGCCGACCGTTTACTGGAACAGGCATCGATCAAAGTGGAGATGTTTGGTGGAAAGAAACTCGGACTGATTGATCTGGCATTCGCTTCGTTAAAAACTGCCTTGTTATTTGCGCCGTCTTTCCGGGAGAAAATTGAACCCGAATTCGGGTTTCCTTTTTATGCAGTAATGCCCGTACGGGACGGTTGTTATATTTTTTCGGAAGAAGATTTTGAATTCTTCACCTCAAGGATTGGAACAGTGATCGTCGATGAGTACAAGAAATCAAATTACCCTCTTACAACAGAAGTATTGAAGTTTGACGAAGATGGCGTGGATGCTGTTGGCGAATACCCGGCAGACTGACGAGGCCGTTTATTGCCGGTTCCTTTATTTTATAATCAGGGAGTTTCTCCGGGCATAACGTTCAGTTGTTGTTTATAACCATTTCTCAGCACGCCGAGTTGTGCATACTCTCCGATCATTTCTCCGGAAAGTTTACTGTGCAGATCGTCAATACCGCCGATCGAATGCTCGTTGAAGGAAATGATAATGTCACCGATCCTGATCTCATTGTTCAATGCAGGCGCATCGGCAATCACTTCGGTCACGTATACGCCGGAGCGGTGTTGCAATTTGTTAGAAGCGATCATCCTTTCTGTAAGAGAAATCGTATTGCCCGCGATACCAAGATATGCGCGCCGTACTTTTCCTTCGATGATAAGTTTGCCCGCTACATAAGCGGCGAGATTACTGCTTACGGCAAAGCAAAGGCCCTGTCCGCCATTAATGATCGCTGTATTTACACCAATCACCTGGCCGGCGCTGTTCAGCAGTGGTCCTCCGCTATTGCCGGGATTAAGTGCCGCATCGGTCTGGATCACATCATCAATCAACCTTCCGTTAGATGCGCGCAGGCTTCGGCCTAATGCACTGACCACGCCTGCAGTGACGGTAAATTGCAGCCCCATCGGATTACCGATGGCAATGGCGATCTGACCGGGTCTGAGTTGTTTACTGTTAGCGAACTGCAGGCTTTTCAGACCATATTCATGGATCTTCAGAACGGCGATATCCGTACTGGGGTCTGTTCCGCGAAGCTGAGCATTCACCTCATTGCCATTTGAAAGTATTACACGGATCGTTGTAGCATCTTCTACCACATGGTTGTTGGTAACAATATAACCATCCGTACTGATGATAAAGCCAGTACCGCTGCCGGGAACAACCTGCCTCTGACGCGTCTGCCGGTTGACGATCTCTTTTTGAACGATGATATGAACAACGGAACCCGCTGATGTTTCTGCAACCGAACTAACGGTGTTGCTATAAGAGTCTAGCAGCCTGTTGTCATCAACCGGCTGACAAGAAATAGTCTGGATCATGCATAGTATACATCAAAGCGTTGACCAGAGCGGGTTTCTGACTTACTGGCAGCAAAAAGAGAAGACCCCGTTGGCATAAAAACGAAAAATTGTCCTGAACGGACGCTAACAATTTTGACACGGAAAGGTTGTGCGGAAGATTACAGCGCTGTCTGCTATCAAAATCAATGACCTTAACGTACCTTTCTTTTATAACTTATCGCCATATGCAACAACGAAATCCAGTTCATTCGCGCCGTGAATTCATCGCTCTTTCGGGAAAGGCGTTTGCATCAACAGCCTTGCTCACCACCTCATCGATCGCGTTAGCTGCACACCAGGAAGAATTGACTATAGGCCAGATCATGGATGCATTCATCAGCGAAGTTCCTGACAGTCCTTTTGATAGAACAGTCGATACATTAAAATCGGGCAATCGCGAGATGAAAGTGAAAGGCGTTATTACGACGATGTTTGCGACGATCGAAGTGATCAATAAAGCCATCGCATCCAATGCAAACTTTATCATTGCGCATGAACCAACGTTCTATAATCATGCAGATGAAACAGCATGGCTGGAAAAAGATGATGTGTTCAACTACAAAATGGACCTTTTAAAAAAGCACCATATTGCTGTTTGGCGAAATCACGATTACATACATACCCATCAGCCAGATGGCGTGCGGGACTATGTGGTAAAGCGACTTGGATGGACGAAACAGTATAATACGGAAAGCTGGGTTGCAGATATTCAGCCGTCAACATTAAACGCATTGATCGCTCATGCGAAGACATCGCTGGGCATAAAACAGCTTCGGTATATTGGCGATCCGGATCAGCTTTGTAAGAAGATCCTGTTGATGCCGGGAGCTGCGGGCGGTCAGCGGCAGATCACCGCGATCGGAAGCCGCAGGCCTGACGTGCTGATGTGTGGCGAGATCCAGGAGTGGGAAACGGCGGAATACGTAAGAGATGCAAGGTCGAAAGGAGATAAGCTGGCTTTGATCGTGCTGGGCCATATACCAAGTGAAGAACCAGGTTCGGCTTATATGGCCGATTGGGTAAGGCGCAAATTTCCCTCAGTGCCGGTAAAGCATGTTGGGGCAGAGAGTCCCTTCTCGTTTGGGTAAAAGCGATGAAACCGGTAATAGTTTACTATGAGCAAGCGAACGGGTTAAAATCCAGATGCCATTTTATCATGCTCCATAACGGGCGTAACAGGATGTTTTATTCAGCGCTTGTTGTTCGGTTGATGTTCGACTCTTGTTCGACTCTTGTTCGACTGATGTTCGGCTCCAGGTAAAATTGAAGAAGTGTGGCAAACCTAGCCCGGGAGGGGTGATATGCGTCACTTTATTGGACGCGGACCCTGAGACGCTGCCATAACGTCTCATTAGTTTTAACAGCATACTGATCACCTCAACGGCCGTTCGCAAATTGCGGCATTCGTTATTATTGCAACCAACCACTATATTCACAGCCAAATAACACTGCAATCGGAGATCAGCTCCATGAAATTGCAGTTCATACAAAGCCGCGCTAATGATGAAGCAATACAATGCAGCATTACTCCTAACACACCGTTTGAAAATCCGTGTTATTCCTGCATCCAGATCACTCT
Source organism: Chitinophagaceae bacterium (assembly GCA_040509495.1). GTDB lineage: Bacteria > Bacteroidota > Bacteroidia > Chitinophagales > Chitinophagaceae > Terrimonas_A. The sequence continues at coordinate 46,497 of JBEVKW010000068.1, read as the reverse complement.
TGTGTTTGCTGCTCTGTATTCATTTTATGAGTGGAACTGCGACAGGACAAAAGAAGAAATTCTATTTTCCCGCATGGACGTATCATAAAAAAAATGCAACGATCCTTGGCGTATCGGGCGGGTTATGGCCCTCCACGGATAGCGCCAGAAAGACCAATACAATAGGCTTGAAGCTCGAAGCTCCCGGTGTTGGATTGTTCGCAGCATTTGTACCGTCAAGTCCGGTTTCTGAAACCGACAGTGCTTTCCAGGCATTCAAAAAGCAAGTGGTCTCTGAAAAAGTTTATGGTGTGAGCGTATCATTAACAGGAACCATCTGTAATTGTACGGTGAACGGAATTTCTGTGGGAGGAATTGGTCAGATCCAGGGGCGAATAAATGGCATTTCTTTCAGCCCGATCAGTTTTACCGAAGTGCATAATGGACTACAACTGGCTGTATACAGTCAAACCTACAAAATGAACGGCATACAGATCGGGTTTGTCAATAACAGTTCAAGAACAAGAGGAATACAGTTGGGACTTTGGAATAAGAATGAGAAAAGGAGCTTGCCTATTCTTAACTGGAATTTCAGTGATTGATAAACGGATAGCTTTGTAGCGGATTTCATCTTTCGGCAGCACCAGCACCAACACTTTAATGCCGGTTGGTAACCCGTGTTGAATTTATCAACCCCCGTCATTTTTACCTTTCTTACCGCCCCCGGTAAAAATGTACCAGAGGCGGTAAGGCGGGTAAAGCTTCACAGCATTATTCGTTTAGTTAAACAACCCCTTCAGTTTATCCATTACGCCACCACCTTTACCGGAGAACGCAGCGGTGAGGTCCTGCAGGTCCACGTCACCATCTCCATCCTGATCGAGGCCTCCTTTGAATTTGTTGAGCAGGTTCTGCACATTCAGTCCTGATGTGCCGCCGCCGCTGAGCGAATTGAAAATGCTTTGTATATCAAAGCTGCTATCATTCGGGTCATTTGTTTTTTTCACCAGGTTTTTAAGAACATCCGGAACAAGTCCGCCTGCAACAGATGAAGCCTGCTGCTGGTTTAATCCAACCTTATCCATCAGGTTCTGGATCACATTTCCTGACACCTGCTGCACGGCAGGGTTTCCTGAATTGATCTCACTTTTGCCACTGAACAAGGCCATTACATCTTTAATACCGCCTTTTGAAAGCAGTTGTTGCAAACCGCCGGTGATACCCTGGCCTGCCGCTTCAACAGCCGCTTCATTCTTTTCATTGGGTACTTCCGGATTGCTCAGAATAGATGATCCGGCCTGTTGTTTTACGAGGTTAAGAAGATTGTCTAGCATAGTATCTGTTTTATGGTAGAATAAAGTTAAAGGTGTTTGAGTGGAATATGAGATTGGAACAGGAAAACTTAACGATGTGATAGTTTAGGAATACTGTGTGCTTTTCCGGGCAGTAAGGAACTACGACCTGTGATCACCCGGCACCGCCTGCGCTGAAAACAGCATCAACGTTGGGGAGATGATGATGAAGCAATGTTCGAGATTACTTAAGCAAAACCGTTAGCTCAGTCTCCAGTTCCGGGTGCAAGAACACTCGTCAATTGGCCGATGATGTACGAGACCGGGAAACCTGATGCTGCCTACGCATTCCTGCAACTTGCGGTAACAGGTTAACATGATTAGTGCAATGACGGCAAAGGGACTGTAAAAAAACATAGCGCCTGCTATTGGGATTGTGGCGGGAATAATCTATTTTATTTCTATTACAAGCAACCCACTACATTTTAAGAGCAGAATGTTATGAGCTTTCTGAAAAGTCTTTTTGCCCCGGCGCGGGAAGTTATAGTCGAAGATTATGAAACATTCTGGGAATGGTTTTCTTTTCACCAGAAAGAGTTCTATTCAACACTTCAATCCCGAACAAATATCGATACACGTTTGATGAACCGGTTAGTACCGGCATTACATCAATTGAATCCCGGTTTCTTTTGTGTTTGCGCCATCGATCGGAATAATACAGCCGAACTTATCATCTCTGCCGAAGGCGATGTGAAAAATTTTGTTTTTGTGGAAGACCTGGTCTCCAGCGCCCCGGCATTTCCGGGATGGAAGTTTACTGCATTGAAACCCGCAGCAGGTCTGGAGTCAACCTCAACCAATATGAGAGGATATGAATTCAACAGGGAAAAGATCAGGTTCTATGCGAAGAAGGATCCGCAACATCCCGATGAAATATCTCTTGTATTTGTTCATAAAGACTATAATCGGGAGAATGCGCAGCATATAGAGAACGGCACATTTGTTTTCCTCGAAAATGCTTTGGGAGAAATGAACCTGGCGACGCTGATTGATTGTATAGAAGTTGCAGGACCAGCAGAGCAAGAGGAAGAGTTTATCCCGCTTGATAAACTGATACCTTATTTGAAATGGAGGGAGACAGAATTTGTGGAGAAGTATAAGGGTTGGCGTTATAATACAGAGGCGGACAGGTATGCTACTTTCAGTGGCAGGGATTCGAATGGTTTTTCTTCAATTGGATTGATGAATACTGATCTTCTTCAATGGGATGCCAAGGGTTCACATCCCTGGATGATGACCATTACGATCGATTACGAGGGAAATCAGACCAATGGGATGCCTGATAAGCAGATGTTCAAAAAGATGGATCGTTTTGAAAAGGATCTTTGTGATCTTCTGCTGGATGAAAACGGATATCTCAATATCGGCAGACAAACATATAACGGAACCCGCACTATCTATTTTGCCTGCTCGGAATTTCGGAATGCTTCCCGGATCGCGAAACTGATGATCGCGGAATACAGGGGCGTCATCGATGCAGATTATAGCATTTGCCGGGATAAATACTGGATGACGGTAGAAAAGTTTTCGAGCGCCTGTTAGGGGTTCGACAAATGAAAGGCTTTGGCCGTTATCAGAAGGATCGCATTGAAACGAATGCAGGGTTCTACAGCAGCGTAGAGAAATTCTATTGAGGAAGTATTTCTTTACGCTGCTGTAGAACCCTGCATTTATTGTTCAGGGCGGGTGAAGAAGGATGCCGATGTATCAGTTTCAAGCAATCATTGTATCAAAAGCGAACGTAAGGTTTGATAAAGATGAATTCAACTGTCTGACAAATAAAGCATTAACCGACTGGCATGTTTTTGAATGATGATTTTCACCATAACACTGTATTATGATAAAGCACTTCTTCAGGATCAGCCTTCGCAACATGGCGAGAAACAAGGTCTACAGTACGATCAATATTGCGGGTCTCGCTGTGGGCCTTGCCGGTTTTATTGTCGTGTTATTATACCTGAATCACGAACTCAGCTACGACAAATGGAGCCCGGAATTAAAGAAGGTGTATAAGGTCAGCCTCAGGTCTGACGAAGAAGTGTTTGAAACCACGGCGGCACCGCTGGCAGGTTTTCTTGCGGGAAAATTATCCGAAATCGAAGCAGCTACAAGGATCCAGTCAAGTGGCGACTATGAAGTTCCGCTTGATGCCGGAGAGACGAAGCTGTATGCAACGGGAAGCGTGGAGGTTGACTCTAACTTTCTGAAAGTATTTCCGCTTGAAATTGTTGCAGGTGATCGTGTGGGTTCGCTGCATAAGCCCAATGCGGTGATCATTTCAACCGGGCTAAGCCAGAAGTTGTTTGGCAGTTCAGATCCTATAGGCAAAACGATCAGGATCTATAGCACTGTAGAAGCGGAAGTAACCGCGGTTTTTGCGCCACTGTCAGGCCCCTCTCACCTGGATATACAGTTTGTATGGATCAGTCCTTGGGCGAGCGGCAATAATCATTGGGGCAACAGATCGTATGAAACATATATCAAAACAAAGAATGAGCTGAGTGTTGCGAAAGTTGACGAGGCGATCAATCCCCTGTATTATGATGAGCGTTTAAAGAAAGATAATCAGCCATACACCGCTTTCCTTGCAGCAGGTCATACAGCGGGTCTGTTTGCCGATGCAGTGGGAAGTATTCACAATTTTCCACGTCATGGGGCAACAAATTTTAAAACGGTGGCGGTATTGGTTGTGCTGGCATTTCTCTTATTGGTTGCCGGAGCGATCAACTTCAGTAACCTTTCTATTGCGGCCTCCATCCGCCGGGCAAAGGAAGTGGGCATCCGCAAAACGCTTGGATCGAGCCGCTGGCAATTGATCCGGCAGTTTTTGGGAGAAACGGCCCTGCAATGCCTGGTAAGTTTTGTACTGGCATTGATTCTCGTACAAATGGTGTTGCCAATATTCTCAAAAAGTTTTGGTATTCATCTTTCATTTTTCGGTGCGAATAATTTAGGATTCATCCTGGTGCAGATCCTGATAAGCCTGGCGGTTGTTGTAGTTTTATCTGGTCTTTATCCTGCTGTCGTTCTTTCCCTAGTAAATACAAGCAAGGTATTGAAGGGTGAATATTCCAGTGGATCAAAGGGCCGGACCCTTCGCAATGGTTTGATCGTTGCGCAGTTTGTGGTTGCCGCATTTTTTGTTTTTGCCATTCTTGTGATCAATCGCCAGATCCGGTTCATGGAAACACGGGATAAAGGTTTTTCCGGTCAGCAGGTTGTTCGAATAGAAGCAACGCAGAATTCAAGAGACAAAAATTTTGATGCGATACGTACAAAGCTATTGACAGTGCCCGGCGTGACGTATGTATCAAAGTCGACAACAATACCGGGTGAAAAGTATGCAGATACGTCTACTTTCCGGTTCAATTATGCAGGCGTGACGCACCGGATCTCATCGGTAAAAGTAAGTGCGGATTATTTTTCAACGCTTGATGTAAAGCTGGTAAAAGGAAGATTACTCGACGAGCGTCAGACGGATCAGCAAACGCGTTCTGCGATATTGAATGAAACGGCAGCACAGAAACTCGGCGGCGAGAGTGTATTAGGCAAGCCGGTATTCTTTGAAGGGTGTGATACCGTTCCTGTACAGGTGGTGGGGATCGTGCGTGATTTTAATGTACAGGGGATGGAGACGGCGGTGCAACCGATGATCTATACGATCGGGAATAATGCCTGCCTTTTCCAGTCTAGCGGCGCATTGCTGGTGAAAATAAACACAGATAAGGCGGCGGGTACAATAGCGGCGCTGACACAGACATGGAAAAGTGTAGAACCGGAGTTGCCGATCCGTTATTCCTTTATAGATGACGATTTCCAGCGGTTGTTTGCCGCACATATCCGGTTACAGCAGATCATCAGTGTATTTGCTGCGGTAGCGATCGTTATTTCAGTAATGGGATTGTTCGCGATGACGGCCTATCTCACTGGTCAGCGAAAAAAGGAGATCGGTGTAAGGAAAGTATTGGGTGCAAGTGTTTCGAGCCTGGCCTCCTTGTTAAGCAAAGATTTTATCAGGCTCGTGATACTGTCGGTGATCATTGCGATACCTATCGGGTACTGGGCGACAAATCAATGGCTGGATACGTTTGCCTACAGGATCAGCCCGGGATGGCCATTGTTTGCGTTGGCTGCCGGACTGGTGTTGCTGATCGCCTTTGTTACCGTAAGTTTTCAAACTATCAGGGCGGCGAGATCAAACCCTGTAGATAGTTTGCGTAGCGAATAAATTTTTCAGTTTTCTAGTGTATGTTAAATGACAAAGGCTCCATTCCTGGAGCCTTTGATAATTTAAAGCGATGCTGTTTAAGTAAGGGATCCTCCTGCGGGTCTGATAACCGATGGCTGATGACCGATGGCTGATGGCCGAGTGCCGCATTTAGATTGAAGCTATTGCTGCTGATAGATGTTTATATTTATTTTCCGAGTTTCTCCAACATTTCTGTAGTGTTTTTTTCAAGGTCGGTGATAAGGAATTTCAGATTTGATCCAACTCTTGTCGTTTCCTTTTTAACGGATAATTCCCCAATGGTGGTGAGTGCGGCGACATACCAGTTTCTCCACGTTTCAAGAATATGTTTTTCCTGAGCAGGATCTTTTCCGTTTTTAATGGCCTGCTGGCTAAGCAGGAATTCAGCATTCATGCGTTTGCGGGCAGCAGCGGCTACTGTTCTGGCAATAGCGAGTGCCGTGTTTTCATCGGCATTCACCAGCGTCATGCCGGCGGTCAAAGCGCTTACGCCTACATTTTTCAATGTTGCAGCCGAAACTTTATCTAAGCGATCGTTATCGGTATGATAGAATACATCGGTGAAATGCCACATCAACAGCCCGGGGATCTTATTGCGAAGGAAGGGGGTGTGATCGCTACCGCCTTCGAATGGATTTGCATTAACCGTCCATTTTGCGAATCGGCCCTGTTGATTGCAGATGTCGAGGATAAAATCATTGAAGTAATGCGGGAATAGGTTTTCTTCTTTGACATCGCCGGCACCCCATTCAGTATGTTTATCTTCTCCGCGGGTCCAGATGGCAGAGGGGTCGGGCATTTTTTCAATGAGGAAGCTACCGCCGGTCTTTTTGGTGTCTTCGCCAACCATATCAAGGCTCATTCCCCAAAGAATTCCTTTTGCACGGATGCTGTCGTCAACGATATAACGTTGTGTGGCCGAGATCTCCGTTCCCCAAAGAAAAGTCATGGTGCGTTGAGGGATAAATCTCTTTGAAGCGATCAATGATGCATATAATCGGGCCATTTCTGCAAGGCAGCCGACGCCACTGGCGTTGTCATTTGCGCCGGGTTCCTGTACGTGAGCACTGTAAACAAATCGTTCGTCAGGTTTTAGAGCGCCTCTGACATTGGCAACAAGTGTGAGCTCAGTTGACGGATAGCTTTTGGTCTGGATATTCACCTTTACGATCGTCTTTCCTTTCTGACAGGCTGCTTTCAATTTTTCTTTTGCGGCATAGGACAGCAGAATTGCCCATGCTGTGCTTTTAGATGGAATGCTGCCGAATTGTATGGATGTCTGATGTTTTTCTGGTTGTGTATAAGCGGGGAGGTTGTAGCCCATGACACCGATGACGCCTGCTTTGGTGGCCTGGTTAAGGAGTGAACCGGCGGAAGTTTCGCTGAAAAGGATTTTTCCTTTCAGGTCCATAGTGCTGATCTTACTGATATCGCTTTTGCTGATATACACGACCTCTGCAGCCACATCGCCATTGGTAGAAGGGCAATTGATGGGGATCATATTCCTGTTCGTTTGGAAGGCGAGGAAGGGTGTTGATTCTCCTTCGATGGTTGCAGATGCATCTATCGGTTCCCAGGTATCTTGTTTGAGTGGACGTTTTTCGAGGCGGTAGGTGAGGGGTGCTTCCTGTTCATTTTCTTTTTGAAGTACGAAGCCGGCGTTCTGTAATATTTTTTCTACATAGTAAATGCTTTCATTAAAGCCGGAGTTACCGGGAACGCGCCAGCGTTGTTCAACATAGCCGGTTGTGGCGTAGGCATTTTTCTGATTGAAGCCAGCGCGGTTGAGTTTGAAATAATTGTCGGCGCTGATTTGCGCAGATGCAGTTAGTGTGAGTGAGCTTGCGAGCAAGAGAGTAAGGAAGCGTATCATGCTGTTAACTTGGATTAGGGGTCGAAGATACCTGTATTCGTGAGAATATGTTTGGAGGGAAGGGAGGGGCGGTGAGGGTGTTATATATACAATTTTACACCAAATATTTTGATCTTGTGTAATTAACTGCTATCTTTAGTTTTTTAGAGCCAGACAGTATGTTCAATCAAGACTTCAAATCAATAATCGAATTAATAAAAGCCTTCCCGGGTGAGCAGACCTGCATTAATCATCTGGAGAAGCTAAGATGGAACGGCAATGTTATTTCCCCTTTTGACGAAACTTCTAAGGTTTACAAATGTGCCGGGAATAAATACAGATGCAAAAACACTGGTAAATATTTCAACGTAAGAACGGCCACACTTTTTGACAATACAAAAGTGGAACTGCAAACATGGTTCGTGGCAATATACCTGATTACGGGCCAAAAAAAAGGTATTTCCTCACTTCAGCTTTCAAGGGATTTGAACGTAACCCAAAAAACCGCGTGGTTCATGAACCATCGCATCCGGAGTTGTTTCGGACTAGCTGATAACGAAGGCTCTGAAGAAAAAATGGGTGGCGGCGGTCAGTTGGTGGAAACCGATGAAACATATCATGGAGAAAAAGCAATTAACTTCAAAAGAAGCAAGTATAAGAAGATAGCAAAAGGCGAATTAGACGAACTCTAACAAGTCAATATTATGGGCTTTTTAGAACGAGGCAGCAAATTGAGGTTTAAAGTGTTGGATAAGAGGACTGACTTCAAGCATTCTGTTCTACAAAATGTAGTCGACAATGCGGTTTTTGATGATTGACTTTTCAGAGGTGTGTCTTCAAATAAGCAAGCAATTTGCCGGACCCGAACGTATAGATCATGCTAAGGATGAATATGTAAATAGTGCTTTGCGCACCAATAGCATAGAACTTTCTCCTTATTAACCGAGGCGTAATCGGTATTTATCATCAGTCAAAAGCACATGCAGAAACATGTGGATGAGTTTTCTTTCATGTATAATAGCCGGAAGGTACGGATTGCAACCGTTTCATCCAACTACTCAAATATTCAACTAATCGCTTAACATATAAAAAATTAATAAATGGCTAAGGAAAAATTACTAAAAGCAACGCACGAAGGTTTGCTTCAACTAGGAAACGCCGATCTTGAAGTGGCGGTTTTAGAAAATGGGCAAAGAATAATCGGATATAATGCTGTATTTAAGGCATTAGACAGACCATCCAGAGGAAATTCACGTATGATCGGCGTCCCTGCATTTATGGATGCTCAGAACCTTCAACCATTTATAGATGAAGGACTTAGAGGTGTGATCAGTAAAGTTGACTACACTGACAAAAATGGAAAAGTTCAAGCTGGTTTTGATGCAAACATTTTGCCGCTAGTTTCAGACTTATACCTGAAAGCAAGGGAGGCCGGTGCTATTACATTGACAACCCAGCTAGAAACTGCCAAGAAGGCTGAAATATTAGTCAGATCATTGGCGAAAGTCGCCATATCCGCTCTGATAGATGAAGCCACCGGGTATCAATATGTTCGTGAGAAGGACGAGCTTCAAAAAATACTGCGGGCCTATATTGCGGAGGAATTACTTCCTTGGCAAAAAAGATTTCCTGATGTCTTTTATAAAGAGCTTTTTAGACTAAATGGATGGGATTACACGGTAAATGGTATAAAAAGGAGGCCCGGAGTGATAGGTACATGGACTAATAAGCTTGTTTATGAACAATTGCCTGATGGTGTTCTCGAAGAACTAAAAGCAAAAACCCCTAAAAGTCAATCAGGAAATTACACTGCTCGTTTTTTTCAAAGCCTTACCGCTGACACTGGCGATCCGCATTTAACAGCACAGATTCAACAAGTAGTAACGTTATTTCAGCTTTCAGATAATATGCAACACATGTGGTCGCAATTTGAAAAATTGAAAATTCGACAATCTGGACAATTAGAACTGCCTTTCCAATTCGATGATAGTGGTCATACAAAAGAGCCTCACTACGAACCAAACAAACTTTCAGGCTTCAATAATAAGTTGAGAAAAGCTCTTGATTATAACCCCAAAAAAGAAGGGGAAGATGAAAAGATCAAGCCATCTGCAAAGAATCCAAAAAGCAAGCCCTCTGAATGAGGGCTTTTTTAATTGATCATTGAAGACCATTATCTGGTGTAAAGATGTGTATAGTTACCTCGGCGAGGGTGGATGACGGATTGTGTTGGGGTGTGGGGGGATGACTTTTGTGGGAAGAGGGGCTGGCTTTGGGCGGGGGGGCTAACTCTCACCCCCCACCTCCGGCCCTGGGCCCTCCCCCGCCACCACCACCGGGATTTTGAGTTGATGAAAATGGACCGGGCAAATACCGGCCAGCGACCAGTTTCCCACTGATCGTAACACCTCCCTCAGGCTTGGCTATCATCCATCGACCATATCCCGCTGCGCAACCGGAATATCGCCGAAACAAATATCACTCGCTCAATAAGAACCGCAAGGGGGAAAACACAAAAGTTTGACGTTAAAAAACGACGGGTGTGTGCCCAATAGAAAATTCAATACTATCGTTAAACTTTTTACGTTTTATTAGTCCAATCAACTCAACAATGAGCCTATGTCAACCAAAATTATCCTGCCCGTATTCCTGCTTTTATGTGTTTTCCCCAGTTGTAAAAAAGATGATCCCGCTACCGGCGAAAAAGAATACAGGGCCCAGCACTCCATCACCGTGGACGGTCTTGTAAGAACATATACCATTAATCTTCCTCCCAATTATTATGAGTCAGGCGACTTTTCCCTGGTCATTGCCATGCATGGCGGAGGTGGTAGCGGTGAGCAGTTTGAAAGCACATCGCTACTGACAACGAAGGCGGATGCGTCAGGGTTTATTGTTGTTTACCCTGACGGCGTTAAAAGCGATGGTATTTTGCAGGCGCGTACCTGGAATGCAGGGGGTTGTTGCGACTATGCGATGGTAAAAAATATCAATGATGTGAACTTCATCCGTCAGTTGATCATTAAGTTGACAGGTAGCTACAAGATCAATCCGAAGAGGGTTTATGCAACAGGTCATTCGAATGGAGGTATGTTGTCATACCGTTTAGCTTGTGAGATGGCCGATAAGATCGCAGCCATCGCAGTGAGCGGTTGTTCGATGATGGTAAACCAACCCTGTAATGCATCGCGTCCTGTGCCGATCCTCCACATGCATTCTGCACTCGATACAAATGTACCGGTGGCTGGTGGTTTTGTAACAGGACCATCCGGAGCTTATTTCCATCCATTGGATTCCGTTTTCAATGTATGGTCACAAAAAAACGCCTGTTCGAATCCAAACCAGGTTGCCATATCCAATGCAAAATATACTCTTCGCAAATGGATAGGATGTAATAATAGTGCGACGATCGAATATTACCTCACGAAAGATGGCGGTCATGCATGGCCGGGCGGTTTACCGGGAAGTGTGATCGGAGATACTCCATCGACGGCCATCAGTGCGAATGATCTTTTATGGGATTTTTTTCAGCGATATCAACTCCCTTAGGATGTTCCAACTGTTTTATATGTCGCTATCTTTTTGCTGAATGATGCCAATGAACGGTACCAGTTATGGTGGAGTTAAGCCTATTCAGCATTGCTAACGCATAAAAAAAGCCAGTCATTTTTCAAGATGGCTGGCTTTTTTTATAAGAACGAAATATTATTCTGTCAATGCAACGGCTTTTGATGGGAAATAAACATTAGCAGTCGCAAATTTGCAAAGCACATCCAGTTGGTCACTCAGCTGGTAACCGCTTTCCGTCAATGAATATTCAATCCGAGAAGAAACATCCGGACCGTGATCGTTCCTGGTGATGAGCTTATGTTGCTCGAGAAGTTTTAGTCGATCGGCGAGAATGTTATCACTGATATACCGAAGGTCCTCTTTCAAACTTGAGAACCGGACATTTCCCGCTTCAATGCTGAATAGCACTTCGGTGATCCACCGCTTGCTAAGCAGGTAAATGAGTTCATTGAGTGCGCATTTTTCTTCCAGGTATGCCTGGTTTTGAAAATTGGTTGAACTTGTTTTCCTCATAATCGTTGAAATATTGTTCAGTTTGATAAGACGTTTCTAATTAAACCGTACTTGCGCTAAAAAGTTGACGTGATACTAAGTTAAAGAAATACATTTTTAAAAATCATGATATGGAATACAGGAAATTAGGAAACAGTTCGCTTACTCCATCTGTGATCACGTTTGGTGCGTGGGCTGCCGGTGGATGGATGTGGGGAGGAGCAGAACGAAAGGATGCAATTGATGCGATCAGGGCTTCTTATGATCTGGGAGTGAATGCGATAGACACGGCGCCCATTTATGGCCAGGGAACAAGTGAAGAGATCGTAGGCGAGGCTATAAAAGGCTTGCCGCGCGACAAGGTGCTTATTCTCAATAAATTTGGGATGCGCTGGGATCTTGCAAAAGGGGACTTTGCCTTTTCTTCGAAAGACAATAGCGGGAAAGACATTGATATCTACAAATACGCTGGAAAAGAAAGTATTATCCTTGAGTGTGAAAATAGTCTACGCCGCCTCGGAACGGATTATATCGACCTGTACCAGATCCATTGGCCGGATAGTACTACTTCGATCCAGGAAACAATGGAGGCGGTAGCACAGTTGATCCAGCAGGGGAAGGTGAGATATGCTGGAGTTTGCAACTATGATAGAGAACAACTTGCAGAGGCGAGTAAGTATGTTCCGCTCGTGTCTGACCAGGTTCCCTATAGCATGGTGAAACGTCACATTGAAGCCGATGTGGTTCCTTACTGCATTGAAAATAACTTATCCATACTTGCTTATAGCCCGATGGAAAGGGGATTGCTTACAGGAAAAATGAATCCCGGCCAGGAATTCAGCAAAGGCGATCACCGTGCCGGTTTATTTTATTTTACTGATGAGAACATCAATCGCACGAATGCATTCCTGGAAAAAATAAAGCCACTGGCAGATTCAAAAAAGCTTTCTGTTGGTCAGCTTGTTTTATGCTGGACGATTGCCCAACCAGGAATTACGATCGCACTTGCGGGAGCACGCAACAGGGAACAGGCGGAGCAGAATGCAAAAGCGGCTGCAGTTTCGCTTACAGCAGATGAAATAAACGCTATATCGGCAGAACTGGCAGCACTTCATCTGGTGAAATAGTTTTTACCGCATCAGCATGGAGCCGGATCAGGCGGAAAGATCGCGGGTAACAATTCACGACTATTATTCTTACTGTGCTCCAGGGTTAGCAGTTATGTCTACACCTGGAGCACGGTTAAGTAACCCGAAGAACATCAATGCGCGATTGAAGAAATAAAAGATTGTCGGGTTAAGTCGGGTGTTCGCATCAGGTACAACAACTGTTCATATTCGAACACATCGCTTCAACGCTGCAATTCAATTATCTGAATAGTAAATCATTACCACTCTGGCATTCTCTTCGTTATCTTTCTGCAACCATTACACTGAATCATGCTCAAAAATTATTTTAAAGTTGCCTGGAGAAATCTCTGGAAGAATAAATCTTTTTCGCTGATCAATATTCTGGGACTGGCTCTTGGAATAGCAAGCGCGCTGCTGATCATTTTTCATGTAAAGGAGGAACTTAACTATGATAAAGGATTTTCCAATGCCGGGCGGATCTATCGGGTAACGCAGGAAGGTCTGGGAAATGATACCCGTCAATGGGCTGCAACTCCATTTCCGTTAGGAGCGATGCTGCAAAAAGATTTTCCCGAAGTAGAACAGGTTGTTCGCCTTCACCGGTTATCACCATACCAGTTATTAAGCTATACGAACGCAGTTGGCGAAACTAAACGCTTCCAGGAAAAAGGTGGTTTGTTTGCTGATTCGAATGTGTTGAAAGTTTTTGATTATTCGTTGCTGAAAGGAAATGCAGGTATTGCATTATCCAGGAAAAATTCGATCGTCATAAGTGAAGATCTGGCAAGGAAATATTTTGGAGATGAAGATCCTGTCGGTAAAATTCTGCAAGACGAAAAAGTGAAACAATCGCTGACGGTCACGGGCGTTCTTAAAACACCATCATTCAACTCTCATCTCGATTTCGACTACCTGGTTTCAATGAGTACGCTGTCTGCGTATATGGACCAGGAGATGTTCGAACGGCGCTCATGGAACGGGTTCTATACCTATGCAATGTTAAGAGAAGGTTCATTGCAAAAGACATATTCCAAGCTGCCGGGATTTACCGGGCGTTTTTATGAAGAACCTGGTCAAACCGCTTTGCAGGTACTGGCCTCGGTGAAACTGAATCTTCAGCCGGTTACGTCTATTCATCTTCATTCTAAATTAGAAAAAGAGATACGAGCCAACAGTGATATTACTTACGTTTATATTTTTTCAGTTGCGGCATTTCTTATCTTGTTGCTGGCTTCCGTAAACTTTGTAAATGTATTTACGGCGCAGGCATTTAACCGGATGAAAGAAATCGGTTTAAGAAAAGTGATCGGGGCATCAAAGAGCCAACTGGTTAAACAATTTCTTGGCGAATCTTTGTTGACGACGCTATTGGCCGCGGTACTGGCACTCGGAATTTTTAATGAGGCATTGCCTTTTTATAATGAGCTAGCGGGTAAAAATTTTCGGGTTGAGCAACTGATCGATCGCGATAATGTATTGCTGCTTGGCGGGTTGATCGTTTTGATCGCTCTTTTATCCGGATCGTATCCGGCATGGTTTGTATCAAGATTTAACCCCGTCCACTCACTGAAAGGTAAAAGGGATTCATTGTCTGCTGTAAATCTCGTTCGCAAGAGCCTGATCGTTTTTCAGTTCGCTGTTGCCGTGTTTATGATATTTTCAACCGTTGTTGTTTACAGGCAAATGAAATTGTTCCACACGAAAGACCTTGGGTTCGATAAAGAGCAGCTTGTTGCTGTTACGATGTATGACAATATGTGGCAAAAGTTTGGAGCATTGCTCGGTGAATTGAAAAAAGATCCGGCAATTCAGGAGACTTCTCTGACATCAACTTTACCAGGGGAAAGATTCAGCATGCTGTCATTTTCACCATTGGATGCTACCGGGTCGGAAGATCTTCCAAGTACGAGAACGCTAATGTGCGATGAGGACCTGTTGAAGACACTGAACGTGTCTGTGATAAAAGGAAGGAATTTTCTACCCCAGTTTCCTGAGATAAAGAAAAAAGAATTTATTCTGAACGAGGCGGCTGTAAGACTTTTCAAAATGACAGATCCGGTTGGAAAACGCGTCGTGCTTGACCAGGATACCGGTGATGTGGTCGGTGTGATCAGAGATTTCAATTTTGCATCCCTGCATGCTTCAGTAGAGCCATTGGTGTTACAATACAACCCGTATGGAGCGAATTATTTGTTGCTCAAAGTTCAGCCGGAAAAACTGAAAGAAAGTGTCGCGAACATGGCGACAGTAGTAAAAGGATTATATCCGGGGAGTTTATTTACCTATACATTTCTTGATGAAAAGCTGGATCAGCTTTATGCCTCGGAGAACAGGATGAGTAGTATTATACAGTTATTCGCTGTACTTGCTTTATTCATTTCTG
Organism: Chitinophagaceae bacterium; assembly: GCA_040509495.1. Classification (GTDB taxonomy): domain Bacteria; phylum Bacteroidota; class Bacteroidia; order Chitinophagales; family Chitinophagaceae; genus Terrimonas_A. The sequence goes on along the minus strand of JBEVKW010000068.1, from coordinate 31,490 downwards.
CGATTGGTTTATTTGGATTGTCAGCCTACAGTATCCGTTTGCGGGTGAAGGAAGTCGGGATCAGGAAGACGCTGGGAGCATCTGTATCTGGAGTGGTCGTTCTATTGTCAAAGGATTTTGTGAAGCTGGTAGCGATCGCTATTATCATTGCATGGCCGCTCGCCTGGTGGGCAACGGGTAAGTGGCTGGAGGCATTTGCGTACCGGGTGGACATTGGCTGGCTGGTATTTGGCGTGTCCGGGCTGCTGGCGCTGGGCATAGGCGTGATGACGGTGAGTTTTGAAGCAGTGAGAGCGGCATTGAGTAATCCGGTAAAAAGTTTGAAAGCGGATTGATTAGTTGCGTTGAAAAAAAGTATAAAGCATCGCGGGCCCGGATCATCTCTGGACCCGCGATGCTTTATGAGCATAGTTGGTCTGCTATGGCACTGTCGGGAGAAATTTCCTGAATCCATTTCCTTTTTCTATTTAGGGAATGCGGATCATATACAGTACTGTTTTTTTTCACTGTCGGTGATTCAAACGGGATCAGGAATTTGGTGAGATCCGCCAGATGCGCGACAGGGCTTATGGTATTTGGAAAGATCGTTGATCACCATCGATCCGTAAGTTGGTTTTGAAAAAGACTATACATTCGGGTGCAGATCAGCCTTTGTTATGACCAGGGGAGGTGGTTTGGGAAACGGACGGTTCTCCCGATCAGGTTTTATCGGAGAGTGATAATTTCGTGGAAAGTGGTTGCATTTCCCTGGATAGGGAACAAAGATTTTTGTGGTGAAAGGTGGGTTGTTATTTGAAGGTTTTGTGGATCATGAGGCGGGTCTGGAAAGGAAGAAAGGCGCTGATCGTCTTTCCGGTTTGAAGATAGGTTTTCCTGTTGCCGGGAGTCGCCTCCTGAACCCGCCACCGGCCCTGGGCCCTCCCCCGCCACCACCACCGGGATTTTGAGTTGGTGAGAACGGACCGGGCAAATGCCGGACCGCAGCCAGTTTATAACTGACTGTCACACCTCCCTCAGGCTTGGCTATTCATCCACTGAAAACATCCTCCGCGCAACAGGAACATCTTCCCCACAAATATCATTACCATAATAAAAAACAAAAGGGGAAAAAAACAAAATCCAGCCGTTAAAACACAGCGTAAAAGCGATTAAAAAACACTAACTCCAGATGAAAATTATCTTAGCCGCCATCGACCCCCAACTGATCACTGCCTGGAAAGAATTCTTCTCCGACGAAGAATCCCTGTCTATCTTAGAAAGCGATATCACCACGCTTGAATGCGACGCCATTGTAAGTCCTGCAAACTCTTTCGGCTTTATGGATGGTGGTCTCGACTACGCATTATCTGTCCGTTTCGGGTGGGACCTGGAGAAAAAACTACAGCAACGCATCAAAGCGCTTCCGGAAGGAGAGTTGCTGGTCGGACAGGCATTATTAATGGAAACGGGGGACGCAAAAATTCCATACCTCATCTCTGCGCCAACCATGCGCATTCCGACCAATTTTAACATAGACACTTCCGTGAATGCCTATCTTGCTATGAAAGCGGCCCTGATCACGGCAGCAGGAACACACGGGGAGAAGATCAACTCCGTGGCAATACCCGGACTCTGCACCGGCGTCGGCAGAATGCAACCAATGATCGCCGCGAGGCAGATGCATCAGGCGTATAAAGAAGTTATTCTGGGCGAAAGGATGAATTTCAAAACGTTCGCGGAAGCGCAGAAATATCACTGGAATATAAACCCGCAAGGGATGATATGGAACCATTAACAACAGCATTTGAACTTCCGGAGAAAAAGAGAACGGTTGACTTCTATCCGCTCAGGGTTTGGCTGTCAACACTTTTCTTCGGACCGGTATTGTATATAACGGCTGAAGTCCTGACTACAGGCAAGGGTCTCCTGATGTATACAGGTTTTGCCGCTTTATGTTTCGTTTTTAGTTTGATCGTGACACTGCCATTTCTGTGCATTTACTGGTACGTGTATGATATACTGGTAGAACGGGCAATAAAAACTCTCCGGATCAGGATGATCCTATCGCCGATTGCCTTCGGAATGATCCTCCTGACATTTTTGTGTTTCGCATCGGGGGACTACAGGGATAAGGGTATTACGATGCTTTTGTGCTCGTATATTGTGGCGAACATTGTATCGGCATGGCGGTTCAAATTCGCTGTTGAAATGACGACGGTTAAGACATCTGTAATACCCAAAAAGGACATATCCTAAAGAAGACAATTGATTTAAAGAAAGAATCAGATGGGCTGCGGCGACCAGTTGATCTCCATTTGTTTTTAAGAAAAATACCAGCAAGAACGCCGTCTGCGTTCAAAGGAGACTATCCCATCACTGCCCCCCTGCACAAGCTTTAGTGGGCAACCCTGAGGCCGGTCGTGCAAACGTCTTTGAAATTCATAATTCCATCTTTAGTTATTATAAAGGCTTCCTGCCAGGGTGTTGTCATCTTTGTGTTATCAAAAACAAACAAAATGAAAACACAAAAAACATGGTTCATAACAGGAGCCTCAAGAGGATTCGGCCATACAATCACCAAAGCAGTTCTCGCCAACGGCGATAAAGTAGTGGCGACCGTTCGCAATAACCCGGACGAGTTCCTTACCCGGTTCAATAATGACCCTAATCTGTATGCTGTGATACTTGATGTTACCAATGAAACGCAGGCCAAGACGGCTGTAGCAGACGCAGTTGAACATTTCGGCAGGATCGATGTACTCGTAAATAACGCAGGCTATGGTTTGCTCGCTGCCGTAGAAGAAGCAACAACTGATGAGGTGAAAAAGAATTACGAAGTGAATGTGTTTGGATTGCTTAACGTCACCAGGGCAGTGTTGCCCTACCTCCGAAAACAACGCTCCGGCCATATCATCAACATTTCTTCCATTGGAGGCTTAAGTGCTTATTTCGGATGGGGGCTTTATGGCTCAACAAAATTTGCGGTGGAAGGCATCACCGAAGCGCTTGCACTGGAGTTGGCACCACTCGGTATTCATGCAACAGTCGTTGCTCCGGGATTTTTCAGAACCAATTTTCTTGACGAATCATCATTGACCCGGTCATCCAATGTAATTGATGATTATGCCGATACGGTTGGTCAAATGCGCGAGATCGCAACCCAGATAAATCGTAAACAACCCGGAGATCCTGAAAAACTTGCCCAGGCTTTTATCACATTGGCAAATGCTGCAAAACCTCCGGTGCATTTACCGCTGGGAACGGATTCACTCCATCGCTTCAGGCAAAAAACTTCAGCGTTTGAACAGGATATCGCGAACTGGTACGATGTGATTACAGGTACTGATCATAAGGATGTACAGGTTGCTTAAGGGAGCGTAACCCTCCGGGCTTTAAAAAGAAACCCTTTAGTCAGGGATCAGATCCCTGACTAAAGGGTATTCTTTTTCCAACTCATCGTTGGAATGTTCCGGATCTATTCCGGAATGGACATTGTTCTACCTCTTACCTCACTGCGTAAGCCTCTTTATTTCGATAGCGATTCAAATTCTTCCTCAGTTAACTCTATCTCGCCTGCGCTGATGTTTTCCTGCAAATGCTGAACAGAACTGGTACCTGGTATCAGTAGTATATTGTCGGCACGTTTCAGTAACCATGCCAGTGCGATCTGTGCAATAGTGGCATTATGGGCCTGCGCGATCTTTCCGATCTTATCCGCCAATGTTTGTGGTCCGGATGCAAGCGGATACCATGGAATGAATGCAATGCCTCGGCTGGTTGTATAGTCCAGCACCTCTTCCCACTGGCGATTTCCCAGGTTGTAAAGATTTTGTACTGATACTATGGGCAATACTTTCTCTGCTCGTTCGATTTGCTCAATACCGACTTCCGATAATCCTACATGACGGATCTTTCCGGCCTTTACCGCTTCTGCAACCGGCTTCAGCGTTTCTTCGACCGGAAAATCGGGATCGATACGATGCAGCTGCCATAGATCGATCGTGTCTGTTTTCAATCGCTGAAGACTGCCTTCGATATTACTTTTGATATAAGCAGGATCACCATTAGGGATCCATTGGTTTGGCCCGGGGCGGTTAAAGCCGCCTTTTGTTGCGATAACAAGGTCGCTCTTATAAGGATAGAGCGCATCAGCGATCAATGTTTCATTCAGCTTGGGGCCATACGCCTCAGCCGTATCAATAAAATTCACGCCGGAAGTTACCGCTTCCTGTAAAACCTTTTTCGCTTTGTCGCGGTCGGCTGCTTCGCCAAATACACCCGTGCCAGTTAATTGCATCGCACCATAACCAAGCCGGTCAATGGTGAGATCACCACCCAATACATAAGACCTGGTGGGTTTTGTTTGTGTTGACATACGTTCAATAAGATTTAATGACAGTTAAATGATGGAGATCCGGTGTGGGCGGGTCTGATGATATATAACAACAACCATAAAAAGTTTTTGTTGCGAAGCAGGGTTAATGATTTGTGAACTGGTACGTACTCATTTTTTGCAAAGTGACCAATAACGATCCTTTGGGTAAAAAGTACAGGAGAATCGTCAAAATGTACAATAATCACGGCTTCAGATCAATCAACTTTGTATCCGCGAAATACAACTATTCAATCAACCTTAAAATAAGATATATGAAAAGGACAGCCCATGCACATTGGAACGGCGACCTGAAACAGGGAAGTGGCCAGATCTCCACACAAAGCACTACGCTTAACAGTACGCAGTACTCTTTTAATACCCGCTTTGCGGAAGGCGTTGGTACCAACCCTGAAGAGTTGCTGGGCGCGGCGCATGCAGGATGTTTCACCATGGCCGTAAGTGCAGTTCTTTCACAACAGGGCCTGAAAGCAGGAGATCTCGACACCAATGCGGTGGTGGAACTGGACGTAACAACGCAAACCATAAAAGGCATCAGCCTGGAATTGACCGCATCCGCCATTGCAGGGATCTCCAAAGAACAATTTGAAGGGATCGCTAAAATCGCAAAGGAAAATTGCCCGCTTTCAAAAGCGCTTGCAGCGACTCCGATCACGTTAAATGTGATCTATCAATAAATAGCTGGCGTGTGTTAACCAGGTTCATTTGTTCATGTTATGAACGGATATGGGCCTGGTTTTTTTATTCGCGGACATACCCGATTTTTGTACCCCCCTTCTGTTCAACCCCATCTTCCCCGAAGAAACCGGTCTGCCGGCTCACCATTCTGAAAAAAATCATCTGCTAACCACCTCAGCCGGTATAGCCGGAAACGCTATTTAAGACACATCAAAAAAATGGGTCGCGTAAAAATAATAAACAGATATTGCGGGCAAAAGAGCATCAGTGAACCGGTCGATCATCGTTTTTCTTTTATTATTTAGCCAGCAAATAAATGCGCAAACAAAAATGCGTCCTTTAGAAGAGCTGATCAGTACGCAGGATCCGGCCTGGAATACAATCAGGGCGATGATCGATACTGCAACCAATCAAATTGAAGTTCTTCCTGCAGACAGCGCACGAGCGGGAAGAGCATTGTACGACCTTCAAACAAGCAACCGGACATCGCTTGGGGCAGTGACATTAAATACCGGAGGGATCCTGGTTGATCATGGCTGGATCAGGATCCTTGGATCAGGCAGCGCCAAACTGGATCGGGGTATTATGGAATGGCACAGAAAGCTATACCCTGCACAGAATCCGGGATATATCATCGTGGCTGATGACGCGATCGGCGGATTTTACCTGCAAAACGGTGGCAGCCTGGGAGATGATATCGGTAAGCTGTACTATTTCTCTCCGGACAATCTTGAGTTCGAACCATTGGGATACGGATACTCTGATTTTCTATCGTTCTGCTTCAATGGAAATCTTGAAAAGTATTATAAAGCCTATCGCTGGAAAACATGGAAGAACGATGTGCCTGCACTCGGAGGGAATAAGGTCTTCCATTTCACTCCCATGCTTTGGACGAAAGAGGGTAAGGACATCGAAAAGAACAAGCGAACCTCCGTGCCTGCTGAACAACAGTATTTCCATAACCTCGATTTGCGTAAACAGTTAGGGCTGGATAAACCAGATCTGATCGGACACGAGTAGAAAACAAACGATACGCAAAAAGTAATTGGGCCGCAGCTCCCACTACGGCACCAATCCCCCGGAATGAGGGGCTGAGACCACATTCCTGTTTCCAAGAGCCGGTATTAGTGCACTAGGATGAGTCGATAACTGGTGATTTCATAGTTCTAATTTTTATTAAAACTAACAGAAGCAAAAGGTGAAGCAAGGGGAAAAACAACGCAAAAAAATGTTTTTTCACCGGGATATCAGTTGCCCTGAACTGGCCCAATACGATAAAGCTTTATATTTAAGCAACCTTATTCATTCTCATGATTTCAATTTTCTTTGCTTTGTTAGCGGCCGCAGCGGGACTGGCCATGGTTGGAGCATTTATCTATTTGGTGTTTATCAATGTGATCACATTTTTCAACTTATTCGGGACCCGGGATCGTGAGGTCAAAGTAGGATTATCCACTGTACTATCCATTGCCGTTTTCTTTCTGCTGGGTGCGGGGATATTTAATGCAGGCGTCCTTACATTTATGGGATGCTGTTCCGGTTTTATAATAGCCTGGCGAAAACTTCTGCAAGCGAAGAGTGAAAAAGAAACGACGGGTTTTTATCCAGCCTTCAGCATCCTCAGCTATCTGATTGCGGGCGGCCTGTTGGGAGGGCTAAGCTCCATTATTTTTTCCCTATCATTTGCCTTCTTTCTCTCCACGCTTTTAGGAATTGGGATGTTCTGATCTCATTGTTCCGTCATAATTGTTCTGAACGTAAGGTTCACTCTCGGCGTTTTAACTTTCGTTGTGGGTGGTAACCGGTGAAGCCAATGTGTTTGTGTTGTTCCCTTCATGATCAGGAGGCTGCCTGTTTGCAATACCACGGACACGGTCTCCTTTGTTTGCTTGTGTTTAAAAGAGAACTTTCTTTCTGCGCCAAAACTCATCGATGCAATGGCGCCATCCTTGCGCAGCATTTTTTCTGCATCACTGTGCCATGCCATGCCTTCCTCTCCTGTGTGATACAAATTCGCCAGGCATGAATTAAACGTTTCCCCCGATCTTTCTTCCGCCAGATTTTTTAACTCAAGTAACTCGTTGGTCCATGGCAGCGCAAATTTTGTTGCGCCCGAATAAGTGTACGAATAAGGGGCATCTCCATACCACGAAACTTTGCGGGAGGTGGTGATCAGCTTTCCGAATATCAAAGCAGTATCTGGTTGCCAGTTCAGGTTCCTGAACAATAGCTCATAATATTCATCGGCTTTAGCGCGCGGCATTACGGGGCCGTAATATTGAACGATGCCATCCGAAGGCAACAGGTTTGCAAGTGGATCAGGATTGAAAAGGTCCATAAAGATAAAATTACAATTCGTGCTTGTTTCCGGCGGCTTTCTTTTGCCGATGGCCGATGACCGATGGCTGATGACCGACGGCCGATGACCGATGACCGATGGCCGAAAGATAAACAGCTATCAGCGGCAATAACTTCAATCTAAATGCTGCACTCGGCCAACGGCCATCGGTCATCAGCCATCGAATAAGCTTTCGGGGAAATCCTTAACTGAACGACATCAGATCTAAATATGCCCACCTGCCCTCGCAGATTCCCAGCCGATCATTGCGGCTTTGCGATTGCTGCCCCAATGATACTGACCGATTGCTCCGGAGGATTGGATCACTCTGTGACAGGGAATCAGGAAGGCAACAGGGTTATCTCCAACAGCAGTGCCAACTGCGCGGGATGCTCCTGGTGAATTTAATTGCGCCGCAATTTTTCCATAGGTCGTTAATCCTCCGAGCGGGATCTTTAACAATGTTTCCCAAACCTTCAGTTGAAACGCTGTTCCCTTCAGATGTAGTTTGATCGTTGATAGTTCTTTCCAGTCCTGCATGAAAATATATAATGCATTTTGCTGGGCTATATCCAGCATCTGCTGGAGTCGTGCATTTGGAAATTGATGGCGTAATTCCTGCAGGGCTATCTTTTCATCTTCTGCAAAAGCCATATAACAAATGCCTTTTGATGTTGACGCGACCAGTACATTTCCAAATGGGGTTTCAGCATAGCTATAGTTGATAGAGAGGTTTTCTCCGCCATTCCTGAATTCTCCGGGTGTCATTCCTTCAATAGAGATGAACAGATCATGCAGACGGCTGGTGCCGGAAAGGCCGGTATCAAATGCTGCATCAGAAAGTTTTGTCTGCGGATCCGCCAGCAGCTCTTTTGCATGTTGCACGCTAAGGAACTGTAGAAATTTCTTGGGGCTCACACCTGCCCAGTCGCTGAACAATCGTTGGAAATGAAATGGACTGAGATGGACCTGCTCCGCCACTTCCTCCAGGGAAGGCTGTTGTTTAAAATGCCGGCGGATATAATCTATCGCATCCGCGATCCGTTTATAATCGATATGATCCTGCGTTGTCATGGTGTGCTGTTTAAAGACCCAAAGCTAGTTGACACGCAACCGGAAGGAAACCCGGAACTTGCGGAATTTGAGTAGTTCCTACGATCTTAATTCCTTCTGCATGCAAATACTGGATTCAATCGATTCATATGGAGGATAGTTTGGAATGATCGTATAACCCAGCTTTTCATAGAGCGCAATAGCTTCTTCCTGCAGGTTGCCGGTTTCGAGAACAGCATTCCGGAAGCCATTTTCTATTGCCCAATTCTCCAGTTCTTTCAGGATTGCTGTCGAAATACCCTGCCTGCGGAAGTCAGGTTTTACATACATGCGCTTCATTTCAACTGAAGAATCATCGAACTGTTTGAAACAACCACATCCAACCGGCTTCTCATCGGCGTAGGCAATGATCACCGTATCGACATTTACAATAACGTTATGCTGATCATATGTATCCTGCAGATCATTATACCGGCTTCTCAGATCCTGGTCGAGAAGGGGAATGAGATAGCGGAAATCAGGATCCTGGTTGTCGGTGCGTTTGAGGTCAAACATATAGAGGAGTTGAGGTTACTTCAAAGGAACGAAAGTTTTTCCTGTCTGCTGCTGTTGCAAAAAAATTAAATCGCAAGCCGCTCGGCCCAATTTAACTTACCGGGAAGCTCGACGTTGCAAAATTCAAGATGTATCACTCGTCTTCTAGCATTATTAACGGTTCTGCTGGAAGCATGCAGCAGAAGCGGTTTCATGATCATCACGCCGCCTGCAGGAATTTCACAGGTCACCTCTTCCTCCTGATCCCGGTTCAGGCAATCAGTCCTTATAATTCCGTTCAAGTGCGAACCACGGATCACACGTAGTGCTCCGTTGTCCTTATCTGTGTCATCAAGATGGATCCTCAGGGTGAAGCTGTTTTCCAAAATGGCAACAGGTGGTTGTACCGCGAATTGTCCTGGCTTTACCGTCCACGGGCCAAAATGAGGTATGTCTTCTTTCCTGTCAACTGATATGGTTAGATCCTGGTGATAAGATACGAACCAGTTAGAAGAACCAGGCTTATCAAAATAAATTGATTTAGAAGAAAAGTATTGGCCAGCAAAAAGGTTGATCAGTATATTTTTTAAAGAGGTTGTAAATATCTCGGACCGGATTTCAGTAACCTCAAAAAGAAATCGCCGGATGGCGAAAAGATCAGTCGTTTTCCTGAAAGCAGCGCTGTTTCCTGCTGCATGATCAATGACCCCTTTCATTGTTCTCACGGAAGAGTGATCGAATACATTTGGTATTATCGCAAACCCATTTTCCCCAACCTCTTCTTTCAATGATAGCGTTCTCTCTCCATTCATAATCAATAAAATTTCCATGATGAAGGAACAGCACGTATAAAATAAAAATGAAAATCCCGGCTGGAAAAATTCTTAGCCGGGATTTTCTGTTACAAGCGGCGAAATATTAATTCGCCTGTCCATCATTGTCTGAACCCATGATGAACTGCTTATCTCGCAGGAGTCGCGTTCTTTCCCTGCTGTATCTGCTATTTGAAAGGTTGCCTTCGCTCATAGAGCCTCCCGAGTCTGTTGCATTCGGAAGATTTCCAGTTTGCGGAACAATCTTGTTCTTCTCGTCTTTTTGTTGATCTTGCTCTTGCTGTTTCTTCAGTAGCTGGCTTGCCTGATGTTGATTTAAAGTCTCACGTTTCATAATAAAGCCATTTTAATAGTTCTACAATTGATGATTTCGAAAGAGGTAGCGGAAACATCATGCCAGTCAACGCTGCTTTTTTCCACAACTTCCGCTAAGAAACTGATATCAGCATTTTTAGAGCAAATAAACGCCTGCCGGATTTTCTTATGAACAGCGATCATACAGCTGATAATTGCCCATTTGTGGAAGCAAGCCAACAACTGTGTAATCCCGTGCAAGCAAGATCGTCCTCACACTTTCGCTAAAGAAGATCCTGAAGCCATGCAGGAGAATCAGCAGATGCCTGATTGATCTTTACCTTATAACCTGCGGGATCCCGGAAAGAAATGCTTCTCATCGCAAGATGCGATGTGACCGGCCCTTCGTAGGCAATGTTTTTACCCGATAAAAGGTTCATCGCAGCTTCCAGGTCATCACATATAAAACTTAACATCACTTCACCCTGACCAAGATGTGTAGAGAAATTCAGATCAAGTTGGGGTATGCCTGTATGAAAGACTTTAAGCGCAGGCTGGTCGACTGACATCGACATGCCCGGAAGTGATCTGTAAAAATCTTTACTGGCGTTTGGATTGACTACGCCGAGTTCAATTTCATGGAGCTTTATTTTCATAAAAAAAGTTTAACATTCATCACCGCCGCCGAAACCATCCAAAACCTGTCAGAACATACAAGGGCGTTCAGCTGACAGGCTGCTCTGCGGTAAGCATTGGACCGCCCGGCGTAATAACAGGCGGTTTGAGCTTAGCTAAATGTACAAAAGTTTAATTGTGGTATAAAGCGGCGGGGCGGTACTGCCGGTATTTTCTTAGACCTGTTACTGCTTTTCGATAAACCTACGCCCTTCATCGGAATCGGGGCTGCTTTTGTACTTCCGGCGGGGGGCCACCATTTTTTGCAGAGCCGTTTTTAGAATCAGTACGAAGGTTTATTTACTGCTTTGGGTAGATTCGGGTCACTGGTCACCGTATCATGTATCGCCAGCTCAACGTTTTATTTTTGAGATCCTGGCCAGCCATTTTAACACCGGGCAGTCTTTTTCATAAGACAGCATTCGGCAGATGATTTCCTGATGAATGCATCAAGCTGATGACGATAAGAGCTTTACACAGGATGCTGAACAGTCGTTTATTTTGTATATCTGAAAAATACATAATGCCTCAAAGTAAGATGTTAATATTAGCTGACTGAGATTTAGCCTCTCCCCGGCCAATAGAAGATCCATAAATCTGTATTGGCATTATTTTTTCAAGTATTAGACGAGTCCACGATACTGCAGGACTTAATCAACTCGTAATTTTTTTCTCTAATCATATAAACTTGACATTATGAAAAAACTAGCAATGGCTTTGTTGGTTTCAGCATTCTTTGCTGCACCAGCTATGGCCCAGGACAAAGACAAGTCTCATGAAGAATGGGATAACAAGATCAAAACAGAGCTCGCTCTTACACCCGATCAGGTAACAAAATACGATGCACTGAGTAAGGAGTACGAGGCAAAGATGGACGAAGTAAAAAATGATGCAACCCTGAATGAAGATGCGCAGAAGGAAAGAAAGATGGCATTGAAAAAAGAAAAGGAAACGAAAATGGCAGAGTTCCTGACACCGGAGCAACAGACCAAGTTCAAAGACATCATGAAGAAGAAAAAGAAAGACAAGGACAAGTCAAAAGATAACTCTTAAGCTGAACAGGCTTAAGCTATCGTAAGAAAGGCCGGACATATCGTCTGGCCTTTCTTATTGATCATCTCGAACGGAGATCACCCGGGTGCTGCATCCGGAGATATTTTAACAGCGAAAGGCTTTCCTATTGTATGGCTGTTTCACTGCAGGTACTCCATTGAGAATATTCTTTATTCCTTTTTTGCGGACGACGGGTCGGTTATCTTGTCGATCGTATTTTTAAGCGACCTGAACATATATAGAAGATCGACAGATTTGCCTTTGCCGGTTGTTTCGGTAAAGTACATTTGATAGTTGCGGAATTGAAAGGCAAACCTCCACCCGGCACTCATTGCGCCAGTTCCAAAGGAGATCCTGAACCCGTCGGTCGTCTCGTATTCATAGCTAGTCCGGTTATTGGATGTTTCCTTCTTCCAGATACTATCGCAATTTTCAAAGAAAGAGATGAGTCCGGGCAATTCGTTGTCATCAATATAAGCATGAGGGGTTGTACGGTTATTGAAGCTGTACGTATTGGGCCATGAGTCGCTATTTACATACACTCCCTTCTCGAAAAGTCCTGTTTTCATATTCTGAGCGACAATAATGCTGTAGTAAATGCCGCCAATCGATGCGCCATTGATGTATTCTACTTTCTGAGGACTGTTCTTTTCCCGCAAAATTGCTTCAACAGCGGTCCGCACGGTTGTGTCGGTAGGTATATTGCGGAAAAAAGAGTTGTCCTGTGCATAACAAATAACGGATGAGAAAAGAAAGATAGCTGGTAGAACGAATTTCATACTAGTAGGGGTTTGATCAATAACGAAAACTACAAAAACGTGCAAAATGGTCAAAGAGGGATAAGCAGTTTTAGAGAACTTATAACGGAAGTGCGTTTGGTCAGCCTGCTTAACCGATGCTATGATCCAGAAAATGTCACGAGAACTTAGACTAAAGTCTAGGTGCAAATAATTAAGATCATTCTAATACCGTCGTAATATTGCAAATGACGCGTTAAAAAAACAGCGGGCATCGATAGCGATCCGCTGTCATTTTTGTGTGTAATCAGAAAACCTTTTATGGCAACCAGATCTACTCCGGATAAGCGTTATTATTTAAACCGCCTGGCTCTTGAGCATGAGTGTGACCCACTTTCGCTGGACCCTCACTGGGCGTTGCATCAGTTGTTCAACGATGTGCCGCTGGAGGAAATGCAGGAGTTGTTTGCTGACTTTTGCGAGGCAGCGATCGCGCCGGCGTATATCTGGAGATCGAAAACGCCGGGAGCATTGGTCCGCTTTGCAGAAGAGCTGGAGCAGCTGATCGAGAGCTGTTTCATTTTACTCGCCTGGATCAAGGCGAAGAAAGGACCTATTGGTAAAAAAGATGAAAGTCCTTCGCAGATCGTCCGTCAATTTTTCAAAACACGGGATCTTGCAGGATGGAAATGCTGGTTGCATAGCTGGCAAACGGCCGCACTGTCTGCCTGCAGTGTTGCGGAGATCGTGGAGCCAGAGCATCTGTTGCCGTTTGTACAATGGATGGAAAAACTGTTTCCCGCTGCGGCGGCATTAGCGGAAGAGCGGAATAAAAAAACAAATGAAGGCAAATGAACAAAGGCTTCGCAAAACCACCGGGTGGATTGCGAAGCCTTTTACTTGTTGAGCTATCTCCTGTCTTAACCTCCGCCATTCGTCTTATACAACTACGCTCGCAAGTCCTCTTTCCAGCGCAGACTCTTTCACTCCCGGCACATTCACTCCCTCGACCCTGAAGATCGTTACGTCATCGATGCCAATAAAGCCAAGGATGGTTTTCAGGTAAGGCTCTGCATATGAGATCGCCGCCAATGGGCCTTCAGAATAAATACCCCCGGACGCTACTGCCAGGTATGCCTTTTTACCTTTCACCAGACCCTCGGGCGCTCCTGAACCATATGAAAATGTTTTCTGTGCTCTAACGATATGATCTATCCAGGCTTTCAATGCAGAAGGAATATTAAAGTTGTAGATCGGCACACCGATCACGATCAGGTCTGCCTCGTTTAATTCTGCAATGGCTTCATCCGAATGCGAAACCGCTGCGAGGGTAGCTGCACTCTTATCCTCAGCAGGAGCAAAAAATGCAGCCAGGTGCGATTCTTCAAGATGGGGATAGGTTTTGGAAACAAGATTACGCTCCGTCACAACCGCTCCCGGATGCTGCTGCTGTAATTCTTCTACAATTTTTTCTACGAGTTTGTTGCTGTTAGACAACGGCCCTCTCGCGCTTGTGGTGATTTTAAGAATCGTTTTCATAATTGATTAGTTGATGTCTTTACAGACAATGAAAAATATGGATAGAGCTGGTCAACATCACTGTACAGAATCCTTACGCAACAACCTTCTTTCCTGGAGATAGATCGTAAGACGTTGACTTACCTGCTGCGTCAACGCTGAGCTCACCTGATCCAAAATAGGCGATCAGCAATGCAGCACCGGTCATTGATACGTTTTTCATGAACATCACGAACTGCATCTGGTACGTCATTGGATCTGTGACTGTCCAGAACTGGTGGAACATAAATGTCACAGGAATAAGAAAGATCACCAGTAGCCATGCCCCGAGCTTTGCACGGTAGCCGATAAGAATGCTTAGTCCTCCTATCAGTTCAACAATGCCGGACAAGGGTACCAGTACAGAGGCAAATGGCAGACCCTGCGAGCCCGCAAAGGCAATTGTCTCTGCCTTGAAATGACCGAAAGAGGAAAGGATAAAAATCAGGGAGAACAGGATGCGTCCTGTTATTAATGCGTACTTCATAACATTTTTTTGTGTGTGGTAGATCTGTTTTTCTTTACGACACAAAAGTATTTACCTTTGCTATACTTTTGTAAGTACTATACTGTTGTATAGTACTATACCAGAGTATAGTGGCAAAAAGCGATTAATATGACAATGAAAACAAAAGATCTCAATAGGGAGCAGTGTATGGGAATGTTACTTCCCGTGCGGGATGCGCTGGAAGTATTGAATGGAAAATGGAAGATCCCGATCATCGTTTGTCTGACGCTCGGAGATAAGCGCTTTGGTGAGATATCAAAAGAGATCGAACAGATCACAGACCGGATGCTTTCCAAAGAGCTTCGTGATCTGGAAGAGAATCAGCTGGTAAAACGTACAGTGTATGATACCATGCCCGTGACTGTGGAATATTCTTTAACTGAATACGGGCAATCTTTGCATGCAGTGATCGGCGAATTGAGAAAATGGGGCATGCAGCACAGGAAAAGGATAATGGGGAAATGATGATCTTACTTCAGGAACAGTAGCCTGATCCGGCCTACATCATCCTGCGTTATAGCGCTGTATTGTAAATTCTCCGGCAGCGCAGGCAGATCTTTGAACAACCTGCGCAGCCGGATCTGTAAACTGATGGGGAATGATGGCGGCCGGGTATTCTTCTACGCGCTTGTTTCGTTTTCTTCCTTCTTCCATTGTTTTTCCATATAAAATGTTCCGAATGGAATAATGGAAGCAATAAATGACTTTACCAGCCAGCCGAGAGATTTATTAGCCGCTGATTTTACCAGGCAGGCCCACACGATAAAAGCGACGAAGAGGACACCGTGTGCCATACCCACATATCTCACTGCGAGAGGCGAGTCTGCAAAGTATTTCAACGGCATGGCGATAAAGAGCAATACTAAAAACGACACGCCTTCTGCGAAAGCAATTTTGCGGAACTGGCTGAATATTTTCTTTGTATTCATAAATAAGATCTGGTACGGGGTAAGGGACCTGTGAAGCCTTTCAGGAATTACCCGGCCTTACATAGGCGGACAAACGCCGAACAGCGCTTGTCCACCCCGTCTGTAAAGACAATATTAATAGTTGATCACCTGTTCTTCAATCATTTCCGGGATCGCTCTCCACTCATATTGCTGATTTCTCAGCTGTGGTTCGAAGCCTGCTTCGCGGATCGCGTCCTGGATGGTGCGATACGTAAAGCGGTGGGGAGCACCTGCGGCACTCACTACATTCTCTTCGATCATGATCGACCCGAAGTCGTTCGCGCCTGAATGCAGGCAGATAGAAGCGGTTTGCTTGCCAACTGTCAACCAGGAGGCCTGGATATTCTTAACATTGGGCAGCATGATGCGGCTGAGGGAGATCATGCGGATGTATTCATCAGGAGTGGTGAGGTTATGAACCCCTCGGATCCGGGTGAGCAGGGTATCCACATCCTGGAAAGTCCAGGGGATAAAAGCCAGGAAACCTTTGGCATCAGCCGGCTTACGGCTTTGCACTTCACGGATACTGGCAAGGTGCTGAAAACGTTCTTCGATCGTTTCAACGTGGCCAAACATCATGGTTGCGGATGTTGTGATGTTCAATTTATGCGCTTCGTGCATAATGTCGAGCCATTCCTTCGATCCGCATTTCCCTTTGGAGATCAATCGGCGAACGCGGTCTGTAAGGATCTCCGCACCGGCTCCCGGAAGTGAGTCGAGTCCCGCATTTTGCAGAGCCTGAAGCACTTCACGGTGTGTGCTTTTCTCCAGCTTGGTGATATGTGCGATCTCGGGTGGTCCGAGCGCGTGCAATCTGATATCAGGAAATTCAGCCTTGATCTGGCTGAAGGTATCGATGTAGAACTGGAGACCCAGTTCCGGATGGTGGCCACCCTGCAAGAGCAATTGATCGCCACCATATTTAAGCGTTTCAGCAATCTTTTTCCGGTATACCGACATATCGGTGATGTATGCGTCAGCATGCCCGGGAATGCGGAAGAAGTTGCAAAACTTGCAATTAGCGATGCAGACATTGGTTGTATTCACGTTACGATCGATCTGCCAGGTTACTTTTCCATGCGGAACCTGTTTTTTACGCAGCTCATTCGCTACGAACATCAGATCTGTCAAGGGTGCGTGATGATAGAGATGAACGCCTTCTTCAACGGTCAGGAACTCGAAATTGAGGGCTCGGGCTAACAAATCAGGTACTTCCATGCTTGAGGTTTTTGTGCTTGCTCCCGCGTGTACAGGTTATACCGGACTGATGCAGGGAGGAACTTGTCCCGCCCAGCTACAGTTTTGCCATAACAAAGCTGGAGCGGGAAGTGGATCGGTGCAAAAATACAATCAATAACAAGAAAAAGGCTGAACGGTTTCATAAATGGGCCTGAAAGAGTTAATTTAGGAAAGGGCATGGTCATTAATTGGGTGTGGAACAAGTTATTCGTAAGTAGAAAGCCACCTTTCGTCGGTAAATGCCCGTCATCGTCGTTATCGCCTGCTTAGAAGCATTTTTCTTTTCTATTTTCATTACAGGAACGCTAACAGAGGTCACCTGGGTAATGAGGCCGGACTGCTTCGGTCAGATTGCCGGGCTTATGAATGCGGTCTCAACCGGTCATATGAAAAAAGCACTCCAATTAACCGCGCTGGCAACTTTCGCCTTGCTATTGTCTGCCAACCTGCAGGCCCAGGAAGAATTTGTAGAACCACCATCCCGGTTGCTGACACGGATCCCTATCATCCAGGTCACGGGAGGTGTTGTCATCATCCGCGCCCAACTGGATAATTTTCCCGACACGCTCAATTTTATCCTTGATAGCGGAAGCAGCGGGATTTCGCTTGACTCCACCACTGTTGCATATTTTAAGCTTAAATCCCAGGCCTCTGACCGTACCATCCGCGGTATTGCCGGTATAAAGAAGGTCGGATTTCTGTATAACAGAAGCCTTCGTTTCCCTGGGCTTACTGTGGATAGCCTGAATTTCCATGTAAATGATTACTCTTCGCTCAGCAGCGTGTATGGTGAGAAAGTAGATGGGATCATTGGCTATTCGTTGCTGATCCGCTATATCGTGAAGCTTGATTATGACAGTCTTCAGATGGATATCTGCAGCAAAGGCTCTCTCCGCTATCCGCGTGGAGGTTACCTGATCAAGCCGATCCTGAATACATTGCCTGTGCAAACTGCGCGGGTGAGAGATGAATACAGCTATAATTCCCGCTTTTTACATGATATCGGCGCGGGAGTTTGCCTTATGCTGTCACAGGATTTCGTGGACGACAGCAACCTTCTGCACCACAAACGAAAGCTATATCCAAAGGAAGGCGAAGGGATCGGGGGAAAAGTGAGTATGCATCTGACCGTCGTCAAGGAATTGAAATTCGGACCGTATAAGTTCAGGAATATTCCCACCTATATATTCCACGACGAATTCAATGTGACCTCTTACCCGTTTCTTGGCGGGTTGATCGGCAACGATATTTTTCGCAGGTTCAATGTGATCTTTAACTATGCGAAACGTGATATTCATTTACTTCCCAATTCCCATTTCCGGGATCCGTTCGACTATTCCTATTCAGGGTTAGAACTTTATTTTGTCGACAATAAGATCTTGATCGGGGATGTTGCCGAAAACTCGCCGGCGGATCTTGCAGGAATTAAGGAGGGAGACCAGGTACTCGGCATCAATAACAATCTATCGCAGAATTTTGGTCAGTACAAGATCGCGCTCCAGGCCACCGGTGAAAAGATCAAAATACTTTTGAACCGCGAAGGCGCACTTCTCCAAAAGGAGTTTAAAGTGAAAAGTATCTACTAAGACAAGACCGGTGACGCCGGACCGATACCGCCGCCATTCGCTGGGAAGAATCAATTTCCCTTCTCCGGAACGGTTTATCCCAACGATAAAGTTTTACCGCTGACCGGGCCGCCTGCGGCCCCGGGACCGTGATCCTCCGTTTTTTAATTGTCCCGGGGCCGGGACTCCCAACATTCCTCTACTTTTGTTGTTTAACTCAGTACTATGATTCATTTCGAAAAATTTACCCTGAAGAATGGCTTGAGAGTGATCGTGCATCAGGATCTGTCCACGCCAATGGCCGTGATGAACGTGATGTATGATATCGGTGCCCGTGATGAAGATCCATCAATGACAGGTTTTGCGCATTTGTTCGAGCACCTGATGTTCGGCGGCTCCGTGAATATTCCCAGCTACGATGAACCCCTGCAGATGGCAGGCGGTGAAAATAACGCCTATACGACCAACGATCTCACCAATTACTACATTCAATTGCCAGCAGAAAACCTGGAAACGGCATTCTGGCTGGAAAGCGATCGGATGCTTTCCCTCGCTTTCGGAGAAAAAAGTCTGGATGTTCAGCGCAAGGTTGTTTGTGAAGAATTCAAAGAGCATTATCTGACAAAGCCATACGGCGATGTCTGGCATAAAATGCGCGAACTGGCCTACACCACACACCCATACCGCTGGATGACCATCGGAAAAGAGCTCTCGCATATAGAAAATGCGAAGCTGAAAGATGTAAAGGATTTCTTCTTTAAATATTATCGACCGGTCAATGCGATCCTTGTTGTTGCCGGAAACGTAACTACCGAAAAAGTAAAAGAACTGGCGGAGAAATGGTTCGGTGATATTCCCGCAGGAGAAAAATATCAACGTAACCTTCCGGCAGAGCCTGAGCAGACCGCTCCACGCCGCCTTGAAGTAAGAGCTAAAGTACCGGTAGACGCTTTTTATAAATGCTGGCATATCCCTCCGCGGATGGATAAGCGGTATCACGCCATTGACCTCCTCAGTGATATACTTGGTGGAGGCGCATCGTCGAGATTGCACCAGATCCTGGTAAAAGAGAAAAAAATGTTCAGCAATATTGATTGCCATCATTCCGGCAGTACAGATGCCGGGCTGCTGACAATAGAAGGTAAACTGGTCAAAGGCGTGAAGATCGAAGACGCTGAAAAGGCAGTTGAAGAGATCCTTCAGCAATTGCAGCAGGAACCCATACAGGAAACTGAACTTGAAAAAGTAAAAAACAAGACGGAAAGCATGATGGCTTTTGAAGATATGAGCGTGATGAATCGGGCGAACAGTCTTGCTTACTACGAATTACTCGGTAACGCAGATCTGATGAATATAGAGCTCGGCCTTTACGCAAAAGTGACCTCCCAGGAGATCACTGCAGAAAGTAAAGCGATCTTCAGACCAGAGAACAGCAACACATTATATTATCTCGCTGAGAATTAATTCCGGTGCAAAAATGATGGTGTGCCTCATCGGCTACAACGACAACTTGCACTCAACTCAAAGACCTACCTGATTAAAATGTTAAATAGAAATATTGCGCCTCCTATAGTTGACGCAGTCAACTTCAACCTGCAACTGAAGCCCTATCAAAAGTTCACACTTAAAAATGGTGTAGAGGTGTATTCGGTGCATGCAGGGGCAGAAGAAGTAATGGCCATTGAATGGGTTTTCCGCGCGGGTAATGCGTATGAAGACAGTAATCTCGTTGCCGCCACTACTAATTTTTTATTGAAGAACGGAACAAGCACCAGCACTGCATTTCAGATCAATGAACATTTCGACTATTATGGCTCGTACCTGAACAGGGCTTGTTATAATGAAACAGCCACCTTATCGCTGCATACGCTTACACGTCATTTAGAGCAGCTGCTGCCCTCTGTCAGGGAACTGCTAACGGATGCCACGATGCCACAGGAAGAGCTGGACATCTACCGGCAGAACATGAAGCAGCGTCTTAAAGTAAGCCTGAAGAAAGCTGATTTCGTGGCTGGCCGGTTGATCGACGTTTATCTCTTTGGAGAAAAACATCCTTATGGAAAATATTCATCAGCAGAAGATTTCGATGCATTGCAACAGGAACAGGTAAAATCTTTTTATAAAAAGTATTATCAGCAAGGCAAGCTGATCATTTTTGTATCAGGCCGCCTGCCGGCTAACCTGGAAGAACTGCTGAATAAATATTTTGGAGACCTGCCGAACAACGAGGTGCCGCAGCTTGATATTCCTTCAGCACCTGCCACAGAAAAAAAATACCGGGTAACAAATGATGCGGATGGTGTACAGGGATCTATCCGGCTTGCGCGGCAGTTCCCGAATCGTCATCACCCCGACTTCTTGAAAGTGCAGGTGTTGAACACGTTGTTTGGAGGATTTTTTGGTTCCAGGCTGATGGAGAATATCCGGGAAGACAAGGGATACACTTATGGTATTCACAGCTACCTGCAGAACCATATTGCCCAGTCTGCCTGGATGGTTACTACAGAAGCCGGCCGTGATGTATCAGAAGCAACGATCGGGGAGATCCACAAGGAGATGAAGCTTCTTCGTGAAGAGCTTGTGGATGAAGAAGAGTTGCTGCTGGTCCGCAATTACATGATGGGAAGTATTCTTGGAGATCTTGACGGTCCTTTCCAGATCATGGCCCGCTGGAAGAATATCATCCTCAACAATCTTGATGAGCAATATTTCTATAATTCTATCAACGCTATCAAAACCGTCAGTGCTGAAGAGCTCCAGGAACTTGCTCAGAAGTATTTGAATCCGGAAGATTTCTATGAGTTGGTAGTAGTGTAAAAAAGTAAAAAGTCAACATTCGAACGGGAAAACAGCAGCTTCTTGAAGAAAGCTGTTTTTGCTTTTGAATGTTGACTTTTTCATTCAGATCACATTGTTGGTGCCTGCAGATCGTCAATCACCTTCAACTGTTTTTTTAACTTCTTCCCCGGGGTAAGTCTTTTCGCAAGTGCAAGCCTGAAGCTTCCGATGCTTATGAGGTATTGATCGTTGGATGATTTTCCTTTAAGGTTGGTGCTGCTGTTGATCCAGGCGAGATTGAAGGTCCAGTTATCACTATTATATCCCGCTACGATCCGTACCATCAGGTTGGGAGAAATGGAGGTGCGTGTTGCTGATTCCGCTCCCTTGAATTCCCTGACGAAGCTGATATCTCCTGTGGCAGTGATACTTCCTGTTACGAAATAATTTTCTTTATGAACATGGGTATACGCATAGCCGATGCCGGGACCAAACTCGGTGAAACGTACCCGGTCAATATCATGCTGACGATAAACAGAGTCAAGATGATTCGGTATTAATGCACTATCTCCTTTGATCACGCCGGTATATGCTTCACCCCCTATCAGGAGAGACCCGGCGGATTTTCTTTGCCACTCATTCTGCAGAAATCCTGCGCGGTATGAAAAGCGTTCTCCATTCAACAGGCGGTATACAGAAGCGCCTATCATGTTAACCCGGATATCCGGACGCACATAGAAAGAATCCGGACGCAGCGACCCTGATCCTTTCGGGGTGGCATGATAACCCTTGTAAAACTGTCCGTACAGATCGATCACCCATTGCGTGGCATAGATGTGTGACTGAAGGTCGAGGTATTTGCTTCTGCCCGTCTCTTTACTGTCACGGCTAAGAAAGGGAATCGGAAAACCAACATTAAGCGTAAGAACGCCATAAGTGGCACCCACGCCCATCGTTACGGGCGTATTAGGCCTGTAGCGCATTGGCTTCAGCCGGTCCTTTCCTTCCAGGGAAATGGAGGTATATTTTTTAGACAGATAAACCCGGCCGGTAATCTGGTCGGGATATTTTCTGTAATACGTACTGTCATAATCCGGAGCGGGAAGTTTCTGTCCGGTAGCGGAATCAACAATAAGAAGGTGCATGGCAATGGCAAGGCAAAAGCGGAACAACCGGCAATAGCGAATTTGTGTGGCTAACATGCCCAAAGTAAATTAAAATTAATGCCAATGTGGGTTTTGCGAGAATGTTTTTACCGGGAGTGGCGGGCGAATGGCTGCCGACTATTGGCCGATTGCGTGATGTGCCACAACTGTTATTATCCGTACCCGGTACCCTGGCGCATGTTACACCGCCACCAATCTGCGACAGGAACTTTCGGCATCGTATCGCCATGCGCGCAAAGAACCGCACGAAGGCTATGAAACTACCTGCAGTAAGCAGCGCTCTCTGCTCCGTGCTGTCTTCGCCTGCCCTCCACCACTCCGGCGCCTGGTATTCACAACTGACACTACCTGCCCTTCCAACGGATATTGTAACCTTATCGCTTCGGTTAATACCTACGTGTCATGTGCTGTCAATCAGGCTCCTGGTGATTGCTATGGATTTCTCCCCGAAAGCACGTAATCCCCAAAATCCCCGTTAAATTCGCATATGACCTTCGATCGCAAACACCTCTCCAACGAACAGCTTGTTCATTTCTATCGCAGCATTCTTTATCCCCGGATGATAGAGGAAAAAATGCTGATCCTGTTACGGCAGGGAAAGATTTCCAAATGGTTCAGCGGCATTGGCCAGGAGGCTATTGCCGTAGGCGCCACACTTGCCCTGCAGCCGGATGAATGGATCATGCCATTGCACCGTAATCTTGGTGTATTTACCACCAGGAAAATGCCTCTGCACAAGCTGTTCCATCAATGGCAGGGAATGCAGGAAGGCTATAGTAAAGGACGGGAGAGAAGCTTTCACTTCGGCAGCCGCGAACATCATATTTGTGGCATGATCTCCCACCTCGGTCCCCAACTCGCCATTGCTGACGGGGTTTCTCTTGCCCATAAGTTAGCCGGTGAAGCGAAAGTTGCCCTTGCATTTTCCGGCGAAGGTGGCACCAGCGAAGGCGATTTCCATGAAGCACTGAATGTAGCGGCAGTATGGGACCTCCCGGTGATCTTCCTGATAGAGAATAACGGATATGGCCTGAGTACACCCACATCTGAGCAGTTCCGCTGCATCAGTCTTGTAGACAAAGCAAAAGGCTATGGAATGGACGGCGTACAGATCGATGGAAATAATCTGCTGGCTGTGTATGACACCATCGCCGGAGTACGTGATTATTGCATAAAGCATCAAAAGCCTTTCCTCATCGAAGCGATCACTTTCCGCATGCGCGGCCATGAAGAAGCCAGCGGAACAAAATATGTTCCCCAGAACCTGTTTGAACTGTGGGAACAAAAAGACCCGGTAAGAAACTATGAAGAATACCTTTTGTCCGCACAGGTATTGACAGCAGATGACATAACTTCTATCAAGACTGAATTAAAGGAATTGATAGAAGCTGAATTGCAGCAAGGCTTTGACACCTTACCTGTTATTGCGGATGAGGAACAGGAGCTGAATGATGTTTATGCCGAAAAGTTAGCGTCACCGGAAGTCACCGTTATCGACAATTCCGCTTCACTGTATGAAGGAACTTCCGTTCACCGTGAATTGAGACTCATCGATGCCATAAAGGAGGGGCTGCAGCAAAGTATGCAGCAACATCCCAATCTTTTGCTGATGGGTCAGGATATAGCAGAATATGGGGGTGCATTCAAGATCACCGAAGGCTTCGTGGAAGAATTTGGTAAACAACGAGTCCGTAACACGCCCTTATGCGAAAGCGCGATCGTTGGAACAGCACTTGGCCTAAGCCTGAAAGGGTATAAAAGTATGATGGAAATGCAGTTTGCCGATTTTGTAACGGTAGGGTTCAACCAGATCGTAAACAATCTGGCAAAGATCCATTATCGATGGGGGCAGCATGCCGATGTAGTGATCCGGATGCCTTCGGGCGGAGGCGTAGGTGCGGGGCCTTTCCATTCGCAAAGCAATGAGGCATGGTTCACACATATTCCGGGTCTCAAAGTTGTTTATCCTTCCAATCCGATCGACGCCAAAGGATTGCTGATTGCCTCGATCAACGATCCTAATCCGGTAATGTTTTTTGAGCATAAAGCACTTTACCGGAGTGTATCGGGCGATGTGCCTGAGGAATATTATGAGATCGAAATAGGTAAGGCCCGCCATGTACGCCCGGGAAATGAGATCAGCATTATTACTTACGGAAGCGGTGTGCATTGGGCTGAAGAATTTGCAAATGCAAACCGTGATATCTCTATCGATATTCTTGATCTGCGGACATTGCTGCCGTTGGATCATCACGCGATCCGCGAAGCTGTGGGACGGACAGGCCGTGTCCTGGTATTACATGAAGACACGCTCACCGGCGGGATCGGTGGCGAAATTGCTGCATGGATCGGCGAACATTGTTTTGATAAACTGGATGCACCCGTAATGAGATGCGGTTCTCTTGATACACCGATCCCTTTCAATATCGAACTGGAAAAGAAGTTCATGGCAAAAGCAAGAATGGAAGAGGTGATCAGGAAGCTGAGGGAATACTAAAGTTCGCCAATTCAATAGTTCGAATGCTGATCGTTAAGGTTGATAAACTTCAACGCGGTAAGGTTTTAACCTGTACGATTTTGAAATATTCAAACGGTAGAACTATTAAACAGCGAGACTTTTAAACTGCTTTACCTCTCCCTCATTATCCCTATATTGCGGTTACCACCTTGTATGAAAAAACTAACCTGGGCGCTGAGCCTGCTTTTTGCAGGGTTGTCTGCCTTTACGCAATTGTCCCGTACTGATAGTTTGGGAAAACTGGTCGATGCTGCCAGGAATGACGCCGAGAAAGCCAGGCTCCTGGTCCTTCGCAGCCGATCTTACGCCGCGCCGCAAACCCCGCAGGCATTAGCTGACGCACAACAGGCGCTGGCACTCTATCAACAGGAAAAAGACGAAAAAGGACAGGTTGATGCATACCTGCAGTTATCAGGCTTGTACAGCCGCCAGAATAAATACCTTCTTGCATTATCTGTCGATTCAATCTCCCACCAACTTTCCGAAAAGAATAACTACAGGCAGGGATTGGCTTTTTCAAGCAGCAATATGGGCCGGAATCTCCAGCAGATCGGACGATTCAGGGAAGCCCACGACCTGCTAAGCCGAAGCCTTCTTCTCATGAAAGAAACAGGACAGGAGCGCGAAACCTCCGAGGTTTACAACCGCCTCGGGATCATCAGCCGGCGGCTTTCGGATTTTAAAGCCTCACTGCAGCATTATGATGATGGGATTGCTGTTGCAAAGAAATACAACCTCGAACCATCGCTGGCAAACCTGCTAATGAACAAAGCGAATACATTGAATGAATCAGCACGGTACGACGAAGCCATCGATCTCCACCTGCAGAGCATCCGTATAAAAGATAAACTGAAAGATGACAGGAGCCTTGTGCAATCATACAATAACCTGGCTAACGTTTACAATACTACCGATCAACTTGAGGACGCGCTTCATTACTACCGACTCGCGCAATCCCTCAGCGAGAAAACAGGGAATAGAACTTCGCTGGCGCTTGCTTTCAGTAATATGGCCACCGCTTCCGCAAAAATCAGCCGCTTTGATTCCGTCGAACATTTTTATCAACGGTCTCTTTCCCTGTTTCTGGAAACAAATGATAAGCCCGGAATTGCCATGGTGTATAATAACCTGGGCAACTATTATCATGATATTGGAAGATATGACCAGGCGCTTGACGCACTCCGGAAAGCACTTGATCTCAGAAACGGTACCGGCAGCATATATGACATAGCCTCAACAACCAATACGATCGGCGTTGTGCTGAGAAAATTGAAACGATACGATGAAGCAGAGCAACATCTTGTGAAGTCGCTGAATATGATCCGCAATGATGGTTCAGCACTGCAGCAGACGATCTACCGGTCACTGGGAGATCATTACCAGGAAACGGGCAATTTTGAAAAGGCCGCGGCTTATCAGGCAAAGTATATCAGCATCAGTGATACTTTACTAACCGAAGCGGAAGCCATCAATATGGTCAGGGCGCAGTCGAAGTATGAGATCGAAAAGAAAGAAAGCCAGCTGGCATTGATAAAAGCAGCTGAAGAACTGAATGCGATACGCCTGACCAATCGTAACAGAACGATCGTATTTATGGTCGGACTGGCATTGCTGCTGTTTGCCGGAATGCTGCTTTATTTCCGTAGTTATCGAATAAAAAAGAAAGCAGCAGTTGAGCTGGCGCGAAAGAATGAAAAGATTGAAACGCTGGTAAAAGAATTACATCACCGGGTAAAAAATAATCTCCAGGTAGTTTCCGGACTGTTGTCGTTACAGTCGAACAGAACGGAAGATGAATCGGCCCGTGTTGCCATGCAGGAAGGAAGAAGCCGGATCAATGCAATGGCCCTGATCCATCAAAAGCTTTATGCCGATACCGATCTTGCAGCAGTTGATATCAAAGAATATCTTGAAAATCTATCAGGCTCACTTGCCGGAAGTTTTGGGTATACCCCAGGTAATATCCATACAGATGTGGCACTGAAAGACCCGAATTTGGATATTGACCTGGCAATGCCAATTGGCCTGATCGTTAATGAACTCGTGACAAATGCATTTAAGCATGCATTTGCGGGGATCAGTCATCCGGAGATCACCATCCGGCTGCAGCAACTCCAGGAAAAAAAACTGGAGCTGCAGGTAGTGGATAACGGCAAGGGAATGGCAGAGGAAAAACCGACCTCCTTCGGCATGAAACTGGTGCAAACCCTGGTAAGACAGATGAATGGCCAGTTGTCGGTTCGTTCAAATCCCGGAACGGCGTACACTATTGAAATTACCACCACATGAGCAGGAAAGAGAACACAAATATTCTGGTTGTAGAGGATGAACTGATCACCGCAGAAAGTATCGTTGAACTGCTGGAAGAGGAAGACTTCAATGTGATCGGTGTAGCCCGGGACGCTGCTACAGCATTGCTGTTATGCAGCCAGGCGGATGCGCTGCCGCAGGTAGTGATCTGTGATATTCATATCAAGGGAGACATAGACGGCATCGCACTGGCCAGCCAACTGAAAAAAATGCATGGCTGCGAGATTATTTTTCTTACTGCTTACGCCGATGCCAAAACACTACAGTCTGCCTTTGCGACTGATCCTGCCATGTATGTAGTAAAGCCTTATTCTGATACCCAACTGCTGGTTGCGATCCAACTGGCGTTTCATAAACTGCTCCGGCAGGAAGGCGACGCATTGCCCCGGCTTGAACTGACAGAACGGGAGAGAGAAGTTGCGACTCTTGTTGCCAAAGGACTTTCGTCGAAGCAGATCGCCAGTAAGCTGGGGATTAGTTTGGAAACGGTAAAGACGCATCGCAGGCGGATGTTACAGAAGAATAATATCAGCAGCTTTCCGCATTTGATTTACTTGCTTAATAGTAGTAAGTAGGGGGTGCCGGCGGGCACGGCGCTTTTTTTTGTTGTTATAGGTTTTTTGAGGTGAGAACCTCGGAGTCTCTGATTACTTTTTTTGCCTTGATGCAAAAAAAGTAACAAAAAAAGATCAAGGCTACGCGCACATGGCTAAAAATGGGAGGGTGTCACCTGCACAAAAAAAAACTCGCCAGCGGAGTGTTTAAGGTCGACTGGCGTGCTGGCTCAAACAGTTTTTTTGTGCCTTCGCTTGCCTTCGGCGCTCAGACGGTGCCAGCCTCCCATTTTCTTAACGCCATTTGCGCTAGGCCGGGGCGACTAAAAGCGGGTAGTGAACTCTTCCTGGTATTCGCAGCATTACTAAAACTGCAAGTCTGCTTTCTTTAATTAGAAGTTGCAGTAAAGAAAGCAATGCAACTCTTCAACTACCAGTTTGATGTAGAACTTAAACGAATCATCCTCGCAAACGATTCTACCTCTCTCAGTCAGCCCGGCCTTGGAAAAAATGGCGTAAGAAAATGGGAGGCTGGCACCGTCTGAGCGCCGAAGGCAAGCGAAGGCACAAAAAAACTGTCCGAGCCAGCACGCCACTCAACCCAAAAACCTTGACCGGCGAGTTTTTTTTTGTGCAGGTGACACCCTCCCATTTTTAGCCATTTTTTCCGCAGCCTTGATTTTTTTTTGTTACTTTTTTTGCATCAAGGCAAAAAAAGTAATCAGACTAGTAAAAGAATAACGCTGCAATTCCTGCTACTGACCGGAAAGCGCTTTCCCCGGTCCATAAATGCTTTGTCCAGCCCTTGCTCCTGTGTGCTGCTCATTATCGATGGTAAGCACTCCGTTGACCAGTACATAATGAAATCCTTTTGAGTACGCGTGCGGTTTTTCGAAGGTGGAGACGTCCTGCACGGTTTTTTCATCAAACACAACGATATCTGCTGCGAAACCTTCCTGGAGTAATCCACGTTTTTGCAGCTGGAATTTTTGAGCGGGTAATGATGTCATCCTTCGGATAGCTTCTTCCAGGGAGAGCACTTTTTCCTCACGTACATATTTTGCAAGCACGCGGGCATTCGTACCATATCCCCTGGGATGCGGCATGCCGGCATTCAGTACACGGATGGTAGCATCGCTGGCGAACATGTTGAACGGATAACGCATGATGCGTTTCACATCTTCTTCTCCCATTCCGTGAAAGACTGCACTTGCTCCGCCATTCATCATGATCTCCATCACTGTCTCCGTCTCTGTTTTCGCTTTATGTTTGCGGCCTTTCATCAGGTTGATCTGTTCAATACTTTTCCCATTGAAACTGGTGTCTGGCTGGTAATATGCAACAACAGCATAGCTGAAGTGTTTCAATTTTCTTTTTTTCAGCCGCTCTAACATTGATCTTGTTACGTACTTCCGCACGTCTGCGCGTTGTAGC
Source organism: Chitinophagaceae bacterium (assembly GCA_040509495.1). Taxonomy (GTDB): domain Bacteria; phylum Bacteroidota; class Bacteroidia; order Chitinophagales; family Chitinophagaceae; genus Terrimonas_A. The sequence continues at coordinate 2,344 of JBEVKW010000068.1, read as the reverse complement.
CTGACTTTGATCGAATCCTGCCCATCTGCCAGGATCTCTTCGGGGATCAGGGTGCTGATGGAGGTGCTGCTCGCCGTATAAGGGTACTGATCGATGGTGACTTCGATTCCTTCGCGCCTCGCTGCTTCTATCATTGCCACCGTTTCTGTGCTTCGGCCCCAGTTCTGCTGACCGCTCAGTTTGAAATGGGAGATCTCGACAGGGATATTCGCGCTGCGTCCGATAGTCAGTGCTTCTTCAATCGCCTGCGTTACGCTATCACCTTCATCGCGCATATGCGTAGCATAAACGCCATCATATTTTGCGGCAATCCTGGCGAGGGATACGATCTCAGGTGTCTTCGTGTAAGTTCCGGGAATGTATATAAGTCCGGTAGATAAGCCCAGCGCACCTTCCTGCATGGCTTTTTCCATGATGCGTTCCATCTGTTGCATTTCTGTACGAGATGCATCGCGGTTTGCGCGGCCCATCACCTGCTTGCGGATATCATTGTGGCCGGCAAGAGTAGCAACATTGATGGACAATTTTAATGAGTCGACCCATTTCAAATAACGCGCTACGTCGATCGTTGAACTGCCACAGTTGCCGGTGATGCAGGTGGTTACTCCATCCATGATAAAGCTGGTGGCTTTCGGGTCTTTGTCCTCATCTCCTTCGAGGTGTGTATGGACGTCAATGAACCCGGGTGCAATGACAAGGCCTTTTGCGTTGATGGTTCTCTTTCCAATAAAGCGGATATCCCGGCCGATAGCAATGATGCGGCCTTCAGTAACCGCCACGCTTCCATAGTACCAGTTGTTGCCGGATCCATCGATGATCCTGCCATTTTCAATCAGTATATCACAGGTTTTATGCTGGGCGAACGCCTGGATAGAGAGCAGGCAGCAGATTGTCAATAACCGTTTCATGAATGGAAGTTACGGAGTAAACAAACCCACGCCATTTGATAAGGTAAAAATTACGGTGCAATTACTGGAACTGAGGTTACCGTAAAAGAAAAACAGATTACACATATGCTTCCTGTAAAAGGATGCCGTCTATGTAACCTGTTTGTATCCGCGCTTCGCGGGGGAAGGTTTAACATGGGAGTGCCATTGCTCGCGACACTAATCACTTACTTCCGTTGTTGTAACACTTTTTACATTACCCAGATCATCTTTCCGGACAACAGTAGTTGTTCTGCGTCTTGACCCACCACCGCTGAATAGCGCGATGACCAGCACCAGCACGACACCACCAACGACCCATTTCCAGTTTCGTTCAAACCAATTGCCGATCTCGGCTTCATTTACTTCGATCGCTTTTTCCTGGGCGAATAGAAATGTTTGTATTGCGAAAAGCAACAAACCGGTGAATATAACACGAATGCTGCGCGTAATAGTTGACTGTTTCATAATGTGCAAATTGGTTAATGTAATCAATCAGCCAATTCTTGCGCCAATGATGAAAACAGGCGGAAACCTTGTGCAGGCTATTTTACTGCAAGGCACTGGGTTTCACATGAGTAAATTACGTATGTACCGCATGAAAATTTTTAATGCGTGACAAACACTTAATAGCGTGTGGTGTATTCTACACAAAACGCCCGGAAACGTTACTCGTCTTTGGAGCTTTTTTCGCCCACAAACCAATCTTCTTTATTCCGGAAGAGAACATTGAACGTTGTCAGCGATCCATAACAGCGTGTTACGTACTGCTGCATTCCTACTTTATCCTCATCTGACAATTTCTTATTGCTATTGATGTTCTGTTCGAGTACCCGCAGCCTGTCGCGCAACATCACCACCTTGTGAAAGAAATCCTCCACGGGAATTTCCTTTCCTTTCAGATTCTTATCTGCCGGCTGCAGAATGAGTGTACCACCTGTCCATCGATCTCCGAGAGGAACTGGTTCTGTAATCCCTCCCCAGAGGCGGAGAATTTTCAGCAGAGAACGTTCCACTTCTGAATGCGTTTCGATTTCGGCACTGAGATTTTCGGGGATGATCTCATCCAGCTTCGGGTCCGTTTTATCAATCTCCCGGATGCCGTGATTGATGAATGAAATAAGATATGTCGCATACTTTATACCTACGATCACTCCCGGACCAAACTGCGTATGCTGTAAACGGGTACCGATGCCTAGAACCAGCTGATTATCCTCCATGGGCTAAGAGTTTAAAAAAGTTAAGAGAAAAAGATTTATGGGAACTAAAGATAAAAAGAGTGGTGTATTTTTTAGATACTCTTATGGCGGCTGTTGCGCCGTTATTCTTTCGCGGCGTAAAGACGCCCGTCTTTTTTTGAGATGAACCAGATCTTCTCTCCATCTATCGCCACCTGGTGCGGCTCCCAATTGGTGAGG
>JBEVKW010000067.1:0-5273 GCA_040509495.1 Chitinophagaceae bacterium | reverse complement strand
GGAGGCTATTCGCGTTAATTCGCGGCAATTAGCGTATCATTCGCGTATTCCCCATATATAATGTAAAGGATCCTCCAGCCATGATTTGCTCATGAGTAATGGAAAGCTTATTATACGGCTTACCATTCAATTCGATCTTCTGGATATATACATTCTCATCACTTTGATTCACCGTTCTTATCTGGAATGTTTTTCCATTCTCCAGTTTAAGCGTGGCGCTGTTGATCGCCGGACTGGTGATCTGGTATTCCGTAGATCCGGGTGCAACAGGGTAGAAGCCCAGCGTGCTGAAAATATACCAGGCACTCATCTGTCCGCAGTCATCATTGCCCCCCAGTCCATCCGGACCGGTATGATACTGACGCTTCAGGATCATGCGCGTTGTTGCCTGCGTTTTCCATGGAGCATTTGTCCAGTTATAAAGATAGGCAGCATGGTGTGCCGGTTCATTTCCATGTACATAATTGCCGATGATACCATCGCGGGTAATATCTTCTGTTTCTTTAAAGAACTCATCCGGCAGTTCCATGGTGAACAAAGAATCAAGATGCGCTGCAAAACGGTCTTTGCCTCCGGACATTTCGATCAATGAAGCAGGATCGTGTGGTACATACAGGCTGTAATTCCAGCTGTTGCCTTCAATGAATCCCTGGCCATGCGTGCTCAATACATCAAAGTCTTTTTTGAACGTTCCGTCATTCAGCTTCGCGCGCATAAAACCTGTGGATGGATCGAATACATTTTTATAGTTCGCAGACCGCTTAATGAACTCGTTATAGATATCCATGCGGTTCAGCTTTTTTGCAAGTTGCGCGATGCACCAATCATCATATGAATATTCCAGCGTGGTGGAAACGCCTGTGCCGTTGCGGTCTACAGGGATATATCCCTTATCGATATAATAATCCAGGCCATCAAATTTCCTGTTTCTTGCAGTTGCTACACAGGCTTCGAGCGCTTTTTTTCCATCGATGCTTGTATTGCCTTTCATGATCGCGTCGATGATCACCGACACACTATGGTATCCTGTCATGCACCAGTTCTCATTGGCATGATGACTCCAGATAGGAAGCATATGCAATGCACTTTGATCATAATGCGCAAGCATTGACTTTACCATGTCGCCATTTCTCTTCGGCTGCAGAATGTTGAACAGTGGATGCAAGGCGCGGTAGGTATCCCAAAGAGAGAAGGTAGTATAGTTGGTAAAACCAGTTGCTTTATGCGCAAGCTGATCAAGGCCTTTATATGAGCCGTCTACATCCATGTATGTCGTTGGACTGATGAATGCATGATACATACTTGTGTAAAAATTGATCTTATCATCTTCACTTGCTTCGATGGCAACTTTGTTCAGTTCCCTGTTCCAAAGATCCTGTCCCTGTTTCTTCACCTGTTCGAAATTCCATCCGGGTGCTTCTGCACGCAGATTCTGTAGAGCTCCCGCCGTGCTTACAGATGAGAGCGCGAATTTCATTTTGATCTTTTCACCTTCCGTGGTTTTGAAATCAAAGTAGGCACGGATCTGTTTGCCGGCTATATCCGGAAAGTTTTTTGTCTGGTCAAATTTCCCCCAGAACCCGCGATAAACCTGCCGCGCTGAAAAGTTCTTATTACCGTATTGATAAAATGGTTTGGAGAATGTCATCGCAAAATAGACGGTACGCGTTCTTCCCCAGCCATTGGTTTGCCGATAACCGGTAACAAGCGTGTCGTTTTCAATTCGAAGAAAAGTCCAGACATTCTTGTCTTCATAATTGTAGATGCCGCTCATCAGATCAAGAATGATATGTGCGCTGTCTGATTTTGGAAATGTATACTGGTGGAAACCCACCCGGTTTGTTGCAGTCAATTCAGCCGTGATGTTATAATCGTCGAGCTTTACTTTATAATAGGCTGCTTCCGCTGTTTCATTTGAATGGGAGAAGGCAGAACGAAATCCGCTTCGCGGAATGCTGTCAACACCTGGATTCAGCTTGAGTGGGCCTACAGTTGGCATGACAAGAAAATCACCAAGATCTGAGTGTCCTGTTCCGCTGAAATGCGTGTGGCTGAATCCCACGATAGACTTATCATCATACTGGTAACCTGCGCAGTATTTATAAACGTCGGGATTATAGCGGCCATTCTTTTCGTAGGGTATCGTATCTGTATCCGGACTGAGTTGTACCATACCAAAAGGAACAGTGGCACCAGGATAGGTATGTCCCATTCTTTGTGTGCCGATGATCGGGCGAACATATTGCACAGGGTTGGCAGACTTTGTCTGTGCGTGTAATGCTGGTGTGATCAGTAACCCGGCAATTACAAGAGAAGAGAGGCTATTTCGTTTTTCCATGTGTAGATATTAAGCTGCGGCGTATTGTGACGCTCGCTTTGTCAGTGTCAGAAATTAGAAAACAGGGTTGGCGGCGTAATCTTTCCAAAGCTCGTCAACTGATCTTCCGGTAAACTCTTTCCAGGAATTCGCTGTATAATTGCCTTTGCGGCTTGCTTCATCCAGCTGATCGACGATCTTTTTATTTACATTCTTTTCCAGCCAGGCAAGAAATCTTGCCGTGATCCGGTAGCTGTTGGTATAGCTTTGGGTTTCTTTGAATGCCGGCAGGGACCAGTTGCCTTTTTCATTATTCACGCCGAACTTATAGCGTACGTAGTCTGCAATTCCTTCCGTCAGCCATCCTTCTCCTTTGCCTCCGTAGTTCTGCACGATATGCATCGCTTCATGTGTAACGACGTCTATATCTTCCGGATGCTTCTTCATCCATTCCGGGTTATATCGAACGATGCCGTTCGAAGTAGCGGCAACACCTTTATAAGCGGGATCAATAATGAAAGTCACTTTTTTCAATGCGTCTTTATTAAAACGCTTTACTTCTTTTGGGTAGACTTCAAAGAAGGCATCGATCATGCGCTGAGCCGTCTCTTTACTGAAGCCGGAATCTTTGTTGGTAAAGACGAGGGTGAATTTTTTCTTGTTGAATGTTTCACTGGTGTAATAGCCGGTGGTATCTATCTCATTCCAGTTTTGCTGGCTGGCCGCCGAGTAAGCCACACATAAAAGGGCAAGGCCGGAAAGGATTGCTTTGAAAGAGTAGTTGATTTTTTTATACATGGTCATTTTTTGTAACGGTTAAATATTTCCGTGTAACGGAGCCGTTTTCATATTGCAAGACCGTCGGGTCGCAAAGTTAAGGGGCTGGGAGAAACGTTATGCGCTAATTAATCCACGGGAAATTCACGGGTGGGCGTTTGGCGGTGGTATCATTCTTGTCGTAACTGGTATTATGGATAAGCAACAATTAGTACCCACGCAGGAAAAAGGCAAACAGTTAGATCTTTCGGAAAAAAGAAGTTTTCCGGATAAGGAGGCCGCCGGGCAGGGCTTCGAGACTTCCTCGGACAGATTGCTCCTGCCGCAGGGCTGGAACAAACTCTGCGGAAAAGCCAGCGCCACTTTTGCAGTGATCGCGCCCGACCTCGAGGAAGTGGACAGGCCGGTCAATGAGGGAGACTTTCTGCGGATTAATATCCCCGGACCGGGATCCGACGCCGGAGAAGGGTATGATTGGGTGAAAGTGGCAATGATCGAATCCGGTGAAGAAGATGCCGTGCACAGGCTGGGCATAAAACTGGAACCGGTCAGTAACCCCGAAAGCCCTGATGATACAACGGCTCATTTCTTTGAAGCCGGATCAAGTTCAACCCTGGAGATTATATGGGAAGATAAAAATGTAGAAGCACGGTATCATGGCCGGAATGAGGTGATCAATAATGAAACAGGGAAACTTTCCGACAATGTAAGGAATACGGTCGTGGGAGCGGGGGCTAAGGCGGGATTGTCCGAGGCCCAGTGGGGCGCATTGCTGAAAGCATTAATAGGGTAAGATGGATTGCTCCAGGGGGCACATGGGATCTTCCTTGAGGCTGATCATTCCTCCAATTTATGATGGGCGAGGTTGCCGTTGATTCACGCAGATTCAACTATCGCAGATACGCAGATGATCACCTTATAGATGAATCTGATCTGCATATCTGCGAGCCTTCTATCCGCGTAATCAGCGGGAACCTCAGCCACCCTGTTATAGAATGATTTTCGTTAAGACTGATTGACCAACTGCTGCTGTCCAAACACCTTCTCATTCCCATCCGCCTGCCGGATCACCGTCGTAGGCAACGCAAATCGAATTCCTCTTTTTTCAAATGCTTCCAGTATATCGATCGATACAGACTGGTGCGCATTCATAAACACCGGAAATTCCGCGCTATTGATATAATACACGATCTCATAGGTAATGCTGTGTTCCGAAAATGTTTTCAAATGCGCCCGGTCGAACGTGACCATCTCATATTTGTCGATGATCTCCTTTATAATCCCCGGGATCTCTTTCAACGTCTGTGCCGGTGTCAGATAGGAAACACTGATGGTAAATACCATTCGTCGTCTTTGTAACCGTTTATAATTCTGTATCACTGTTTTCACCATTTCAGCATTTGGCATCACCAGTTGCTGTCCGTCAAGACTTCTCACATGTGAGGTTTTGATCCCTATCTTTTCCACGATACCGGCATGCGCACCAACGATGATGAAATCACCCACCTCAAATGGTTTATCAAAGAAGATCACGAGGTAGCTGAACAGGTCGCCCAGTATATTCTGCGCCGCCAGTGCGATGGCTATACCGCCAACACCAAGACCGGCAATGATGGTGCGGACGTTGTAGCCCAGGTTATCGATCAGCATGATCACGCCAAGCACCCACACAATGGCTTTCACCACCATCAGTATGCCATTCAACTGGCGGATGCGCTCCTGCGGCTCATTCTTACGCTCCATATAGATGGTGAGTATTCCGCAGATCAGGTGGTTGATCAGCCGCACACCGTAATAAGTGGTGATCACCATCAACGCCACGGAAAGAACCCGATCAAATTTGGGGTGCAGCGTAAGCTGGTTAATGATAAAGTAATTGACCCATAAATACCCGAAGGGCAACAGGTAATCCTGTACAGTTTTTATCAATATGTCGTCCGTTTGCGTAGCGGTTGATGCTGTCCGCCTTTTTATGGCAGCGATCACCTTGTGCCGGAGTAATTTCAGCACAGCCCATGCAACGATAATACTGACCAATGCGATCAGGTAAGCCATTACCGTATTTCCCCAGAAAATATTATTAAGTATATCCATAAATCAAATAAAAAAAAGTGCATTTGCCGCCATAACTGTGCCATTGTAATCCTGGAGGCATTAGATGACCTCTCATTAAAAAATA
>JBEVKW010000066.1:0-13544 GCA_040509495.1 Chitinophagaceae bacterium | reverse complement strand
AAATTGAAGGGCTGCTATGATCGATCATAGCAGCCCTTCAATTTTTATTACAGGTGGTTCCGGTTACCCGATACTCCTCGCCGTATTGATCACATTCACTCCACTGAACAATGCCGTAGAGGATCCATGCGATACAGCACTGGATTGGGAAGGCTGACCTTTTCCATCATTGAATGTTCCGAACAGGCGGTAATCGTCTTTATCTGCGATATCCGTCATTGCATTCCAGAATTCCTGGGTGTTGGATTGATAAGCTACGTCTTTCAGCATGCCGGTGATCTGTCCGTTTTTGATCTCATAGAAGACCTGTCCCCCGAACTGGAAATTATATCGCTGCTGATCGATAGAGTAGGAGCCGCGTCCTGCGATGAAAATTCCTTTCTCTACTTTTTTGATGATATCATTGACGGAACGTTTATCAGGGTTTGGCATCAATGAAACGTTTGGCATTCGCTGGAACTGCACGCTATCCCAGCTGTCTGCATAGCAGCAACCCTGTGATGCGTTCAGTCCAAGAATATGTGCCTGATCGCGTATGGTTTGATAATTCACCAGCGTACCTTGTTTGATAATGTCCCAGGTACCGGCTTTTACACCTTCGTCATCATAGCCGACTGCGCCAAGTGAGCCCGGTTCCAGCCGGTCTGCTTTTACGTTCACCAGTTTGCTGCCATAGTTGAATTTGCCAGTCTTCCATTTATCCAGTGTAAGAAAACTTGTACCCGCATAATTTGCTTCATAGCCAAGTACGCGGTCAAGTTCAGTCGGGTGACCTGTTGATTCATGGATGGTCAGGCCGAGGTGTGTTGGATCCAATACAAGATCATACTTGCCGGGTTCAACGGATCGCGCGGTGATCTTTTCAGTTACATGACCTGCGGCGGCGATTGCGTCTTCCAGCATATCGTAGCGACCTTTGTATAATGTAAGCGGGCCATTCTTCAGTTTATTTTCCGGACCGGCGAGCATGTATTCGTAACCCATACCCATCGGAGCGGATAACGCATCACGTGTTTCGAACTTACCGGTAGTGCGGTCGATTTTTGTAACAGTGAAGGTTGGCCAGATCCGGTGAATGTCCTGGTCGATATAAGATCCATCGCTGCTGGCGAAGAACTTTTGTTCATTCACCATAAAGATGCTGGAGTTAACAAAGTTGACACCTGCTTTCAGTGCAGATTCATTCACCGAAAGCAACAGATCTACTTTTTCTTTGACCGGAATTTCAAACGCATTTTTTTCAACCGGCGTTTTCCAGCTTACTTCACCAAAACCTTTCTGTGGCGCAAGCTGAACAGGTTCGGTCAATAGTTTTGAATTTCCTTTTGCAATAGCAACAGCGAGCTCCGCTGTTTTTACGATGCTGGCATTGTCCATCTTCTCCGAAGCAGCAAAACCCCAGCTGCCGTTTGCGATGACCCGGATACCGATGCCGAATGATTCTGTATTGGCAACGCCCTGCACGCGACGGTCCCGTGCCAGTACAGATTGATTCAGATATCTTCCAATGCGAACGTCTGTATATGTTGCTCCTTTTGCTTTTGCGGCGTTCAATGCGATATCTGCCATACGCTTTTTCTCTTTCGCGTCAAGGAACTCATCGAGAAGACGTTGCTCAGGAATGGACATTCCTTTTGCCGTAAACCCGGTGAGAAATGCTGCAGTGGTGCCCATGCCGGCGAGAGAGAGGAAGTCTCTTCTTTTCACGGTAATTTTTTTATGAGTGAGAGAGGCCCTCTCCAACGTCCCCGTTGGGGGAGGTTGGAGAGGGCCTCCGCGGTTAGTTAAATAGCATCCGACAATGAAGTGAACGTAAAGTCCCTGATCTTCATCGGAGGAATGATAGAAGAACCGCTGCGCACTGGTTTGCCGAGTTCTTCCACGTTATTCAGCATGATGATCGGGCTTTCGTTGAAACGAAAATTCTTGATCGGGAATTTGATCTGTCCGTTCTCGATATAAAAAGTTCCGTCACGTGTGAGACCTGTTTGTACGAGTGTTTGCTGATCTACCATACGGATATACCAGAAACGTGTTACAAGAATTCCTTTTTCTGTATTCTTGATGAGGTCAGCAGTGGATGCTGTACCGCCGTCCATGATCATACCGCCACCGCCAAATCGGCCGCCGCCCGGACCAGGTAAAGGCTTAACACCATTTTTCTGAGCCCAGTATCGACTGACAGCAAGATTCTTTACAACGCCTTTATCGACCCAGATCGTTTTTTCAACAGGCAATCCATCACCACTCCAGGTGGAACCTGGCAATTCAGGGTTCATAGGATCGCTATAGATGGTTACTTTTTCATCAAATAGCTGTTCGCCGAGACGGGTGCCACCGCCTTTCTTGCTCATGAAGCTGCGGCCTTCATCGGCACTGCGCATATCAAAACCGCGGATGATACCACCAAGCATATCATTGGCAGCAAGTGGCTCCAGGATCACGGTGTAACGTCCCGGTTCGATCGCTTTTGCACCAGCAGAACTGGTCGCTTTGTTCGCAGCAATTTTCGTGAGCGCAAGTGTATCGAGTTTTTTTACGTCATTGTAGCTGTGGTCAACATAACCGGAGCCGGTTCCTTCCTGGTTACGAATAGTAACAGAGAACGAAACGTTAGTGCTTTTGTTATAAGCGAACAGACCTTTGGAATTTGCAACAGCACGGAATCCTGCGGAGTTTTCGAGGAACCCTGCCGCTTCGAGCTTCGCATCTTTAGCAACTTTCAAACTTTGTGCAACCATATCCGCCCGTGAAGACGGAGTCATTGCAGCGGTAGAGTCAAGAAATCCGATAGACTCTTTGAACTCCGATTGTCCGAGCAAAGGCATGTATTCAGGATTCTCGGGAGAAAGTCTTGCCAGCTCTTCAGCACGGCGAACCACTTTTTCCAGTGATGCATCATCAAATTCATTGATGCTTGCATTACCTGTTCTTTTACCAAATGACGCGCTTACGCTCAGGCTTAGGTTGCTTACTTCGCCTGCTGTAGATACGGCGTTACGTGCATAACGGATGTTGCCGCTCTGCTGTCCGCCAAGCGAAACTTCCATTTCATCAGCTTTAGAGAAGCTCAATACTTTTTTCAGTATTGTTTGTGCTTCGTCTTTACTAAGAATAGCCATAATGTCCTATAATTTAAAAATGTTTTTAAATGAATTAGAAATAACCCCGCTTAACAACTGAAAGATTTCTCTACTGGGAAGCGGGATAATTTGATTTTTACTTATCCGATGCTTCTTGCTGTGTTGATCACATTGATCCCGTTGAAGCGTGTTGTTGAACTTCCGTGTGATACCGCGCTGCTCTGGCCGGGTTGTCCTTTTCCGTCGCTGAATGAACCTCCGAGTGCGTAATCGCTCGAGTCGCAGATCGCGCCGACAGAATTCCAGAATTCCTGTGTGTTTGCCTGGTAAGCAACATCATTCAGCATTCCGGTGATCTTTCCGTTCTTGATCTCATAAAAATTCTTACCGCCAAACTGGAAGTTATAACGTTGCTGATCGATAGAGTAGGAGCCATCACCGATGATGTAGATGCCTTTCTCCACATTCTTGATCATATCATCAACGCTGAGTTTGTCTTTACCAGGTCTCAGGGAAACGTTTGGCATGCGTTGGAACTGGATATCATCCCAGCCTTGAGAATAGCAGCAACCCTGGGATGCGTTTAGTCCGAGGATATGTGCCTGGTCACGGATGGTCTGGTAGTTGACAAGAATACCGTCTTTGATCAGATCCCACTCGCCACATTGAACACCTTCGTCATCCCAGCCTACAGCACCGAGAGATCCTTTTTGTGTTTTGTCTGCAACGATGTTGACGAGTTTATTACCGAAATTGAATTTGCCGGTTTTCCATTTGTCCAGTGTCAGGAAGCTGGTTCCGGCATAATTTGCTTCATAGCCAAGAACGCGATCGAGTTCAGTTGGGTGACCAACAGATTCATGGATCGTCAGCCATAGATGGCTTGGATCGAGAACGAGGTCATATTTACCGGGTTCGACAGATTTTGCCGTGAGTTTTTCTTTAACATCATTCGCCGCATTCTTTACGTCTTCCAGCATATCGTAACGGGTTTTGTAACGGGTTACGACTCCCTGTATCTTATCTTCCGCGCGTGGGATCATGTACTCGTAGCCCATTCCCATCGGAGCGCTTAATGACCCGCGCGACATGAACTTGCCCGAGGCGCGATCAATTTTTGTAACACTGAAGTTGGGGAAAATGCGATGGATATCCTGGTCGATGTAAGATCCATCCGTACTTGCAAAATATTTCTGCTCGTTCACAGCGGAGATACCTGCATTTACGAAGCTTGCTCCGCCGACAATGGCGGCATCGTTTACCTGCATCAGCAGATCTACTTTGTCTTTGATCGGCACTTCAAATGCATTGATCTCGATCGGGGCCTTCCAGCTTACCTGGCCATATCCTTTTTGAGGTGCAAGGCGGACAGGTTCTCCCTGGATCTTTGCATTTGCTTTCGCCACTGCTACAGCCTGTTCAGCTGCTTTTGCGATCGCTTCTTTAGTTACAGTATGGGTAGCGGCGAAGCCCCATGAACCATTTGCAAGAACGCGGATGCCGACGCCATAGTTTTCTGTATTGCTGACACCCTGTACTTTTTTGTCGCGTGTTGCAACAAACTGACGCAGGTACCGGCCGATGCGTACATCCGCATAAGTGGCCCCTTTTGATTTAGCAGCATTCAGAGCAACGTCTGCCAGTTCTTTTGTAATGGCAGCATCTACTCCCTGAAGGGCTTCTGCCGGATCGATGCTTCGTGCAAAAGCCGGGACAACTAACGAGCCTAAGCCCATCATGCCCGTGTAGCGAATAAAGTCTTTCCTTTTCAAAGTTTGTTCCTCCTGTTTTTGAGAGTGATTGTATTTGTTTTGGTTTGGACCGAATCTGGATTGTGTATCACAGACGGCCTTTTGGTTATTCGTATATCGTTTGTTGTATCATTGCTCATAACCCGTGTTCCTTCGTTTTAATGGTCACTACCTTTTCATTCTTGAGTCTGCGGGCCGTTGCTATTCTGCCGCTTTTCTCTCCCACCACAGGAACGAACAGGCGATCAGTAGTGCTGCATAGAAAAGCCAAACCGGTACTGACTTCGTTGCTGTCATCACTTTGTTTTTTGTATCAGTTGTTGAGCTTTGCTTTTCCGCATACATAATATTGGTGTTGATCAGTGCCGTTCTTTTAGCGGCAGGCCAATCTGTTTCTTCAAATACATATATGCTGGCGGTGTCTGTGTTGGATAAGGTTTGCCATCCCGGGGTAGCAGGCCACCAGTTAGCTGTCCATGTATCGGGAAGATAAGGTGTTTGGTCGGTATAAAGATCACCTGAGCCGGTCTTTATGACCGGAGGTGCAACACTGGTTTTCTCCAGCGTAAGAATGGTTTGCTGGTCAACCGTCGGAAAAGCCGGAGAATATCGCCAGCCTGTTTCTTTCTTGTGAGGACGGGCGGCTTTGCTGATCAACAAGGACCAGAATGATGAATAGCTATCCATTGCTCCGGATAGCACCCAGCTGTAGGTGGTGCCCGCTGTATTCAGGATCACTTTTCCTGCGCCGGACAAACGGCCGGCGGCGATCACAGCCTGATGTTCATCCGTTACAAGCTGCTGTGCGAAAGGATCCGGCTGTATCGCAAACCAGTCTCCCGCTGCCAGCTGAGGCTTTCTGGAAGCTGCTCCGGCCCATGATAATGATCGTGTTGTCGTTTGCTGCGCTGATTGCTTACGGAGAATAAATGGCCTGGAAAAAGCGCTGATCGAGCGGCTGCTGTCTACTTCAATGATCAATCCCATTCCCTTAGCAACCTGCAACTTCACTGCCGCCGCCGCTGAGGCAGACAGTTCTGCAAGTGCATTATCATCTGCGATCAGCAGGTCGAAATTTTCAAGAAGTGTACTGTTGACAGCTGTCAGCGATGTTGCCTTGATGTTAAGGAACTGCTGTTCGTATTTGTCGCGGCTCACCGTGTTCTTTATGGCTACCGGGTAATTATTTTCATACAGCCAGGTTCCAAGGAACTTACTTTCAAAGCCCGGGGACGAATTGATCAACAGGATCCGGGGCTTCACAACCGGATGAATGATCACGGGTAGTTTTTCTGCTGACAGTATATGGTCGCTCCGAACGCTATGCAATTCATACAACGTGTTTCCATTATGTGCTGGTTGGCAGGAAAGGGAAAAGACCTGGCTGCTATCTTTCCCGATGATCACTGAATCCAGTGATGTTCCAAGTCCACTCAATACAAGTTTAACCTGGTCACCGCTACGATTATTATAGATCCCCTGTACCTGTAACTGGCTTCCCCTCGATATAGATCGAGGCCAGTCTGCCTGTACAATACCGGTTGGACTCACGGGTGGATCATAACTGGCGCTGATCTTATATTCATTCAGCATTTCCCATTCATGTTCGGCGATTCCGGTGCCTGTTATATGAATTGAACTGATATCGTTAGCATGTCCTGCTATATAGATGGACAGATCCGGAATGAATTCTACATTGGCAGAACTGTTTCTAAGATCTGTAGTGATATGTTTATACCGGCTGAGTGAGTCTGGTTCACTCCCTGCACCCGCAGTAACGAGGATGATTTTCTTAGATGATCCATCGGCTGATTTTGCCGTGAAGGTGACGGGAATAAAAAGAAGGGCAAGCGATATAACAGCGATCACAGACAGGATGATCCGCAATGCCAGCCGCGAGCGGTTCAGCCGTTTTATTTCTTTCCATATAAGAAATAAAAGAAGCAGCGTGGATAATATGATAACGATATGTTCCTGCTTCATCGTTACGGGTTCAGTTTTTTAAAGTAATGATCGGACAGGCTTCCCGGTCTGCTGTTGCTTTTCTGCGGCAGCTGCCTGTCAGTTTTGATGATCTGCTGCAAGGCTTTTTGTGTTAAGAGAATGTCCTGTTTTGTTGCAGATGCAGGTGAGCTGATAATCGTTCTGGCAGCGCTTAATGCCGGAAGGAATATACCGGGTTGAGCAATTGCTTTTTCGCTGATGGCTCTTTCTGCGGCCAGCAGGTTCTGCTGATCTTCGATCGGCAATTGTTTTTGCTGCTTCAGCAATTCGAGTGCCTTCACTGCATTTCTCAGTTGGTCCAATCGTTTGTCTTCTGCTGTTTGCTTTGCCGGAATATTGGGAGGTACAATTTTCTCCAGATTAGCCGTCAGCCTTTTTTCCGGTTTCAGCGGAGGCATTTTGATAGACGTTTTACTGACGTATGCTCTCGACTTCTGCTGCAGATCTTTCAGTAGACGCAAGGCCTTGTACTGATAAGGAAGAGCTTCTGCAGCGATATACGTCCGCAGCTTCAGCTCGCTGTTCCACATTTCCGTAAGGATCGCTTTTAACTGCGCTTTTTGAGCCGGCTCGAAGAAAGTGGCATCTTCTGCATTATCGTGTTTGTGCGCATACTGATCGATCATTGATTGAACATCGCCATAAGCAGGTTCTTCACCCGCATCATGACCGTGATCATGACCATCATCAGGGCTATGGCCTTCACCGCCGCTTTCATTTTCTTCTCCCAGGAATTTTCCGTAACGAAGGCGAAGTAATTTTTGCTCGATACCGAGCTGATTACTGCGCACATTAAATGTGTCTTTACTGATCGAAGACTGCTCTTTCAGCAACTTCTCCGTATCCATGATGATCTGGCGCTGGCTTCGGAAATACTCCGGAAACTGATCAACACCTGATTCCATTCCTGACATGCTTAGCAATTCAGCGGTATCCGGCAGGGAAATGAAATACATGTCGGAACGGCTTTCCTGTCCGTGGTTATCTGCCGCTTTGATATAGAAATACAATTCATCACCGCCCTGTAATCCCATTGAAGCGAGATCGATCAGTTTGGAAGTTTCTACATTCTTTTGCCCATTGAATTGTACAGGGAAACTTAGCTGTTGTTCTTTGAAACTTACGCTTTCTCCTTTTCCACTGGCTTTTGTGGCAATGATCTGTGCATTGATAATACCATAGTCATCGGTGATCTGTACACGAAGGTTGCTGACAGGTTTACGTCCTGGTTCGATCGTTGTGTATTGCTGTGGGGAAATGATACGGATGTTCGCTGGCTGATCATGGATCACTTCAAGTGTATACAAGGCCGAACTGTTTCCTCCCAGTTCTATTTGATAGAATCCCGACTCCTTTATGGTTCTGTCCAATTGCCATTCGTCATTATCGCCCGCTCTTTTAAAAAGAACACTTTCTTTATTGTTAAAGCGAAGACGGACAGTATCTATATCTCCCTTTGTTTTTATCAGCCAGCGGACCTGGCTTCCATCTTCCACCTTTAATGAAAATTGTTCCTGTGTACGTTTGGGCATTTTTGTATATGCGGGGGGCGAAACCAATACTGAAAACGTACTGATTCCCGGCGGGATGATCTCTTTTATTTTTTCCGGAGTTGATATGCTTACGGACGTATCTGCACCGGTATTGTTGAAGAAGTGTGCCTGGGCAGTTATCGCCATGGCGCAGACGACGAGAGCCGATGCAAATGCCAGACCTGCTTTTTTCAGCGGTGCAAGCATGTCTTTTGGTGCTGGAATAGCACCGATCGCTTTTTCTACTTTTTGTTTTTGTAGTTGCTGCAGTAAGCTGAGCGAGTCAGCAGGTAAGAGCAAGAGCTGGCTACTCTCTTCCAGTTGCGGATAATTGCGGTTGAGAAAACTGGTGATGTGTTCGTTGGACAGTCGTTTGAATGGCCTCAACCAGTAGACGATCGCTACAGATACAGCTGCGATCGGCGCCAGTGACCACCAGCTGATATTGGCAAAAATGTTCAGCAAAGTAGATAGCAGTGCCGATAGGGTCAATCCCCAGAGCAGCGCGCCAGCCAGGTAATTACCCTGCCATTTGCTTCTGAGTTTGTCGATGATATGATGACCGTTTTGCTCAGGCATTTTTCTCTTTGGGTTGACGGTGAGCAATGACTCTCTCCAGGGCAAATACCAGGAAAGTAGTGATCCATAACGCGAAAGACAGATCGGTTCTGTGCAGGAAACCGGCTTCGTCAGATCTGCCGTTTTGTTTTCCCTGAATACGATGCGGTGTAGCCTGTTCTGCAGAGATCAGGCGAAGATCTGTTCCGGTATTATCTGGAGCCGGCAAAACGATCGGTAATAACAAACGCGCCAGGCTTTCAGTCCAGACCATATCAGTCCATTGAGGATTGAGGCGGCTATTGAAATAAATGATCTTTTTTCCGGCGTTGCTCGTTGTACTCAGAATCGGCGCGCCATTGGCGAGTTTCCATAGTGATGTTCCTTTAGATGGATTGGATGCATACTGATAGAAATGGTCAGCATCGTTGCCATCAAGGATGGATGAGCCGGTATTGGCGGGCGAAGAGATCTTTACCAGGGATGAGTCTGTGTTAGCATACCTGAACAAGGTTCCACCATTGACGAGTGAGTAAAGGATCTTGTCGCCGGGTTCGGTATCCTGTAACCAGAAGATCAGCTGCCGGGAGTTTGGGGCTTCCGGCCCATTGATAGCTATAGGGCGACCGGTATAACTGGATATCGCCTCAAGCGCCGCGCGTAAGTATGTTGCGTCCGCGGTATTGGAGCCTGCATAAATGCCGATATTGATCGTGCTGTTCGTATCTGTAACAGAGGTGGGCAACGCCGCCGCACTTTCATAATAATTGCCGGAATTGGTACTGATCTTATTCATCGATATGAATTGCCCGTCAGTATCGATATAAGCGCCGGCTTCCGTTGTATCCGTTTTTTTCAGTTGATCAATGCTGACAAGCTGCAGGTTGAGGTTGGTTGATGGACGTTTACCTGTAAAATGATCAGCAGATAGATCGGCGATCATATAAACAGGAAAAGCATCAGGCAGTGTGCCGTCGAGATGATGAATATAAGACCAGTAGTTCAGCTCTGGCCGCACTGTTGATTGATAAAGCGATGTATCATCCAGGCTGAGGAGATCGCTCTGCGGGGAGAGGGCATGTATCTCAAACCCCCGTTGAACCAGAGAATCGATCAACGGCCGCTGTTGCTGATACGCAATCGAGAGTTCGTGATCCCTGACCACGATCCAGCCGCCTTTATTCTTTCCAGGTTTGTTTTGCCAGAAAGGTTTTGCGAGAAGCGTTGCGATCAATAGCAGGAGCAGGCATCTTAATAGAAGTAATGGCCAGTCGGTGATCTTTATATTCCGCGAACTTGTTTTGTTATTTTCCTTAAGCAAGGAGATGCTTCCAACTTTCAATGTTTTCCCCTTGCGCTTATTCCACAGGTGTATCAGCACCGGAATGATCACCGCTGCAGCCGCCAGTAATGCTATGGGGTTGAATAATTGAAACAAGCTTACTAATCATTTTTGCAGAAAGGATGATCAATATCCTTTGCTGCGTTTATATAAAAAATCACGAAGGGCTTCATCAATAGGCTGATCCATTATCAGTAGCCGGTGATATATATGTTTCGATAACAATTCATTCCTGATTCCTTCGAGGTGTTTGTTCAGTATATCGGTATATGTGTTCGACGCACCGGGGCTGATCTCAACCGTTGCTCCTGTTTCCATGTCTTCGAGTGTCGTATAGCCTTTGTAATCCATCTCCATTTCATTTCTTCCCATGATCTGGAGCACGATGATCTCATGGCGTAATGCATTCAGCAGGTCAAGGAGTTTATACATTTCATCCTTCTCCTGGTACATATCTGTAATGAAGATCAGCAGCTCTTTTTTCCTACCCCCTGTATAAATGTCTTTATAGTGAATGGGGTGGGTGAATTTTCCTTTTGGTCCAGCCTGTTCAAGCGCATAGAATAACCTGTTCAGGTTTTGAAAGCCCTGTCTTGCCGCGAGCGAAAAGATTCCGCCTTCGGTAAGTGTATACATCCCGACTGCATCTCCCTGCATGTTGGCAAGATAAGCGAGGCTTGCGGCGAGATACCTGGCATATTCCATTTTGGAATAGTCGCCATCGCGGTGATCCATGGAGGCACTAGCGTCGATAAGCAACCGTACGCTTATATTGGTTTCTGTTTCAGACTCACGGATATAATAGCGGTCGCTGCGGGCAAACATTTTCCAATCCATCCAGCGAAGATCATCTCCCGGCATATACGTCCGGTACTGGCTGAACTCCATACCTGTTCCCTTCACGGAGCTTTTATTGGCGCCGCTCATGAAACCATCAATCGTTGTTTTGGCAGCGAGTGAAAGGTTTTTGATCGAGGAGAGTATGTGGGGTTCCAGTAGCGGCATCGATAGGTACTGAGTTTAAAAATTCAATGGTTTCAAAGTTTAACGTTTAACTGTACCATAGTTGGAAATATTTAGGTGTCTGTCGCGAATCAGGTGATATACGTTGACACCTTTAAACTGTCAGGCTTCAAACTTTTTAAAGCGTCTTCGGTCTTTCAATGGCCTTGATCAATTCTTCCGTTACTTTATCTGAACTGATGCCTTCTGCTTCTGCTTTGAAGTTCATCAGTACGCGGTGCCGAAGTACAGGATATGCCATTGTTTGGATATCGTCCATGGTTGCTGCATAGCGGCCATGCAATAAGGCCCGTGCTTTTGCGGTGAGGATCAGCGCTTGTCCGGCGCGTGGGCCGGCACCCCATCTTACCCATTCTTTTACAAATGGAACGGGGGTCGTATCAGGCCTGGTGGCACGGATCAGTTTGCCGGCATAAGTGGTGAGATCATCATTGATCGTCACTTCCCTTACCAGTGATTGCAACTGCCTGATCTCCGCTCCGTTTACGATCGCGTTAACAGTTGCTTTTTTTGTGCCTGTAGTGTTGGTCAGAATCTGTATTTCTTCCTGCTCAGTAGGGTAGCCGATCTTCACATATAAAAGAAAACGATCGAGCTGTGCTTCCGGCAAAGGATACGTACCTGCCTGTTCGATCGGATTTTGCGTTGCAAGAATGAAGAATGGCCTGTCGAGCTGGTATGTTTTACCTGCGTATGTTACCTCGAACTCCTGCATGGCTTCGAGCAAGGCGGACTGCGTTTTGGGTGGCGTGCGGTTGATCTCATCTGCCAGAAGTATATTGGCAAAGATGGGGCCTTTGGTGAAAGTGAAAACGCGTTTGCCGGTTGTAGCATCATCTTCCAGTATTTCAGTGCCAATGATATCAGTAGGCATCAGGTCGGGTGTGAACTGGATGCGGCGGAAAGGCAGATGCAGCGCTTGCGAGAGTGTACGCACCATCAGCGTTTTTGCCAGACCAGGAACTCCTTCCAGCAGGCAATGGCCGCCGGCAAGAAGAGCTACCAGTATTTCTTCCAGAACAATGTCCTGTCCAACGATCACTTTCTGTATCTCACGCTTTAGTGAAGATACCTTTTGTAATAAGTCTTCCACCTTTGATGCTGTCAGTTCCAAAGCAGTTTATTTTAAAAAAGTGAAACGGAAAAGGCCGGACGGCTCGGGGCACTTACCTGTTTTAATGTTCAAAGGTTTCAACGTACATAGCCCGGATGCGATACGAACGATGACACGCTAAAACATTTCAACTTTTAAACTACTGAACTTAACACTACCATCGGCCTTTCCCTGTCGATGCGTTCCAAGTTCGATCATTTTGACGTTATTCAGCTTGATTTCTTTTGCTATTTGAATAAAAATCGGGCTTTTTTGATGTGTAAACATTATATAATGAAAAATATGAAATTCACAGGAGGGGAATGAGCGGTGTATCAGATGATGTACTATCTTAGGCGATCAGGGTATAGCAGTTTATGATCAAAAGCAGACGTTTTACTTTTTCGAGATTGCGTTATCATTCCGGTGACTGGGATACAGATCAGCGTATGCCGACGAATTTGTTGAACTCACTGATCGAATACACCACCATCCCGGTCAACCAGCAGGAACGGATCGTGGATCTGGATAGCGAAGAACTGTTCCTGTCACCGTTTTCTTATCTCAGCGGCCACAAACTGGTCCAGTTCAGTACGAAGGAAAATGCTTACTTCAAAAAGTATATAGAGAATGGAGGGTTTGTGTTTGTAGATGATTGCAATCATGATATAGACGGATTATTTGCAAAGTCATTTGAAGCGCAGATGGCTTCAACATTCGGTCCGCAGGCATTGAAGAAGATCCCGAATGATCATGAATTGTACCGGTCCTTCTTTCAATTTGAAAAAGGCCCTCCACCAACTTCCTTTGAATTAAATGGCTGGGGTGATGATCTGATCCATGACTACCTGAAGGCGATAGAAATCAACGGCCGCATCGCCGTATTATACAGCAACAAAGATTATGGCTGCGAATGGGATTATGATTTCCGCAACAAGCGCTTTATGGCGGAAGACAATACGAAGTTTGGGATGAATATAGTTATGTATGCGATGAAAGCGTAAGTTCGTTGTTCGTTGTCCGTTGTGCGTTGTCCGGAATTCAACCGAGGTGTAATATATTTGATATTCTTATACAAATTAAAAGAGTGGGGTTATCGCTTAAAAACGATAACCCCACTCTTTTAATTTGTAACGGTCAACGGTCAACGGTCAACGG
>JBEVKW010000065.1:0-7592 GCA_040509495.1 Chitinophagaceae bacterium | reverse complement strand
GAGCTCGGCCATCCGCCATCTGTCATCGGCCCTCCATCACTGGTCATCGGCCATCGAAAATCATTATCTTCCCGCTTTAAAACCCCTCTCTATATGGCGCTTATTCTTCCCGTAGAAAACAAACTTCCGCAATTTGGTAATAACTGTTTTATTGCTCCTAATGCCACGATCGTTGGTGATGTGCAGACGGGTGATGAATGCAGTTTCTGGTTCAATTCCGTGATCAGGGGTGATGTGAATTTTATTAAGCTGGGAAATAAGGTAAATGTGCAGGATGGCGCTTGTATCCATTGCACTTATCAGAAATATGGCACCACGATCGGGAATAATGTATCGATAGGTCATCACGCGATCGTACATGGCTGTACGCTGCATGATAATGTGCTGATCGGAATGGGCGCGATCGTAATGGACAATGTCGTCGTTCACAGCAATACGATCATTGCTGCGGGAGCGGTAGTACTGGAAAATACGGTCTGCGAACCGGGAAGTATCTATGCGGGTGTACCCGCTAAAAAGGTAAAGGATATCTCGCAGGAGCTGATCAACGGAGAGATCAACCGGATCGCTAATAATTATGTGAAATACTCCATCTGGTTCAAGACGGATGTAGAATAAGATGAGCGGCTACGGCGTAGGAGTATCGCAGAGAACGCAAAGAACCGCAGAGCGCGCAAAGAAAAACTTAGCGCCCCTTGCGTTCTCTTTGCGCGCTCTGCGGTTCTTTGCGTTCTCTGCGATACTCCTACGCCAGCCGAATGCAGGGTAACTCAGTCGCTGGCACCTTGCTATCCCGCTTAAGCTTAAAATCAGCTCCGTCACAGAAAGTTAATATTACAATCCCTTCATCCTCAATAAACCCATCACAAAACCGTATTTTTACTATACCACACCCCAGGAATATGAATTATTTTAGTGCTGTTAATACAAAACGCATGAAAAACCTTCTCGCCATCTTCGCACTTATTTGTTTTATGACGATGGCCACTTCGTGCAGTTTGTTCAGGTCGAATAAATCGGGTTGCCCGACCAACGGAAAGAACGTTGGCGCAGAAAAATTGGTGAGCGGAGATCCGGATGCAGAAAAAGCTGCACGGAAAGCAAAGAAGTTCAAAAGTTAACATTCGAATAGCAGCGATTAGGCTGCAATCCAGGTCTTATAGTAAAACCATTAAACCTTCAATTTTTTTACTATGACCGTTACCCTACGAACTGATCTTGGCTGCACAGAAGCAGTGATCGCCGACGATGGCACTTTAAGTCTCTTTTACCAGGCCGCTGGTATTCTTAACCAGGACCTTCGCATTAAATTCCTCAACAAAGAAGACGAGTTTGATTCTATCAACTGGGATTTCAAGTTCAAAAGATCTATACTCACGCTTCATTACAACATTTACAATGGCATCTCTGTATTCCCAACTAAAACAACCGGAGCAGGCGAAAAAGAAAACGATGCTGCAGTTGAAGTAGCGCGTATACTGGCGGGGAAACTGATGAAGCAGGAGATTGCTGCGTGATAAGTAAGAAGTAAAAAGTCAAAAGTAAAAAAATTCCTCCGCGAAGCGTAAATGCTTATTGCGAAGGAGCCTTTTTACTTTTGACTTTTGACCTTAATAACTTTTCTGCCCAATTGACTCCAGTATCGTCGCATAGCTCACGTACCGGTCTTCATGAATAATTCCATCGGCCGTGGCTTGTTTGATGGCACAGCCAGGCTCGTTCAGATGCAGGCAATTATTGAACTGGCAATCATTCAACCTGTCGCGCATTTCCGGGAAATAATGAGACAGTTCCTGTTTGGTAATATCTACCAATCCAAACTCGCGCATTCCGGGAGTGTCAATGATCCTTCCACCTTCAGGCATGTCATACATTTCGGCAAATGTTGTGGTATGCATTCCCTTTCCACTCCAGTTGCTTACTTCCTGCGTACGCAAACCAAGGTTTGGAAGAAAGGAGTTCAGCAAGGTTGATTTACCTACGCCGCTATGACCACTGATCAGACTGGTCTTACCCACTAAAGCATCACGCAGCGGTTCTATCCCCATCCCTTCTTTCGTACTCGTGAGAAACACATTGTAGCCAACATCTGCATACATTTTTTGCAGTCCGGCAAACTGCTCCTGCTCTTTAGTCCTGTACAGATCAGCTTTATTGAAGATGATCAATGGCTTTACATGATACATTTCCGAAGCAACAAGAAACCTGTCGATAAACCCCTGTGAAGTACGGGGTTCTCTTAAAGTTGCAACCAGTAATGACTGATCAAGATTGGCTGCAATGATATGGTGCTGGTGTTTTGCCCTGGGGGACTGACGGTTGATATAATTCCTTCGCTGCCCTATATCAACGATCATAGCGGTATTCTCTTTTTCGTCTTCAGGCTCGATCATCACTTCATCGCCTACGGCTACAGGATTGGTGCTGGTGATATCATCTATCTTGAATATCCCTTTGATCCGGGCATTATACCATTTGCCGGATTCATCTTTTACGTTATACCAACTACCCGTTGATTTGTACACTAATGCTTTCATGCAACACGAATGTCCGTATTCTCCCGCTCATCAGGGAAACTTTTTCAGCCAGGTGATCCTGAGTACGATCTCCAGGAAGAGAAAAGCTACGGCGGCGAGAACAAATGGAAGGAATAATTCCCGGAAACGTTTGTAGGAGGTCATTTCTACTTTTGAACGTTCCATCTGGTCTATCTGTTTGTAAATATTCTGCAGGGCTTCTTTGTCCTTTGCGCGGAAGTAGCGACCGCCTGTTTCAGTAGCGATCCTGCGAAGCAGGTCTTCATCAATGAAGTCCATAGCAGGATTGCGGTTCTGCGTTCCTTCATGCCCGGTGATCTCGACAATGCTTGACGGGATGGCTCCCATACCGATCGAGTATACTTTCACCTGGTGCGTTTTGGCGATCTCCAGCGCGGTCACAGGATCTATCAGCCTGGAATCCGGGGCATCTTCCTTGCCATCCGTAAGTAAGATGATCACGCGGCTTTTGGCTTTGCTCTCGGAAAGCCGCCCAACTGCCGTAGCAAGTCCCTCCCCGATCACCGTTCCATCTTTCAGGAAACGGCGACTTTCCAGCGTCTGGATCTGCCGGATCAATGTATTACGGTCTGTTGTGATCGGACATTGCGTAAAGCTTTCTCCGGAAAATATGACCAGCCCGATCCTGTCAACAGGCCGGCTTCTCACAAATTCTTCCGCCACCTCTTTCGCCACTTCCATTCTGGAAGGCTGTATATCCCGGGAGCCCATGCTTCCGCTCACATCCATGCAAAGCACAATATCGATCCCTTCGCCGATTGTCTGCTGCTGATCATTCCGCTTTTGGGGCCTGGCAAGTGCAATGATCAATGCAACTACCGTAAGTATGCGCAAAATAAACGGTACATGCCGCAGATATACTTTAATCGACGATGCACCAAATGCCTGGGCAGAAGATACACGCACAGATCCCTGCCGGGTATCATACTTTTTCCGGTACCAGTATATCATCAACGGCACCAGTATAAAAAAGGCGAACACCCAGGGATAGGCAAAATCCATATTTTTCATCCAGTCATATAACATGTATCATCGTCTTGCGGCAATCAGGATGCATTCGTTGCTGTTGCAGCAACAGGTTTCACTGTTTGCTCGATATATTCAATTGTTTTTCTGATCGTATCAAATGCGCGATTATCATCCGCAGCGTTTGTTTCATAACGTGCGAATTTCACAAAATCACTTAACTGCAAAGTTTCAGCTAATTCTTTGTACAGGTCTGGTTGCAGCTCCGCACTCTTCAATTGCACCACGAGATCACCCGTTGTTTGCTGCAGGGAATGAATTCCTTTTCGCTTCTCTATATATACCCGGAACACATCTGTCAGCCCTGAATAATATGCTTTCGCTGTAAGTTTTTCCTTCCTGATCTTTTCCAGTTGATCCATTGCAAGCCTGTACGGGTCTACCGGCAACACTGCAGCGTTGGGCTGTACCTTCTTTGGTTTTCTAAGCAGAACAAACAGCAGGACCAGCAGCAGTACGGCGCCGGCAATATAGATCCATAACCTGGAAGACTTTTCTTCTACCGGGTGAACTTCCAGGATATCTTTTACATCATGGTATGGCTGCTGGGGATCAAAAGAGGAGAACCCAACATCCACAGGTATTGAATCGGTGAGCACAGCTTCTCCCAGCGGAAAGGCAGGGATCACCCAATGACCTGAATCGAAACTGGTGATCTGGATCTTTTGAGACAGGGTGGTACCACTGCCTGTATTGGTTGTGTCTATCTTGCCCAGATCAATGAATTCGAAATGCGGGATAGTGTCAAGCTGAAAAAAGCGGATTGGTTGGGTTTCCGGTATATCTGCCTTCAGGGTAAGTTGTATCCTTTCACCGATGAGGATCTGCGAACGATCCACTGTTGCACTTACGACAGTCTGTCTCTGGGCTGCGACTATACCGGGCAGCAGTAGTGCGATCAGATAAAATATGGTTCTATAACAAAACGTTCTCGTCATTGAAATGGTGGTTCACTTGTTACGGCTTAAGAAAAACCGTTGCAACACTTTTACGTAATCTTCGCCAGTCTGTAAATGCAACAGATCACTTCCGGCTTTTTTAAATGTCTGTGTACTGTATTCCGTGATCCTGAAAAATTCCTGCTGATAGCTTTCCCGGACGAATGCATTACCGCTGTCTATCCATTTCATCGTTCCGGATTCTGCATCCTGTACCTGCAGTAATCCGGCATCCGGCAATTTCATGTCCATCCGGTCATACACTTTTATTCCTATCACGTCATGTTTCTTCGCTGCGATCCTTAGCGAATCTTCATAATTCGCATCAATAAAATCACTCAGCACAAAGGCAATGCTTTTCTGCTTCGTTGAATTATTGAAATACCGCAGGGCAACACTTAGATCAGTCCCTTTCCCCTTTGGTTCCTTACTCAACAATTCTCTCACGATATACAAGGCCTGCTGGCGTCCTTTCTTGGGAGGAAGATACGCCTCCACCCTGTCACTATAAAATATCACCCCTATCTTATCTCCATTATTTACCGCCGAAAAACTCAACACCGCTCCCAGTTCCGTGATCAGATCCCTTTTTGTTGCATGCACCGTTCCAAACTGCGAACTCGCACTGATATCCACCAGCAGCATCACCGTCAGTTCCCTCTCCTCCTCGAACACCTTACTGAACGGATGCCCAAACCTGGCCGATACATTCCAGTCAATAAACCGTATATCATCCCCTGCGGAATACTCCCTCACCTCCTTAAATGACATTCCCTTCCCCTTGAACGCACTATGATACTCACCCGTAAAAAGATCACTTGCAAGCTTTTTGCTTTTGATCTCGAGTGAGCGAACTTTTTTTAGTATTTCAGTGGTTGTTAGCATTTGTTTGTTGACCGATGGCGGATGACCGATGGCCGATGGCCGAAAGTCAATCTTTACAACGGTTAATTAATAATTTAATGATCATTTCAAATCAGCCTTTTCATAACGTCCGATTAAGCCATTTACCAATTGCTGACTGTCTTTTATCAACTTAAATACTTCTTGCAAATTTTCAATTTCAGATAGTCCTAACATTTCGCTGACACATACCAAGGTTTCTAATTCGTACAGCGAACCTCGTGCTATATGTAAAAACTGGATCGTGTCTTTCTTATAGTTCCGTCCTATCCCTTCTGCAATATTCGATGGCACTGAAACTGCCGCCCTTTTCATTTGAGAACTAAGTCCAAACAACTCTTCCCTCGGAAAAGACCTTACGAGCTAATACACTTCCTTCACCAACAACATTGACTTCCTCCACGCATCCAGGCTTCTATAATTAGACATATACAGTGATTTAAAATGTTGAATAAGAAAAATGATTTCAATGATCAGTTTCTTCCCTTCGGCCATCGGCCATCTTCCATCTGCCATCACTCTCTACGGCACATTCACCTTCTTCAAAATCTCCTCAATCACATCTTCCACTTTCACATTTTCTGCTTCTGCTTCGTATGTAAGACCAATGCGATGACGCAGAACATCATTGCAGATGCTGCGGATATCTTCGGGAATGACGAAACCGCGTTTATTGAGAAAGGCCTGGGCTTTGCCGGCAAGGGCCAAGTTGATGCTCGCACGTGGTGAGCCGCCGTAAGAGATCAGGGGTTTGAGTTTTTCGAGCTGGTATTTTTCGGGCGTGCGTGTGGCAAAAACGATATCGAGAATGTATTGCTCGATCTTTTCATCCATGTACACCTGGCGCGTAAGGTCTTTGGCATTTTTGACTTCCTGGATGGTTACGACAGGCTTTACCGGATCAGTTTTCAGCCCCTGCACATTCTGACGGATGATCATTTGCTCTTCGTGCATTTTCGGGTATCCGACGATCACCTTCATGATAAAACGATCCACCTGCGCTTCCGGAAGCGGATAAGTGCCTTCCTGCTCCAGCGGGTTTTGCGTGGCCAGTACGAGGAACGGATCATCCAGTTTATAGGTTGTGTCGCCAATCGTTACCTGTCTTTCCTGCATCGCTTCCAGCAAGGCAGACTGTACTTTTGCCGGAGCACGGTTGATCTCATCTGCGAGAAGGAAATTGGTGAAGATGGGTCCTTTGCGGACTACAAAATCATTGCGTTGCTGGTTATAGATAAGTGTACCGATCACATCCGCAGGAAGCAGATCAGGAGTGAATTGGATGCGGCTGAAATTGGCATGTATTGCCTGCGACAGGGATTTGATCGTAAGCGTTTTCGCCAGCCCAGGCACACCTTCCAGCAAGACGTGGCCATTGCTCAGCAGACCAATCAGCAACCGGTCGAGCATATGACTTTGCCCAACGATCACATGACCCACTTCTTCTCTTAATTTATCAGTAAACTGTCCGGCCTGCCCGATCCTTTCATTTAGCTGGCGGATATCTTCTGCGGTTTTTAACATTGGCTTGATTTATGGTGACACAAAATACAAATTCGATTGAAGCAAATTATTTGCCGATATGAGCTACAAGCGTAAATACTTTGCTTTTTTTTCGTATTTCTACCTTGCAACCGCCTGAACGGGAGATTATTTTTACGTTTCAATCAGATTATATGAAAAAACACCTCTTATCCTTTGCTTTGCTGACCGCGTTATTCGCCACTGTGCTGCCAGGTTGCAGCAAAGATGACGATGATGAAGAGAATCCTTCAGAAACAAAAACTGAATTACTTGTTAAATCAAGCTGGAAGTTCGACAAAGCAGAAGCCGCACCCCTCGGAGATATTTCTTCTCAGATCAATGCCTGCGTAAAGGATAACCTGCTTTCTTTTTCAGCGTCTTCAGGCACATCGACATCCGGAGCAGGAGTTGTGGATGAAGGGCCAACAAAATGCGATACAGGCGCGCCGCAAACAGGATCTTTCAGTTGGGAACTGATCAGCAACGGTGCAGTTCTTCGTTCGTCCGTAGTATTGTTCCCGGGAGGATCAACTGATTTCAACATCGTAACATTGAATGCAACCAACCTGGTATTATCACAACAGGTAACGATCAGCACTGGTCTGCCACCGGCAACAGTTACATTCACGCTCAAACATTAATA
>JBEVKW010000064.1:0-3302 GCA_040509495.1 Chitinophagaceae bacterium | reverse complement strand
GTTGTAGTGCGTGACAGTGTTCTGGATAAAACGGCGTGGTGCTTTGATCTTTTTGTCAGTGGGCGTTTTTTCTGATTTAAGTTTTCTGTTCTCAAACTCTTTCGGCTTATCAATGTCAAAGCTGAAACCCATTTGTGCAAAACAGGTCGGCGCAGCCTGGAACAGGAACAGAAGCAGAAATGAAATAAAAGTTATATATCGCGCTAAGGCCATGTCTGGTAAAGTGAATTATTAATAACTGAAATTCAGGTTATTTAGTATAGGATCGGGGTTGTTTTTTTGCTGTTTCGGATCACGGGCCGCAGTGCGGGGGCCGGGGCCGGTTCCTGTGCTGGTTACAACCCGTCACGGGCTGAAAGAACTGCACCTTTATTTGATTATTCGCTTCCGGTGAACGGCCTGCAGTTCCCTGTCTGCTGTCCACTGTCTGTTCAACACGAAAGCTGCTCACATACTGGCAAAAGTAACCCCCATTCCTTACCTTTAAGCGTCTTTTAAAATTCAAATATGGCAAAACTGGATGCAGGAGGCACTGAGTCGACCCTGCAAAGGCTTCGGAACCGCTACAGGCTGGTTGTAATGAATGATGATACGTATGAGGAGGTGGTGACATTCAAGTTATCCAGACTTAGCGTTTACATCGGTTTGAGCACAATATTTGTTGTGCTGGTCGGGCTTACAGTAGCGCTGATCGTTTTTACACCGCTAAAATATTATATCCCGGGATATGACGACCTGAAGGTGGGGCGGGAATACCGGCAGATGAAATATCGCGTAGACTCCCTGGAAAAAGTGGTGAACTACCAGTCGAAGTTCAATGACAATCTGAAGAAAGTGTTGAGAGGGGATGCTTCTGTGGTCCTGGATACCATGCAATTACAGGTACCGAAAGATGAATTATCTGATGATTGAGAACATTAATTAAACATTAAAAGTAAAAATAAAAAAATCTTCCGCGTAAAAACGCGTTAGATAACGGGTGTTTTTAATTTCAGTTTTGACTTTTTACTTTCTATCTTGAAATCCAGTTTGCTCGTATCATAAATCAATATCTATGTTTAACGCTAAAAACAAAACCGAAATGCAGACCGAAAAATCTACCGGTAATGGCACTACGCTCATTGGTGCCGGCACAACCCTGAAAGGCGATATCAGCAGTAACAGCGATCTCCGCATCGATGGCACTATCATCGGCAATATTTCGAGCACTGCGAAAGTGGTGGTAGGAGCCAATGGTGTAGTGGAAGGTGATATTACCGGAAACCAGGCTGACATTATCGGCAAAGTAACCGGAAATGTAAAAGCAAAGGATCTGTTGCAATTGCGCGGTGATTCCCTGGTGAATGGAAATCTTTATGCAGGTAAATTGCAGGTAGAGCCTTCTGCAACCTTCAACGGTCAGTGCCACATGGGTGCGGCTACAGCAGAATCCATCGAAATCGGCAACGTGAGCCTTAAAAATGGAAAAGAAAAACTCGCCCTCCAGTAATTTAAAGAATAACAGTATCGTAAAATATGTCGCCTTGGGCACCGAAATGCTGGTGTCCATAGGCGCAGGGCTTTTTTTGGGATATAAAGCCGATCACTGGCTGCATATCTTCCCATTACTTTCCATTGCATTACCTTTGCTTATCCTGGTTGGATTTTTTTACAAACTGATACGGGAAACCGGTAATACAAAAAAGAATGGACCAAAATAAGCGGAAAAGCTATCTCCCTCTACTCATCGTTTTTATTCTTCTGAATGGTTTTTTTATTGCTGCAAAGTCATGGCTGGCAAAAAAAGGAATTGAACACGAGGTGCTCATCGTTGGTAATATGCTGATCTGCGCCGTCTCCCTTCTCTCTGTGCTGATCACACAGCGAAGTTTCAGATCAAGTAACCCGAACGTATTTGTAAGAGCCGTTTACAGCGGTTTTGTGATCAAGTTTTTTGTGCTCGCCATCGCGGCGCTTATTTACATCGTCATGTCTGGCCAGAATGTGAGCCGCCCGGCCATCTTTAGCTGTATGGCCTTGTATGGTATTTACAGTTTCATAGAGGTAACTGCCCTGATGCGTATTCTGAAGCAAAAAAAGAATGGCTAAGCAAGAGGTACCCATCGGACGTTTACAGGATTATTTGCCACCCGGCACGTATGAACCGGTGCTCATCTTTCTGCGTGAGCATAAAGTGCATCTTACCGTTGCCCGCGAACGCAAAAGTATTCTTGGCGACTATCGGCACCGCACGCATGCAGATAATCACCGTATCAGCGTCAACGGTAATCTGAACAAATTTTCATTCCTGATCACGCTTTTACACGAGCTGGCGCATCTGCTTACATTTGAACAATACGGCAATAAGGTCTTTTCCCACGGCAAAGAATGGAAAAGTGTATACAGTGCCTTACTGGCAGATTTTCTTCGGCATAAAGTATTTCCGGAGGATATCGAGCAGGAGCTGATGCGCTCGTTGCAAAACCCTGCCGCCAGCACCTGCGCGGAAGATGGACTGCTGCGCGTACTACGCAGGTATGATACCGGTGTAGAAAAAGTAAGACTTGTGGAAGAATTGCCGATGGACGCGGTATTCCGCACTACAGATGGACGGATCTTTCAAAAGAAAGAAAAGCTGCGCAAGCGTTTTCGCTGTGTGGAGATCAAAACGAAAAAGGTGTATCTCTTCAGCCCGGTTTATGAAGTAGAACCACTCGCTGCCGGATAATAGATATGTTAGTCAGGTTTGTCTTACTTTTGACACAAACCATCTAACATGAAAAAACGTATACTCAGCACATTCTTACTGGCAATTTCTTTTGCGGCCATTCATGCACAAACCGAAAGGGGCGACTGGATGGTTGGCGGTAACTTCAGGTTAAATACTTCTGGTAATACAGAGATCAGTCTGACCCCTAATGCCGGTATTTTCTTTATTCAGAACTTTGCCTTCGGTGGAAATGTAAATCTCAATTATTCTAAAAACGGCAGTGTTAAAACGACAGCGTTTGGCATCGGGCCATACCTGCGTTATTATTTTGGTCACGATCAGGTGCGTCCCATCCTTCACACCAATTTTAATTTCCTGAGCTCGAAGACCAAATTCAATGGCTCCTCTACTTCCAATAACGGAACCAACTTCTTCGTAGGTGGTGGTGCGGCGGTCTTTATCGGCGATAATGCCTCACTTGATATTCTGGGTGGGTATGACCACAGCGATTATAATGGCGCCACCGGAACCGGAGGCTTTGCCCTGAACATTGGCTTCCAGATCTATCTGCATAAACACCAGATGGATAAGGTGAGAGGGAGGAAGGCGAAGA
>JBEVKW010000063.1:0-4590 GCA_040509495.1 Chitinophagaceae bacterium | reverse complement strand
CTGAAAAACCTGCGAGTGCAGAAAATAGTTGTTGCGGACCTGATTGTTGCTGATCGTTCCGGAACAGTATTTTCAAACCAGATCCAGCTTATCCTTTAACTGACAGACATGATAAAAGTTCTTGTTCTATGTACGGGCAATAGTTGCCGCAGCCAGATTGCAGAAGGGTATCTACGGTATTTTTCAAACGGCGGGGCGGAGATATACAGTGCAGGCGTTGAAACACATGGTGTGAATCCCCGTGCGATCGAGATCATGAAGGAAGATGGCATTGATATTTCCCATCATACCTCCAATAATATCAATGAATACACCGGCATTGCTTTCGATCATATTATCACGGTTTGTGATAATGCAAAGGAGCGATGTCCATACTTTCCCGGCCAGGCTGAAAAGGTCCATTGTAACTTTCCGGATCCGGCGAAAGCTACAGGTACTGAAGCTGATATAATGAACAGTTTTCGCGCGGTGCGTAATGAGATAAAGGCATTTGCCGAAGAATTTATTACGCAACGGTCATTGTAGTGAAAAGCATCCCGATTAACGCTTATTTTTTCAGGAGCATACATGAAAAATCCCCGAAGATTCTCTCCGGGGATTTTTTATTCAACCTATTTTACTTCAGGCCAATGCCTGTTTCTTTTCTTCAATTTTCACTTTTCCAGGGTATTCTTCCAACGCTTTTTCCAGACAATCCATGGCTCCTGCAATAGACTCAAGGTTCAGCACATAAGCCAGGCGCACTTCATTCTTTCCTAGTCCCGGTGTTCCATAAAACCCTGTTGCAGGTGCAAGCATTACGGTCTGGCCGTTATAGCTGAAGCTTTCCAGCAACCACTGGCAGAACTTATCAGCGTCATCGATTGGCAGACGCGCAATGGCATAAAACGCTCCACCCGGGTTCGGGCAGAATACACCCGGCATGGCGTTCAGGCGTGACACTAACAGATCACGGCGTGCCTGGTACTCTTTTTTCGGACCATCAAAATAGCTGTCTGGCAGATCTACCGCAGCTTCACCAAGGATCTGAGCGAGACCGGGAGGGCTCAGTCTGGCCTGTGCGAATTTCATCGCCGCATCATATACCTGCTTGTTTTTAGTCACCAGGGCACCAATCCTCGCACCACAGGCGCTATAACGTTTGCTGATCGTGTCCATCAACACAACGTGTTGCTCCATTCCTTCGAGTTGCATGGCGCTGACATATTCGCCGTCGTAGCAGAATTCCCGGTATGCCTCATCGCTGAACAGGTAAAGGTCATGGCGGAGGCAGATATCTTTCAAGGCTTCCATTTCCTCACGGCTATAGAGATAACCGGTCGGGTTATTAGGGCTGCAGATGATGATCGCTTTTGTTTTGGGAGTGATCACTTTCTCGAAGTCAGCGATCGGAGGGAGGGCAAAGCCGGTCTCGATGTGTGAAGTGATAGGCACTACTTCAACGCCGGCTGTACATGCAAAGCCATTATAATTAGCGTAAAAGGGCTCAGGGATGATCACTTCATCGCCCGGATTCAGGCAGGTGAAAAATGCGAAGAGGATCGCTTCAGATCCGCCCGTGGTGATCATGATCTGATCATGCGTAACGGAGATGCCGACTTTCTTGTAATATTCTACCAGTTTACGGCGGTAGCTTTCATTCCCAGCGCTGTGGCTGTATTCCAAAACCTTCAGGTCCGCATGCTTCACCGCGTCCATGATCGCTGGTGGGGTTTCAATGTCTGGCTGACCAATATTCAAATGATATACCTTGGTTCCTTTCTTTTTAGCCGCTTCTGCAAACGGTACCAATTTCCTGATGGGTGACGGTGGCATTTCCTGGCCACGGGTAGAAATGTTTAGCATAACGCGAATGTACATAAAACGCGAATGAGCGCCAATGGCCGCGAATAATCGCGATAGACTCAGACTGGCTTGGAAAATACCTCTATGCGGGAATGTACATGTTCGCGGCTGTACGACTTTATGCGTGCTCATTCGTGCTCATTGGCGGCCATTCGCGTTCATTCGTGTGCATTCGTGTGCATTCGCGTTCATAAAGAAAGGGCAGCCATTTAACTGGCTGCCCTGTAACTACTAGATGTTATATTCTTCAATTATATAATAACTAGTAGTTCTCTTCCATAAATTCCTGGTTGATTAGACCAAGGTCATGTATGTTATTGTAACCGTCCTTGTACTCTTTTAACTTGGCGTATGATCCATCGACCTCTACGCTCACTACTACCCGTTGAAAACTAACCTGCTGGGTGAGATCAGCGTCGATCTCTTCCGGGGTTTTCAGGTAATTATTGATCGGATTCAGTATCCGTTGTTCTACATTTCTTTCCAGCCGGTCAAGCTGGCTATGGACAAAATTCGTAACTGAATCTTTCAGATCGCTCAGAGAAAATCCTTTCTCTGACTGTTGTATGTTGTGGCTCATTGCAAACGTTATTGATCATTTCAGTGGAAATTTCGTGCCGTGTTAAGGGCCGGAAAAGGGTAGAGATTGGGAATCAGATATCTTGAAAGTAAGATTGTGGATAAGTGATGGGGAAGGAACCGGAAATGAGTTTAGGCTGATAAATGCCAACGGCAAATGGGGAAGTTTTAGGAGATCAGTGTGATGAATATTTTCCCGAGACGAGGGGCTAGAATTCTCGAATGCTTAGCCTTATCCTCCAAAAAAAGTCCCCTGCAGATAACTGCAAGGGAAATTATTGGTTAAAAGCGATTAACTAGTTTGAAGCGATTAGTTGGCTGCAACTACTTCACCTGTGATATGAACAGTTTTAACCTGCTCTACACCTGCGAACGTTACATAAACATCTTTTTTCAATGGACCGAGAGCTCCTGCATTGAAAACAACTTTCAGTTTTCCAGTACCGCCCGGAGCGATCGGCTGTTCCGGTTTTTCAGGCACTGTGCAACCGCAGCTTGCGCTTGCGTTGGCAATAACCAGCGGTTTATCGCCGATATTTTTGATCTCGAAATAGTATGTAACGGGAGTACCCTGTTTGATCTTGCCAAAGTTGTGGTTCTCAGTATTGAATTTTGCCACGTCATCTGGCTTAGCCTGCGCCATTACTACTACGCTAAAAAATAAGGCTGTTGCGAAAAGAGCGATCTTCTTCATGGTTTGTAATTTATAATGATTGCTTTTTTAAAAACTGAACGGATGCATTAGCAGGAGCGGCGCCTTCAGGGGCTTTCCAAACGTTGCCATGGATGGTCAACCTGTTGCTTTGGTTGCCATTGTAAATGATGGTGATATCTTTTGTAAAAGGGCCTTCCAGGGCGGCATTAAAACCGACCTTAATTTTACTGGAAGCTCCCGGGGCGATCGCGTCCTTACTCCATTCTGGGGTGGTGCATCCGCAAGAGGCCTGTACATTATCCAACTTAAGAGGTGTAGACCCGCTGTTCGTCACTTCGAAATAGTAATAAACAGGTTTATGCTGTGGGATATCTCCGAAATTATGATCAGATTCTTTCAACTTCAACACTTCAGGCGCTGCGCCCGTGGATTGTCCACTGGCCACAAAAAACGCGATCAGCAATGTTGCAAGGGTAAAAAGTTTCTTCATACATAAGGGTTAGGGCCTCAAAAGTACAGGAAAGATGAAAGACTTCAAACAAGGGTTGCAGCGTTAACACTCTATTTTTTGGGAGCGGCTCAAATGACCCTAATCTCCCTATTTTTGCTGCATGGAAAATACGACTCCATTAACGATGCCGGCAGATGCAAAATTCTCCTATGATAAATTCAGGGAAGAAGTGCTCAGCGATTATCGCGTAGCATGCATCAGTCGGGAAGCCAGTCTTTTAGCCCGAAAAGAAGTATTGACCGGAAAAGCTAAGTTCGGCATTTTTGGCGACGGGAAAGAGATCGCCCAGGTAGCGATGGCCAAGTTCTTCCAGCCCGGCGATTTCAGAAGCGGTTATTACCGTGATCAGACCTTTCATTTTGCGATCGGACAATCAACCGTAGATCATTTTTTCTCCCAATTATATGCCGACCCGGACATTAAAAATGATCCGAACAATGCCGGCCGGCAGATGGTGTCTCACTTCTGCACACCACTGACAGATGAGAACGGGGAATGGCTCGATCTCGCCAACCGCCGCAATACCGCAAGCGATATGGCTCCCACAGCGGCCCAGATGCCCCGGTCCCTGGGGCTCGCCTATGCGTCCCGGCTATTCCGCCGCGTACCCGAATTGAAAGAATTAAAAGAACTCTCTGATAACGGTAATGAGGTTTGCTTTTGTACGATCGGCGATGCCTCTACCTCGGAAGGGCACTTCTGGGAAACAGTCAACGCCGCCGGCGTTCTCCAGGTGCCTCTGGCGATCTTTGTCTGGGACGACGGCTATGGCATATCCGTTCCCAAAAAATACCAGACAACCAAAGGCTCCATTTCAGAAGCCCTTAGCGGATTGAAGAAAGAAGAGAATACCAATGGGTTGCACATTTATAAAGTAAAGGGATGGGATTATGCCGGCATGTGCGAAACATTTGACGAAGGTTTACGCATTGCCAGGGAGCAGCACGTTCCGGTTCTGTTCCATGTTGAAGAGATCACCCAACCGCAGGGACACTCCACT
>JBEVKW010000062.1:0-30967 GCA_040509495.1 Chitinophagaceae bacterium | reverse complement strand
ATTCCACAATACAAAATTTGTATTCAATCCTTCCGCCAAACCTGTGTTGGACTGGTAGATGACATCGTTCTGGATGAACCATCCGTTCTTCGATAACAGATTTACCTGGCCACCTACAGCCTGGTTGACATAGCTGTTGTCTCCCGTTGCTTGTGTGGTCGTATTCGCGTTATTGATCCGGGCATTATAAGACAGGTTGAAGTCAACATATTCGCTGATATTACTCGCCACAACCAGTCCACCGCTATAAACGAAGTTGTTGGTAACGGTTTCGTCCTGGTTAAACAAACCCGGGAGCCTGTTATAAGTAAAGCCTGCATTCAGGTTGATCGTCGATTTGATAAAGTTGACCGGCATACTGTACGTAAAGAAAGTGCTCAGGCTCTTGTAGCCATCCAGGTTTACCGGTTTTGTCAGCTGGGAACCTCTCTTAAGTTCTGTACCGGGAGCGATTGTTGAATCACCAAGACGTGGTGAAAAAATCGCGCTGGTAATATAGTCCTGCGCCGTCTGAAGGAAAATGTTTGCAAAGAAGCTTTGACCTTTCTGCGTATTGGTGAATGTATATCTTCCGGACACAAAATGCGTGTAAGACTGTTTCAGCCCCGGGTTACCCATTGAAACGCGGAGTGGGTTGCTGATATCAACAACATCCTGCAGTTGTGTAACGGAAGGGAAGTTCACGTTAGCACGGTAAAAGATCCGGAAGCTGTTTTTTGCATTCATTCTTTTGCTCCACATCAGGTTTGGCAGGAAGTTATTGAACGTCTGATCCACCTGTGTTGGAGTGGGATAGATCCGGTCACTCTGCAGCCTTGAATTCTGGTAATTCACCCCTACTGAAAACTGGTTGTCTCTCGACTGGCCGAGGCGGTAGGTCAGGCCGCCATTCTGAGTGGTGACCGTATTGTCAAACCGGTTTGAAAGCGCCGGATCAAAAACGGAGTATTTATCAGTGAACGGCTCATAGGCAAACGTCTGCTGGTCGGCCTTATTCTTTTGGTAAGACGGTGCATAGCTGAACTGAAGCTGCCCCTTGCCGATCGGTTCGGTGTAAGAAACGTTGGCAGACAGGTTATAGCCACTTGTCGGATTATCCCTGTATTGGTTCTGTAGCGAATCGGTCGGAGGGTTTGAATCAAAGAAGCGGTATGCTACGTTATTAAAACTTTCGCCATTATTCTTATTGAACGTAGTGTTCAGATTCAGCGAAAAAGTCCGTCCTCTCTTTCTAAAGTTGTGACGGTAAAGGATGTTGTTTCTGAGATTGTATCCGTCGCGGTTCGAGCGGCTGAGGTTATCGGAGGTATTGAGGGAATCATTCGCTCCGTAGTACGTTTTACCGATCGATTGAGAAACTGATTCGTTATTCTGGAAACTCAGGCTCGGATTAATGATGATCGAGTTACTGGAGTCGATCCTGTACTCCAACCGCATGTTGAAACGATGGTTATTATTTGTAGTTGTAGAAAGGCTGTTCTGGTCAGTAAACTGCGTTTTGATGTCAACAGGCAGCTGACTTCTTACAATTCTTTCATTCGTTGTAGTGCTGTTATTAAAGAAATAGCTGGCTTGAACGTCGACTTTCTTTCCGTATTTGTCGGAGAAGTTTATGCCGACAGAATTGGTTTTGCTGATCCCGCTTTGCTGGCCAACAGAAAAGTTGTTACCGCCGCCGCCAAAACCACCTGCACCGCCGCCGCCGAAGTTACCTCCGCCACCGCCCCGGCCGCCACCGCCGCCGCCAAAGTTGCCTCCGCCGCGGTTATTTCCGCTGCTGGTAACTCCGAGAAGATCCTGGGATGCAAAGTTCTGCTGGTTGATATTATTGAAATTACCTACGAAAGAAAGACGTCTGTCTCCTTTGAAAAAGCTTACGTTACCGCCGGCAGAATACCTGTCATCGGTGCCATACCCTGCGAAGATCCGGCCGAACTGGCCATTCTTGATTCCTGATTTGGTAACGATGTTGAGTGCTTTTTGAGAGTTGCCATCATCAAAACCAGTAAATGCGGCCTGATCGCTTAAACGATCGAAGATCTGGATCTTATCAACCACGTCAGAAGGGAGGTTCCGAAGTGCGGCTGTTGCATCATCGCCAAAGAAGTCGCGGCCGTCGATGGTCACTTTACGAACCTGCTCGCCCTGCGCAGTCACCGTTCCATCCCGGTCAACAGTGATCCCTGGCATTTTCTTGATCAGGTCTTCTGTCGTTGCATCTGGATTCACTTTGAATTGACTTGCATTCAACTGAAGGGTATCTCCCTTTTGCTGCGCAGGCGGAACTTTCGATACAACGGTTACGCCGGCATTTTCCTTAACAAACTGGGGAATGAACAGGGTGCCAAGGTCTACCACCGGCATCGAATCATTAGTGGCAACGATCTGGCTGTACTGGGAATAACCTATATAGTTCACCTTAATAAAAAAAGAATCTATAGGCAGGTTGCGGAACGTAAAGACACCCGTACTGTCTGAAACGACATTATATGTTTGGGTCGAGTCCTTTAAAGAAGAAGCTGTAATGGTCGCGCCCTGAAGGGGCTTACTGTCCACAAGGTCTACAAGTTTACCTTTAACACTTTGAGAATGAGCAGATAGCGCCGATACCAATAACATGGAAAATAGTAATCTTAAATGCATCTTATATTGTTATTACGTGTATAGGACGACGAATTTCGTAACAACTTTCGCCCGTACCCGGAATGCAGCAAAAGTTCAGCCATGCTATTTCGTACTTTGTGGCCCGATATTTTCAGGAAAAAACGCCGCATGAGCCAACGTTCTTTGGGAAAATTTAGGCAGCTTTTACCCATTTCGCAGAACTCAAGTATCTTGCAGCTCCTTTAAACTTGTAAGAAGAAATTATGGAGTATAGTAAACTTGTCGCCGTAACCGGTTTGCCCGGCCTGTATGAACTGATCAGCAGTAAGAATGATGGAGCCATTGTCCGCTCTCTGGATGACAACAGCACCAAATTCGCCTCATCTCGTATTCACAACTTCTCCCACCTGGAAAGTATCGAAGTATACACAACAGGTGAGAATGTGAACCTCGTAGAAGTATTTCATGCAATGGAAAAAGCCGGCGGTACTTTACCAGATGGAAAAGATAACGCAGTATTGAAAAAATATTTCGAGAACGCATATCCCGAGCTGGATTTCGAACGTGTATACGCAAGCGATCTGAAAAAGATGGTTAAATGGTTCGACGTTCTGAAAAAGAAAGACGTAGAGATCAAATTATCTGAACTTCCTGCAGAAGAAGAAGAAACAACAGAAGAAGTGGCAGTAGCAGAAGAAGAGGCACCAAAGAAAAAAACTGCTGCAAAGAAAGAAGATAAAGAAGAAAAAGCGGAAGCACCTAAAAAGAAAGCTGCTTCAGCCGAAGAGCCCGCGAAAGAAAAAACAGCTGCAAAGAAAAAAGCTACTGTAAAAAAAGAAGATAAAGACTCCAAAGAAGAAGCGCCTAAGAAAAAGGCTGCCGCCAAGAAGAAATCAGCGGAGTAATCCTTCAACGGAACAGTCGTTCTTTCAGCACCTTTCAGGACCAACTATTTTAAGCTACAAACCCAACAACCCTGGATGTTTGTAGCTTTTATTTTTTAAACCGAAGTATTTATGACTTATAGTGCGGATATAAAAAAACAGCCCCGTCACTTTCTGCCAAAGGATTTTGAAGTGAAAGACTGGGCAACTCTCGAACCTTATTTCACCAACCTTCTCGAAAGACCTATTGATTCAGCCGCTTCTCTTGAGCAGTGGTTGAAAGACCTGAGTGAACTTGAAGCGATCGTCAGCGAAGATGCATGCTGGCGCCAGATAAAGATGACCTGCGATACAGAAAATAAAACGCTGGAAGAAGCTTTTAATTTCTTCATGATGGAAATTCAACCGAAGATCCAGCCACTGGCAGACCAGCTGAACAAGAAATTGGTAGAAAGTCCATTTGCGGCGCAGCTTGACAGCAAAAAGTTCTTTACTTATCTGCGCAATGTCAAAAAGAATATCGAGCTGTTCCGTGAAGAGAATATTCCCTTGCAAGCGTCATTGGCAGTAGAAGCGCAGCGGTTCGGAATGATCTCAGGAAAGATGACCATTACAATGAACGGGCAGGAATATACATTGCAGCAGGCTACAAAATTCCTGGAAGATCCGGACCGCGATGTCCGGGAGCAGGCTTATCGAAAAATAAATGAGCGCCGACTTCAGGATAAAGAAGAGCTGAACAGCCTGTACAGTTCTTTGCTGCAAAAACGGGATCAGGTGGCAAAGAATACAGGATTTTCAAACTACCGTGATTTCCGCTTTGCTGAATTAGGACGATTCGATTATACAAAAGAAGATTGTTTCCAGTTTCATGAAGCAGTAAAATTGCACGTAATGCCGCTGGTCAATCAGCTTTTTGAAGCTAAAAAGAAAAAGCTTGGCCTTGATACCCTTCGTCCATGGGATATAGAAGCTGAGCCTGCAGGCGTTGAACCTCTCCGTCCATTTAGCTCTGGAGATGAACTGGTGGAAAAAACAATCAGCTGCTTTCGAACCATGCGTCCATTTTTTGGAGACTGCCTGGAAACGATGAGAAAGATGGGGCATCTTGACCTGGAAAGCCGCAAGGGTAAAGCACCGGGTGGTTATAACTGCCCATTGGCGGAAAGCGGCGCACCATTCATTTTCATGAACGCTGCCGGTCAGCTGGA
The DNA here is from genome assembly GCA_040509495.1 of Chitinophagaceae bacterium. Taxonomy (GTDB): domain Bacteria; phylum Bacteroidota; class Bacteroidia; order Chitinophagales; family Chitinophagaceae; genus Terrimonas_A. The sequence goes on along the minus strand of JBEVKW010000062.1, from coordinate 26,268 downwards.
TGATGTTACCACGATGGTGCACGAAGGCGGTCATGCCATCCATTCGTTCCTGGCACACCCGCTGGAACTGAACGGCTTCAAGGAATATCCAACAGAGATCGCAGAAGTTGCCAGTATGAGTATGGAGCTGTTCAGCATGGACAGCTGGAATGTTTTCTTTGATAATAAAGAAGAACTTACCCGCGCTAAAGAACAGCAACTGGAAAGAGTGATCACTATTTTCCCATGGATCGCTACAATCGACAAGTTTCAGCACTGGATCTATGAAAATCCTAATCATACAGATGCAGAGAGAGTCGCAAACTGGATCAGGATCCTTGATGAATTCACTTCTCCCGTAATCGACTTTTCCGGCTTAGCTGCTTATCGTGAGCATTCCTGGCAAAGACAGCTTCATCTGTTTGAAGTCCCTTTTTACTATATCGAATATGGTATCGCACAGCTTGGCGCTATCGGTCTATGGCAACAGTTCAAAGCGAACCCAGATGCCGCAATTAATAATTACATAACAGCATTACAACTGGGAGGAACACGAACTTTACCAGAACTTTTCCAGGCGGCAGGATTGAAATTTAACCTTTCTCCCGACCATATCAGTGGATTAATGCGATTTGTAAAATCTGAGCTGGACCAATTGCAACAGATTAGCTAAAAAATACCCCCAAAGTGGTATCAGACAAATTCGGAAATCTCGTTTCTCCGCGTTATTTTTGAATAGGAATTAAGTTTCATCTAATTATGCGTGCCTTGATTCAATTTCGGGAACGTATTTTAAAATAGCTACTAATCAGAGCCTTAACCTAAGTCCCTGTATGTCTATACAGGGGCTTTTTATTTTCAAGAGCTTAAAGGTGGCGAGTGACCAAAAGAGATGATAAAAGGGAAAGTCTTTCATCGAATGAAGCTTGTTCATTTAATGAAAGACTTTCCCTTTTATGACCACTTTCGCTCCTTTGTTCTTTGAACGCTACGCTTCAGGAACAGTGCTTACAGACACCCTTGACCACAACCTCAATATGTTCCTGGGAATAGCCGGAGGGCAATTTAATGTTAGGGGTTACAACATCGTCAAGGCAAAATGTATTGTTGCATTCGTTACAAACGAAGTGAACATGATGATCATGATGATGACCCGATGCACAATCATCCTTGCAGAGTGCATAACGGATAGAATTGTCGGATGTTGGAATCGTATGGATGATGCCCTTCTCTACAAAAGTTTGTAACGTGCGATAAACAGTAACGCGATCGAATTTTTCTCCGGCTTTCTTTTCTATATCGCCATGAGCAAGTGCGCCTTCCTGCTCGAGAAAAAGCTGAAGTATTTTTTCGCGGCTGGCTGTAACGCTCAGCTGATTCTTCTTAAGTAATTCTTTGATATCGCTATTCATATACTTTACTTTCCCAGCAATTTTTCAATGTCTTTCTCCAGTTCCCTGATCTCGCTCGGTTTTAAACCATCATAGATTTTTTTTACTTCGCCTTTCTTGTTAACCAGTGCCCAGAATTGGGTATGCATAAAGTCATCCTCAATACTCTTCAGGTTGTTTGCGGGATCATCAATGGTATAACTTGTTCTCGCCATTGTGTAAAGACTGTCTTTGCGGCCCGTCAGGAAGATCCACTGTTTGGTGTCCACCTGCATCGAGTCGGCATAATGTTTCAATTGTGCAACAGAATCAACCTCCGGCTGACAGGTATGCGAAAGGATCAGGAAATCTTTTTCACCTTTGAATTTGTCATATACCTGACGCATATTCCTGTTCATGGTTGGACAGATGCCCGGGCAGGTAGTAAAAAAGTACTCTGCTACGTACACTTTGCCTTCCATATCTTTATCCGTTACTTTCTGGCCATCCTGGTTAATGAATGCAAATGGTTGAACCACAGAAATCGTATCCTTCTTTACCAGCCATTTTTTTACAACCAGGAAAAAAACCAGCACCAGTACGGCAAAAAAGCCGGTGTATAACTTCCATTTTTTTGACATATAGCTGTTTTGTGCCGCAAAGTTACCGCAGGACCATCATTTTGCCACAACCAGATCAGATTTTTGCAACATTGTTGCTTTTAATTCTTATATTTGCCGTCCATTATGCAAGGAAGAATCAATTGGGACGCTTTAGGGATCACTGCTTCGGTTGCCTGCGCCATTCATTGCGCTGTGCTGCCGTTGTTCCTGTCATCCCTTCCGTTGTTTGGCATAAATATCATCCATAATATGGTCTTTGAAGCCGTTATGGTGTTTCTCGCTTTTTGTATAGGTGCTTATTCCCTGTATCACGGATACAGGAAACATCATCATAACAAATTGCCTTTTATCTTGTTCAGCGTTGGGATCAGTCTTTTGATCGTTAAGCTGTTTTTTGTTCATTATGATACCTGGCTGCTGATCCCGGCAGTTATTCTCATCGTTACAGCACACTTTACGAATTATCGCAAATGCCGCATTCATGATCACGCGCATGCGGATGATTGCGACCATTAATTCCGGCGCAACACTGTTCAATCTCACAATAGAGTCTAAGGAACAAGTAATCCTTTGAAGTCTGTTGAATCACCTCGGAATACATTAAAATCAACTTTTGCGGTTATTCCGTTTACATTGCCCTGGTCATTATGCTGCCAGAACGACCAGTTTCTTTCAATACGCGGCTGCTCCTGCTGATAGTAGTGAGCAACCCAAAGAGGATATTTATCGAAGTCGGAACCAAGGTTCTGTTTATAGAAATCAACATTTGTATAGATCACCGGCTTCACGCCATAATAGGCTTCAACCGTCTCCAGCCATTTCTTCACTTCTTTTTGCAGACGTGCTTTAGGAACACCAAAGCGTTGTTCAACATCCAGCACCGGTGGCAGATCTCCTGTTTCGAGCTCAACCCGTTTGATAAAATTCTCCGCCTGTAATTTTCCATCCTTACTGGCAATAAAGAAATGATACGCCCCCCTGATCAGTTCATTTGATTTCGTTTTTTTCCAGTTACGCTGAAACTGGGGATCCATATTTCCGATACCCTCGGTAGCCTTGATAAATGCAAAGCCGAGTTGTACATCATTAACCTGCATCTTCTTCACTTCTTCCCAGGCAATAATATTCTGATAGCGGGAAACATCGATACCGTGGATGGTGTAATTATTTGGGATCGTAATACCGAATTCAGGATAGCGGGTAAACTTTACCTGCCGGTATAATATCCATTTGTAAACGAACCAGCCCGCAACGGAGATGAACAGAAGAACGGAAACGATGAATATAGCGCGTAAAACCTTTTTTTTAGGGCGGGTGGCCATGCAGGGACTTCGCTTTTGTCTGAACGACAAATATAGGTATTATGGGGGATAGACAGCAGATGACCGATGATGGCTGCATACGATGCTCTATGTGATAAAGAGTGTAGTCCTGTTAGGCTTATAAGCAGGAATTGAACGAATGATCTGCGATACGCAGTACTGTTCAATTCCTCACATGCTTCACCAGGAAACTGCCGCTAAAGGTCTCTGAAGCCGCGAGCAATTGCTCAATCGAAGGAAGCTTTGTTATATTCACAAGACCAGTCGAACCCGCATAGTCCCGGGCAGAACTATACGGAAAGTCAGGCGCATGATCAACAAATCGTTCCCGTACCGGATTTTCATGAATGTATTCGTAATATTCAACAAGGCCTGCGGGTTGATCCATTTCAATCACGCTGCGGCTGCTTCGGTTCTGCCAGATATTATACTGGCGGATCTTACCAGGATCGTTCTCATACCCTTCAAAACGTTTCAGCATCCAGTCTTTCCTGGTTTCGGGCTCTGTTTCCATTGCCGCCAGGATCTTTTGCGTAGTAAACGATTTATATTCCTGTTCGATCTCCTCCATTGAGTACCCGTCCTGTGGCTGAACGAGCAGGTGAAGATGATTGGTCATCAAACACCAGGAAAATACGACGAGCCCCTTGCTGTCGATAAAATGATTCAGGGTATGCACGATCACCTGCTTGTAAACCGGGCGGATAAAAATATCAACACAGTCGACCGTGTTCAAGGTGAGAAAATGGCTGGCTTGTTTTCCTGGTTGGTATATGTCATGCTTCCACATAAGATCAATTTTATTCAAAAAATACTACCGGAACAAACCTTGACCTGCAATTGGCAAATGCTGTTCCAAACAGGAAAAATGTGAATAACTAGGGGGCGAAAAGGCAACGTATACGTAAAGGATTTGCTTTATAGCCAACAGTTGATCAATGTCGATCATACCAATTATCGACTAAACGACGCTTTTGGCCGATAAACGTCTTTTCTAGCGTCCGGACATCGCTTGTCAACGTTGGCTCTCTATATGACCGGGTAACTTATGCGTTCGTCTATAACCAGAATTTGCGGCAAATTTCATTGGTAGCTTCATCCCGTTAACGAGGAATAAAGCGCCGTAGCAGATTCCCTGATTTTTTGACCAATTAACCATTAAACCAATGAAAAAAATGATCACGTGTGGCCTCCTTATCGCCATATTTACGCTTAGCTATTTCGTCGCTCCGGCACAGGAGGCACTTTACAAACCAAAATGGGTATCCGAAAAAGGGTACTGGGTTGTTGAAGGAAATGTCAACACACCATTGAATCACACCATCCGCTTTTACAACAATGATGATGTACTGATCTATTCAGAACGCGTCGAAGGTATCAAGTTGAAAGCTAACAAGCGTAAGGTGAAGATGAAACTTAAACAGGCACTTGAATCTGCGCTTCTGGCTTTCGAAAGCAAGCAGCAGAACATGGAAGGCCTGGCGCTCGTGAAAAGTTCCCTTTAAGATATACCTCGTGATTGTGGTTACTCACCGCGGTGAGTTTGACCCTGTTCCGTTCCCGCGGAATGGGGTCTTTTTATTTTCTATTGAAGATGTTTTGATGATGAAATGTCCCGGTCGGACGATCGACCTTCGGGGTACGAGGCTGGTGTTACCTGGAAAATCCCTTGGCCATCGATCATCGAAGATTGGCGGCGCCGTTTGTCGCCGGAAACCAACCGTATGGCGATAAACTGTTTTAACCTCATGCAGGTCGAAGTATGCGTTGTATTTTTAATACAGATATGGATCGTTATCCTTTTATATTTTCAGATGCACGGAAGTACCGATTGAGGCGGCACCTGACATTTTGGATCAGCTGGTGGCTTTTCCAGGGGTTTCTTTATTCATTCGTTGCCATGTACAGTGCACAGGCTTTCCTGGAACGTTTGCCCCTTTCCGTACTGGAATCATTATTCTTCCTGCCGGTTCATATGTTCCTCTCTTATTCGCTGATGTATTTCGTGATCCCGAGATATATTCTTAAGCAGAAGTATCTGATGAGTGCCGTCTGGGTGGCCATTCTGGCGCTTACAGCTGGTGCATTGTCTGCCGCGATCTCGCTGACGATCGTTGAGCCGGTCAGACAGGCAACTTCAGGACGAGCGTATTTCGTGCCACCCAGAGCTCCGTGGCTTTCCATTCACCTGTCGCTAATGGCCGGGCTTCGCGGCGGACTTACCATCGCCGGTGTTGCCGCTGCCATCAAGCTGATGAAGTCCCTCTACCTGAAAGAGCAGCGCAATCTTCAGTTACAAAAAGAAAATGCGGAAAGCCAGCTGCAGCTGCTGAAAGCGCAGGTACATCCTCATTTTCTCTTCAATACCCTCAATAATATTTATTCTTATACGCAGAACACCTCTCCGGAAGCATCCCGGTTGGTTACAGGGCTTTCCGATCTTTTACGCTTTATTCTTTATGAATGCAATCAGCCGCTTGTGCCTCTTTCAAAAGAGTTAAAAATGATACGGGATTATGTCGAACTGGAAAAAGTCCGTTACGGAAACGAATTGGATCTGCATGTTGACATTCCTGAAAACACCAATAATCTTCAGATCGCCCCTTTACTCATTCTTCCCTTGATCGAGAACAGTTTTAAGCACGGAACAAGCCGCATTCTTGAGCAACCCTGGATCAATTTGCAGATCACGATAAAGGGCGATATGATGCGAATGAAGCTAATGAATGGCAAGTCTGCGGAATCCCGTATCAGCGAAAGCGCCTCAGGTATCGGCGTTAAAAATGTTGAGAAACGACTTTCCCTTTTATACCCGAACAAATATGATCTTATGATCACCAACGATGACGATGTGTTTATTGTAAACCTGAAAGTTGACCTTGAGCCTCTGGCAGAGAACGCTATTCTTTCAAACAAAATCGAACCGGTCCATGTCTGAACACACCCTGATCCGTTGCCTCGTTGTTGACGATGAGCCGCCCGCCCGCGAGATCATCCGCAGATATATTGAACAGGTTCCGGGGCTGGCCTTTTCCGGCGAATGTGGAAACGCCATTCAGGCATTCACTTTTCTGCAAAAAAATTCTGTCGACCTTATCTTCCTCGACATCAGGCTGCCACAACTAAACGGAAACGACTTTCTTAAAACTCTGAAATTTCCACCAAAGGTAATATTCACCACAGCGTTCGCTGAATATGCACTGGAAGGATATGAGCTTGACATTGTTGATTATCTGCTGAAGCCGATCCAGTTCGACCGGTTCTTGAAAGCCGTTGATAAAGCCTTTCAACTTTCACAAACAAAAGCAGAGCCCGCCACTCCGGAAGAAAAGAAAGACGATTCCTTCGTTTACTTCCGTGCTGACCGGAAAATGATAAAAGTAATGCTTCGCGATATTCTTTACATCGAAAGCATGAAGGATTATATCAAAGTAATAACCGGTAAAGAAACGATCATCACGAAACAATCGATCAGTTCTGTAGAAGCAATGTTGCCGGAGCGTGAGTTCATCCGTATACACCGGTCGTATATCGTTTCACTGGCACACATCAAATCATTTACTTCGGAGATCATCGAGATTGAAAAGGCCGAACTGCCTATCGGCAAACTTTACCGCAATGAAGTGCTTAAAACACTTGCGTAGATCATCATTCCGCAAACTGCCGAAGGATCCTTTCAAGATCCTTTTGGTTTCCCAGAACTTTCCTGAACGGGTCATAAAAAGAGTCGGTGATCGCGATATACTTTGTTGCCTGCTTTGCTTCTGACCATCCGGCTTTTATGGAGGCAAGCGCTTCTGGATTTGTTTCGTTAAGCTCAAAAAAAGCTTTGCTTATCATTGCAATGTTCTCCTTTGTCAGTTTGTTGTTGAACAATACAGGACCAAGAGGGATCTCGGGAGACACCCAGGCAAGTCGAAGCTTTGACGCATAAGAAGAGTCGCGGGCCAGGTATCGTTGATATTCTGTCAACCCCATTGTTGCAAGATCCGCTTCTCCGTTTAGTACCGCATCTATTGCTTTTGCATGTGTGCCGGCATACATCACTTTGGAAAAGGCCTGCTCCGCGTCCCTGATACCTGCATAGCTAAATGCCAGCCTGGGAAGCATATTTCCGGAAGTGGATCCTTTTGCAACAAGCGCAAGTCTTGTTTTTGAAGCAGCACTTTTTATGTCCTTCAAAGACATGATCGTTGATGTTGGTGAAGCTAAAAACGCTGTTTTGTAATTGTCCTTTGCATCTTCGCTTATGGCAAGTGTAAGTAAAGGCCGCATGGGATAAGGTTTATCCGCCGCTTCCAAAAGAAAATATCCGAACGTGTTGATGAGGGCAATATCCACTTCATTATTTCTGATCGCCTCAATAAAGCTGTGCACAGTGGAATAGCTCTTCACCCGCGCATCCATCCCATAAGCTGTTTTCAGATGTTGCACAAATGGTTCGATATTAGCGATACGATTGTTATCAGCGTATTGATAGGTAGCAATTCTTATTTGCGCTGACAGACCTGAAATCAAAACCAGGAAAAACATAGAAAGGGCAGATCGCTTCATTCTACAAAAATATACGACCCGCCGTTCCGGAGAAGCCTGAACGGTTCAATTGCGCAAAACCGGCCTTCGGCTGTTTATTCTGCCGCCCGATGCGGGTAGACAAGCTTCGGGCATAGCGCATCTTGTTGCTTGTTGACGCTACAGGGCATTTGACGATCAGGTTTACACGTTTATCCTTTATATTGTGTGTAACGATGTCGTCCTCCAACAATAAAACCGGGGCTTTATTAAGTATCATATTGATCGTTACAATATGGGGAAGCGCGTCTGCCGTAACAAAGGTGGCGGTAGAAAGTATGCCTCCCTATTTTTTTGCGTTCCTGCGAAACGGGGTGGCCGCAGCTTGCCTTATTCCTTACTACCTGTTACACAGAAAAAAGATCCTGCATCCTGGTCCGCCAATGAAAAAAGTGGCATTAATGGGGCTTACCGGCATCACGCTGTTTTACCTGTTCTTCAACCTTGCCTTATATTATACGACTGCATCGGCCGGCGCATTGATACAGGGCTTTATCCCGATTTCGATCATCCTTCTTTCAATCATTTTTCTGAAAGAACGGCTGGGAAAAATTCAGATCGGCGGAGTTGTCTGCTCGATGATAGGTGTGGTGTTGATCGGGTTTGTGGGAGAGTTCTATGGCGCCCGAAATGCATTGCTGGGTAACACACTGATGATCTTTGCTGTGCTGGCCTGGGGCTTCTACACCATCATTTCAAAAAGTCTTGAACGCTACGATGCCGTTCAGCTGACGACACTAAGTACTACGATCGGAACGCTGGTGTTGATCCCTGCAGTGGTGATAGAACTATGGCGCGTTCCGGAGTTTCCTACCGTTACATTCAAAGCGTGGCTGGCTGTTCTTTACCTGGGCATCTTCTCTTCTGCTATTTGCTATATTCTTTATAACCGGGTACTGAAAATCCTTTCGGGTGTTCAGGTCGGCAACTTTATGAACTTTGACCCGGTGATCGGTGCAGCCATTGCGATCATCTTTCTCAATGAAAAGGTCACTGGCTGGCAGATCGCCGGAGCGCTGCTTGTTCTCGCCGGCGTCGCGCTGACCAGCCGGAAAGATAAAAATACACAATGATCCATACAGGATGATCAGGCTGGAAAATGACTTACATTTAAGAGCCAAAATCATTCGCATGAAAAAATCGATCTTTTCTTTTGTTCTGTTACTCCTTTCTATCTGTTCTTTCTCCCAGCAACTCACTAAAGACGACTACGCCCGGGCTGTTTCCTTTATGTATTCGAACCTGGTGAATAAGAAGATATTTAACGCAAACATCCCATATTCATGGTTTGCGGACAGCTCAGGGATCTCCTACCTTTTACAGGAAAAAGATAAAAAAGCCTTTTGTAAAATAGAGTGGAAGAAGATGAAACAGGAACCGCTCTTCGATCATGATCGCGTGGCAAAGATCCTTGCTGATTCTTTAAAGCGTGACATAAAGCCGGCAGACCTTCCTATAGGTATCGCCCGTTACGCTGATAAAACGCATATTGATCTTAATATAGAAGGGCGGGAATATTCACTCGATATCAGCAATTATACACTCACCCGGAAGAAACGCTCCGAAAACAGCAGAATGGAGCAAAAGTCTCCTGACGGACAATGGATCGCCTATACAAAGGATTACAATCTCTTCATCAAAAACACGAATAGCGGAGAGGTGAAGCAATTAAGCAGCGCTGGTTTCAAGAACTACGAATATGCTACCTATTACGGATGGGGCGAATTGATCGAAGGTGAAAACGGAGAGCGGCCGAAACATTTTTCTGTGAGCTGGTCCCCGGACTCAAAATGGATCCAGGCATATATCTGTGATCTGCGTAAAGGAGAGAAGATGTATCTGCTCGACTGGAGCATAGACACGCTTTTCAAACCAAAACTGCTTTCATATTACCGCGGTTCACCCGGAGATACGAACATGGTGTACATGACTCCCGTGTATTTCAATGTGGCAACCGGTGAAGAGATCCGTAAAGATGAATTCCGGGACGTCAATGCCGCTTCATGTGAATGGTCAAAAGAGCCGGGAGTTGCTTATATAGAAAGGCAGGTTCGCGGTTATCAGCAGGTAGATATTTTCCGTTTCGAACCCGCATCGAAGAAACAGGACCTCACTTACACAGAAACGAGTAAGACAAATATTGACAACTTTTTTTCAAGGCAACTGGATGACCCTTCCCGCATGTTACTGATCTCAGAACGTAGCGGATGGCGTCAGATCTATCTTTTGAATACAAAGGATAAAACTTTGACGCCGATAACCAATGGGGATTTTTATGTGAATGATATTATCAACGTAGATGAAAAAGCACAGACCATCTTCTTTACTGCTTCCGGAAAAGAACCCGGACGCAATCCATATTATCAACATCTTTACCGGGTAAAAATGGATGGCACATCCTTAATATTGCTGACGGCGGAGAACGCCAATCATGATGTTTCTTTAGCCCCGGGAGGAAAATATTTCATTGATAATATTTCCACACTTGATAAAGCACCGACATACTTATTGAGAGATGGAAAAACAGGCAAGCAGGTGACCGCGATTGCGCAGGCCGACATCAGCGCGCTGCAATCAATTAATTTTCCTTTGCCCGAAGCATTCTCTACGATCGGGCGAGATGGCGTAACGACTATTTATGGAGCGATCTGGAAACCGAGCAATTTTGACGCGAATAAAAAATATCCTGTCATTGATCAAACATATACAGGACCACACACCTATATGTTTCCCAGAAATTTCATGACAGGTATTTCCAGGTCAAATCAGGCTCTTGCAGAACTTGGATTTGTTGTAGTTGCTGTGGACGGACTCGGCACTGCAAACCGCTCCAAAGCTTTTCACAATGTGTCTTATAAAAACATGGGAAAGAACCTGACAGATCATGTCATTGCTATAAAAGATCTCGGAAAACGATACAGCTGGGTAGATACAACGCGTGTCGGCATTTTCGGACATTCTGCGGGTGGATATGATGCAGGACATGCCGTACTGGAGTTTCCTGATTTTTACAAAGTTTCGGTAGCAAGTTCTGCTGATCATGATTTCAGGATGGAAAAAGACTGGTGGCCTGAAATGTATATGGGATGGCCTGTGGATTCATCCTATCACCAGGTATCGAACATTACCATGGCAGGTAACCTTAAAGGGAAGTTGCTGATCGTGCATGGAGGAATCGATGAAAATGTAAATCCCTCGGCAACTTTCAAGCTGGCGGAAGCGCTTGTTAAAGCAGACAAGGAATTCGATATGCTGATACTTCCAAGCCAGCATCATGGATACACGGGTAAATACAATGATTACTTCACGAAGAAAAAGTGGAATTATTTTGTTGAATATTTACTGGGACTAAAACCTGTTTGGGATTTTCCGTTGAGATAGATCGCCGTAGTGGATGTCGCAGCGAGGCGGTCGAATACAACATATTTCAGGGCTGCTCTCGCTGCGACCATTGCGATTTGGTGCTACCCCTCCTGTCGAAGTAATAAAAAACATACTATCTACCTTTCGGCCGGCAGGACTTCAAATTGCCAGAAAACAATTGCAAACAATTTGAAATTGTTTGCAAAAACAATATATTCGTGTACGTACCCGAAATATTTCTCAGATTAAACTTTTCTTCTGTTTATTATTGGCCAGGATTCCCCCACCCAGCCCATAATAAAACTTTGCCTGCCATGTTTTGACGGAGCCCATACGCTTGCCCCTGATAATAGGTTCCATTTACATCAGTTGCATCAATCAATCGTGCCGCCTGTTTACAAACGGGGGTGGCTCTCTTATTGACCAATAAAAATCAGACATGGAAAAGAAACCAATACCAGCCACAACTGTGCTTCATCCTTTGCAGTCGCTTACTGCAGACGAGATCACTTCATTTGTATCGTTTATCCGGAAAGAAAAAGATCTTCCTTTCAATGCTACTCGGTTTGTATCCATTTCGCTTAAAGAGCCTTCAAAGGACGCTGTTTATTCTTTTAAGCCCGGCGATACGTTTCCACGCTCTGTATTTGCGGTATTGTACGACAGTCCTTCCGGTACTACCTTCGAAGCGATTGTTTCTTTAACGGAGCAAAAACTGTTGTCATGGAACGAATTAAAGGGTGTTCAGCCAACAATGACGGCTGATGAGCAGATCGAATGCGAACAGGTCATAAAGAACGACCCGTCATTTGCGGAAGCGCTAAAGAAGCATGGCATTGATCGTCCTGATCTTGTAATGATCGATATATGGACTGCGGGAAATTATGGCTCGGAAGAAGAAGATACAGTAAGACTCGCGAGACCTTTGTGTTTTGTACGCAGTGATGAAACAGACAACGGCTACGCACGTCCGATCGAGGGACTTCGTCCTGTGGTGGATCTTCAAAAAATGCAGTTGATCCGTATAGAAGACTATGGCTTTACACCATTGCCGCCGCTACCAGGGAATTACAGATCAGACCGCGTAAAAACATTCCGTACAGATATCAAACCATTAGAGATCATTCAGCCCGACGGACCGAGTTTTGCTGTAAATGGTTACCAGGTTGAATGGCAGAAGTGGAATTTCGTAATAGGGTTTAATTCCAGGGAAGGCCTTACGCTGCATGCACTGACTTATAACGATGAAGGGAAAGTGCGTCCTGTTCTGTACAGAGCCTCTTTATCAGAAATGGTCGTGCCCTATGGCGATCCTACAGATACACAGAAAAGAAAGAATGCTTTTGATACAGGCGAATATGGAATGGGGCAGTGTGCAAACAGTCTCACCCTGGGTTGTGACTGCCTTGGTTATATTCATTACTTTGATGCACATATTAATAACAGTCGTGGCGAAGTTGTAACCATCACCAACGCGATCTGTATGCACGAAGAAGATTATGGCATTATATGGAAACATACAGACCGTCGTGACGGGCGCGCAGAAGTGCGGCGTTCCCGGAGGCTTGTCGTTTCTTCTATCTCTACCGTTGAGAACTATGAATATGGTTTCTTTTGGTATTTATACCAGGACGGAAATATCCAATTCGAAATAAAGCTGACCGGAATTCTATCTCTCGGTACTTTGCCCGAAGGCGTAAAGCCCAAATACGGAAATCTTATTGCTCCGCAATTATACGCGCCGAATCATCAGCATTTTTTCAATGTGCGACTTGATTTTGATCTCGACGGACAAAACAACTCCGTTTATGAATTGGATGTGGTGGCTGAAGAACAGGGGCCTGACAATCCGTTTGCCAATGCCTTTTATGCAAAAAGTACACTGCTTGAAACGGAAAAAACAGCCCGCCGGTTAATGAATCTTTCTACTGCTAGAACATGGAAGATCGTAAATCCTAACTCAAAAAATGCCATGGGTGAACCTGTCGGTTATAAGTTGATGCCGGGAGATAATTGCGTTCCCTATGCAACTGAACAGACGAGTTGGTACAGGCGTGCCGGCTTTGTTCAGAATCACTTGTGGGTTACGCCGTTTTCAGAAACAGAACTGTTTGCGGCTGGCGATTACCCAAATCAGCATAAAGGAGGCGATGGTCTGATCAAATGGACAGAAGAGGACAGGAATGTGGCCGACACAGATCTTGTAGTATGGTATACCATGGGGCATACGCATATTCCAAGAATGGAGGATTACCCCGTAATGCCAACAGCATACATTGGATTTCTATTGAAGCCAAACGGTTTCTTTACTCAGAATCCCGCGAATGATGTGCCACCAGCTGAGCCTAAAAAGAAAAGCGGGGGATCATCGTGCTGTCATAACTAATTTATATTCTTTCAGCAACCCAATCAACATGAAGCAAACAACAGCCACATCCACTGTTTACGACCTGCTTCAAAGCGGGGCGCGTATATTACTCGCCCTGCTTATTCTCCTGTTACCAAAATGCGGGCTTTGCCTGGTCGTTTATTTCAACGCTTTTAGTGTATTGGGAATATCGATCACAAAATACTTCCCTTATTTGCTGCCAGCACTTTCCGTTTTACTCGTATTAAACCTGGTAATCGGCTATATCAAGGCAAAAAGGATTAACAATTATACCGCCTGGGTCTTATCGCTGATCGCATCAATCAGTTTGCTGATAAACAAAATATGGTTGGATCACCAATTGCTTTCATGGCTGTCTGTCGGATTATTAATGATCTCTGCAGTACTACAGATCTGGAGTTCAAGAAAGACCTGCAGCAGGAGTTTCATTTGACCGTTACAGCTCGTATATCGTTATCTATCGTCAATACGGGAAATGAAGTCCCTGAGACCGGGAGACTGTGGTGGGCAGGTACATTTGCCGGTATCAACTGATCACTATTGCCATAAAATCAAACTGCGAAGATCAAATACCGCATATGACTGGTATTTTTTCTTCGCAGTTATTTATATAGAGGGAATGTATTTTCTCAGGCAAGAACAGTGATCAGTCCTTTGATAATTGATCCGGCTTTCACCGCTTCAAAGATCTTTGACTCACTGCTTCCATGCTGCAAAACAGATTGCTCATGTGATGATACACACATTTCACAACCATTGACTGCCGATATCACAAGACTCAACAGTTCGAAAAATTCTTTTCCGGTTACCGGGTTCATCATGATACTCATTTTGATACCGGCGGGCTGGTTATTGTAAAAGTCTTTCTGCATAAAGTGACGGAACCGATAGAATACGTTGTTGGTATTCATCAGGGAAGTGCAGGCTACCACTTCGGCAATTTCCGCATCAGATGCTCCGGCTTCTCTTGCAAGTGTGGTAAAGCTTTCCTGGAGCAATACAAACTTTTCATTCACCGCAACCGCTAACGCGATCAGTACTGCTTCTTTGCGGTTAAGGTATTGTGTATTGTTCAGCGCGTTACCGACATTGATCTTAAGGTCCTTTATGAAACGTGACTCAGCCTGTACCAACGCAGTTACGTTGGCGGAAGGTGTATACCCACTGATCTGAAGATCAGCAAGCATATTATTGAACGTTTCATTTTGTATTGTAAGTGTTTCGCTCATCGTTGTTTTTTTATCTCCTCCGTAACCGGCTTCCAGGTAATCATTTCATTTCCGGCTGAAACGATCCATAGCGGAAGCCGGTTTGTAAGGAGGGTTTATTAGTTCAGGCTCAGTTGTGTCGTCAGCGTTTCTTCACCTTTCTTCCAGTTGCATGGGCAGAGCTCGTCTGTTTGCAGAGCGTCCAGTACACGGATCACTTCCTGTACGTTACGGCCCACATTCAGGTCATTGATGCTGACCCAACGAACAATACCCTGAGGGTCGATAATGTAAGTAGCACGGTAAGCGATCTTTTCTTCCTGGTCAAGAATGCCAAGTTCATCAGCAAGGGACTTTGAAGTATCCGCCAGCATAGGGAATTTCAGGTCGCGCAGATCAGCGTGATCCCTTCTCCATGCAGCATGCACAAATTCAGAATCAGTAGATGCGCCGATCAGCACTGTATCACGATCAGAAAACTCACCAACTTTTTTGTTGAATTCTGCGATCTCTGTAGGACAAACGAAAGTGAAATCTTTAGGCCACCAGAACATTACAGTCCATTTACCATCTTTAGATGCGAAGTCGTTGGTCAGCTCAATAAATTCTTTTCCTTTCTCGATAGATACTACGGCTTTCTTCTTGAATGCAGGAAACTGGCTTCCTACAGATAATACTCTGTTGCTCATAATTTGATTAATGCTTGTTTGAAAAATAAAAATAGCTTGGAGGCAAAGCTTGCAACGTATGCGTTACGTGTGGTTGGTCGTTAGATGGCGCAAATATATAGCAAGAGTAGATCGCTATCAATAATGATCTTCTATATTATATAGATAAAGTCTATGGGCGAATATTTAGTCAAACGTTAAGAACAGAGACGGCTTTGGCACCGGCTGGACTTTTTCAATTGCAACAAAAAGCCAGACCGGGGATCCTGGCATTTTTGCGAATATCCCGGATCTGGCTTGCATTGAATTGATAGAAGCTTGAAAATTGCTGAAAGAGATTGCCTGGTTGTTTTGGCAAGCCGTCATTGCTTATGTACGTTAGCTGATGATACGCAGCTTTGCATAGTTCAGCATGATCTTCTTTTCACCATTCTGGTCAAACTTCACGGTAGCGATCGGGTTATGCGAAGCTCCTTCCATTTTGATCACTTCTCCGAAACCGAACTTCTGATGTTCCACCCGTTGACCAGCCTGCAGCGCAGAGGTATCACTGGCAACAAAGTCAGTGGATGGTTTATGTTCCACTACTTTCGGATACGGGTTCTGTGGTTTCATGTAAGAAGGCGTCTCATCTCTTTTGCCGGGAGGAGGGCCGTAGCGTTTTTCAGCTTGATTGGTTGCGCCAAAGCTACTGCCATTCATCCGTTGATAGGCCGACAGTCCTGAGGACGAGTTTCCAAATCCTGATTGATTTCGGGTGCCACCACCAGCGAATGATCTGTCAAGATATTGTTCAGGCAGTTCTTCGAGAAAGCGGCTTGGTTCATTTTGTACAAGCTGCCCGAATTTATATCGTGTGTTAGCGTATGATATCCACAGCCGTTGTTTCGCACGGGTGATCACTACATAGAAAAGTCTTCTTTCTTCCTCCAGCTCTTCCCTTGTATTAATACTCATTCCGCTCGGAAATAATCCTTCTTCCAGTCCTCCTGCAAATACACAACTGAATTCAAGGCCCTTTGCTGCGTGTATGGTCATCAGCTTCACCGTGTCTGCATCGGGGTCTTTGTTATCGGTGTCTGTAAGGAGCGTGATCTGTTGAAGATAGGAACCAAGTGATTTATCAACCACTTCGCCGTCTTCATTATCCGGACTTTCTACCCATTCTTTGATACTGTTCAGTAATTCCTGCACGTTCTCATAGCGTTGAACGCCTTCAGTGCTTTTATCATTAAAGAGTTCTTTTACGATATTGGTTTGTTTACCTACATGAAACGCCACTTCGTAGGCATTTTGCTTTTCCAGCATGCTGCTGAAGCTTTTTATCATGATCACAAACTCCTCGATTGCTGAAAGTGTTCCGGCGCGGAAACCAACCTTGTCGGCATTTTCGAGAATGTCCCACATCGGGATATTGGCCTCGTTTGCCAGGAGGATCGATTTGTCGATCGTTGTTTTGCCAATTCCCCGTGCCGGGTAGTTGATGATCCGTTTCAGTGCTTCTTCATCGCGGGGGTTCACGATCAGTCGCAGATACGCTACAAGATCTTTAACCTCTTTCCTTTGGTAGAAGCTCATACCGCCGTAGATCGTATAAGGGATCGCCATTCTGCGAAGGCTTTCCTCGAACGCACGGCTCTGGGCGTTTGTTCTGTATAAGATCGCGAAATCGCGGTTGTTGAAATGATTGCGGAGTTTCTGTTCCTGGATCGTATCTGCCACATACTTTCCTTCTTCGTTATCAGACATCGTGCGGACCAGTTTGATCTTTTCTCCTTCGCTGTTTTCTGTAAACAGGGTTTTCTCGATCTGGCCTTTGTTATTGGCAATTACATCATTGGCAACTTTCAGGATGGTTTGCGTACTGCGATAATTCTGTTCAAGCTTTACCACCTTTACATTATCATAATCCTTCTGAAACTGTAAAATATTCTCGATCGTGGCGCCACGGAATGAGTAGATGCTTTGTGCATCATCACCCACTACGCAAACATTCTCATGCATAGCGCCAAGAAGTTTGATCACTTCATACTGGGCAGGATTCGTATCCTGATACTCATCGATCAGAATGTATTTGAACTTATGCTGATAGCGGCTCAGGCAATCAGGAAAGTTTCTTAAAAGTTCGTAGAATTTCAGCAAGAGGTCATCAAAATCCATTGCGCCGTTTTTAAAACAGCGTTTTACATACGCATCATAGATCTGACCGATGGCAGGCTTGTTCCCGCGCATATCTTCCTGCTGAAGATGATAGTCGTTTGCATATTCTGCGGGACCGACCAGTGCGTTCTTCGCTGCCGATATCCGGTTATAAACAACGTTCGGTTTATAATGCTTATCGTCAAGGTTCATTTCGTTGATCACAGCCTTCACCACACTTTTAGCGTCATCTGTATCATAGATCGTGAAGTTGCTTGGATAGCCGAGTCGGGTAGCTTCAGTGCGGAGGATACGTGCAAAGACACTGTGGAAGGTTCCTATATACAGGTTGCGGGCTTCGCTGTTACCCAGGATCTTTCCGATACGTTCTTTCATTTCTTTTGCCGCTTTATTGGTAAAAGTCAGCGCGAGAATATTAAACGAATCCACGCCGCTTGCCATCAGGTGGGCGATGCGGGTGGTCAATACTTTTGTTTTACCGCTGCCTGCACCGGCAACGATCATGATGGGTCCGTTGATGTGGAGCACTGCTTCTTTCTGCCGCTCATTCAATCCTTTTATGTAATCCTGCATGGGTGCAATTTACGTTAGGATGGGGAGGTTTCCGGAAAGAGGAGGGAATGAATTTTTTGCACACTTCCGGTGTGAATAGAAAAGATTTAAATATTAGAATTTTATCTCTGAGTAATTGGTAACAGATGATTGAGCTGACCTGTTATTAATTCTTTCGCTTACTGGCGAGATATTTCTGGCGAATAACATCGCTCATCGGTTTGTTATATACTTTGCTTTCAACCCAGGAAACGAGGTCGAGATAGGCAAAGGCTCTGGTTTCAAAGCGATTCTTTTCGAGGTGTTTGATCTTTTGGAGGAATAATTCCAGTTCAGGCTTTAGTTTTTTCGCCGGGATATTATGGAATGAGTGGCGTAGGAATTTGAACATTTCTTCTTCTACTACCGTCAGGTTTTCCATTTTCGCCATGAAGCGATAGACCGATTTGGTCAGGGATTCCATCAGTTCATAGTTGCCCAACTCATAATGTGCGAGCAAATGGAGAACGCGTGCATAGCATTGAAGATCTGTGCGCAGTTCACCGCTGTTATGCATGATCTGCTGGAGATAGTCGATGCAGGTGCTGTAATCGCCGCTACCGAAGTACAGTGTGGCGATCTTATAATTCATCACCATTATCCGGTGCTGGTCAAGGAAAAGCGCATACTCTTCCAGCTTCGCTTCGATTTCCGGAACGATCTTCAGGCCCTCTTTAAAGGTCCCGTGCATGAAATGCTGGTTGATCTTTGCCGTACTGATATAAACAAATGCCTGTATCCGGAAGTTATCATGCTCCTGGACTCGCGGCGTACGGGCAAATTGCTCGAACTTTTTCAACACGAGAGAAAATTCGCGATAGTTGCGAAGGTCGAAATGTGCGTTGAGAAGATAATGCAGGCCTTTGATGTAGTGACTTGTTTCTACACGGATCATCAGCGGATTGGATTCGAAAATATCCACCCATTTTTGAGCGTAACGGTAATACTGAATAAAGTCCTGCCTGATAAATGCGTACCAGCAATAGCTCTGATACAGGTAAAGTCTTTCGTAAAACCCTGTGAGCAGGTGTGTATCCGGCGGCAGGTTCTGTTGCATGAACTTTCGCACACCGGCCTCATCCTTTTCATTTCTTGCGTGGCCATGCAGGGTAAACCAGCTGAAAAGCTGGAGCGACAGGTTACTGACGCGAGAAACCACGTCGATATGCTTACTCACTGCATTGGCTTCTTCAGCGAGAATATTCGCGCGGTTTTGTACACTGTGTGTTATATGAAGATTTTCTATTCTTTTTTCAAGGGCGATAACCTGCGCAGTAAAATAGAATTTCTGGTGAGCTTTTGCCAGGTCTTTTGCACGTTCGAGCAATTTCAAACTTTGCACAAATAAGCCCTTTTTATAGAGGATATGGGCGTAGTCAAACTGCTCATTAAGCTGAAGATCAATACTGTCTGCACTCTTCAACAATCGTAAACTAGCCAAAATCTGCTTATACAGATGCGTTTTGAGATTATAGAGCTGGCGCTTCTCTGTTCCGGGGAGTTTTTTTAATAATGATTTTTCATCATATACGTCCTGCTTGTCCAAAACGTCGAATAATCGTACGATTTTCAGCTCTTCCTTACCAGAACTCCGGGTTATATAGAGTTTGAAGTGTCTTTTCTCGGCTTTTTCGAGCGACTTAATTAATTGAAATAATATGTCATGTGTACGGTTGGACATCGGGCAGAAATTTTCACAGAATCGGCTACCAGTAAGGGTTTCGTTGTTTTTTTATCTGTTTGACATGCTCAAAACAGATTTAACTTGTTTTGAAAGCTGATGTGAGCCGCGCTACATTTGTGTCATAATAGTTCATACGGCAGGCAATCGTTAAAAATAGGGGCAAGTCGTCAGAGGTCAAAGTGAGTGAAGCAAATCTGTGGGAACTATACCTGGTAAAACAGGACTTAAAATTTACTTCGAAGAATTTTCATATGGCAAGCAATCGTTAGAGGTCAGTCCGTTTCTACGGAAGGGCCTTTTTTCTTTTCTGGCGGGGCTAAATTAAGTAGCATAATTGTATTATACAAAAAAATGTGAAAATTCTTTTATTGTGTTGAATCACAATGATTTTTATGTCCTGAACGGGTCAAAAATCCAGACAATCAGCATTCTGCAATAAAACTCCTTAAAGCTTGAAAATCATCTAATATTCAAGCCATTTTGATTTCCAACTTAGAAATTTGTCTCAAAACCCGCTGCTTATCTTGGCTTGCCATGGGAGATCATTAATTTCACTGTCCAAATAAATCGCAGCATGGGAATCCGCATATTTATCACCGGTGGCACATTTGACAAGGAGTATAATGAACTGAATGGCCAGCTTTATTTTAAGGATACCCATATGTCGGATCTGCTGGAAATGGGCAGGAACCGGATAGATGTAGAGATCCGGACACTGATGATGATCGACAGCCTTGAGATGACAAATGAAGACCGGGAGCTGATCGCACATCAGTGTATTCAATGCGAAGAAAATCAGATCATTATTACACATGGAACTGATACAATGAGTTTGACCGCCAAATGGCTGGCAGAAAAGGTCAGGAATAAGACGGTTGTTCTGACCGGCGCCATGATCCCTATTAAGTTTGGTAGTTCAGATGGTCTTTTCAACCTGGGAAGTGCATTGGCTTTTGCTCAAACGCTCCCTCCGGGTGTTTATGTAGCGATGAATGGTCGCTATTTTCACTGGGATAATGTCCGCAAAAATCGTCAGACCGGCGTTTTTGAAGAAACCAAATAGTTTTCCGGTCGGACAAATACATGTTCGGTAATGATGGTGTTCCCTCTTTGAGATAATTTTCCTGATTATCTACTAGGAGACTTATGCAACACATCGAGTTTTTCCATACGGATCATTTTGAAAACAACTATTTCCGCACTCCTCCGCCGGCGAATTTGTCTCCTTATATCGACTTCTTTTGGGAAACGCGATTTGGCGAGTTGTGGGATTTGTATCCTAAAGGATTTTCAGATGCGCAGTTTGCCAATATTGGTTATACATATCTGGTAAATCTCGGAACGCCTTTCACCATGCAGGTAAATGATCAGCGATTCGAAATGAAAACAGACGGCTTTTTACCGAGATACAATGCCATAGAATGCTTTCACAAAAGAAACAATCACCTGTTCGGCATCAAGTTCCGTGTATCGCCTGTAGCATTTCAAAAAGACGTGGATTTCTCCGAATATCATGGTTATATTTTTCCATTGAGCTACCTCATCGACCCTGGCGTGATCACGCACATTAAGAAAGCTGCTTCATTTGAGGAGCGTGTGCAGGCAGCCAGTCGCCATTTTCTTGCTTTGCTGGCAGATTATGACGGTCCATTGCACCCGGTCAGTAAGGTCAGTACGATCCTCGATGATTGTTTTCAGAACAACCAGTTTACAATCACTGTTGAGCAACTTGCATTGCAACATGGAGTTTCAAGCCGGACACTGCAGCGTTATTTTGAGACTTTTACCGGCATCAGCAGTAAACAGGCATTGCAGATCATGCGGATCAGGAAGGCAACAACTCATCTTGTACACTCTCCTGAAACGTTCGATCATGCTTTATATGGCTATTATGATCACAGCCATTTCTACAAGCACCTGCGGCAATTTCTCGAAAAAAATACGCTGAAGGGCGATCGTCCGCATCTGAAACTGCTGGAGAAATTACATCGCTCTGCTACGATCAATTAGCCCGCCGGCGCTCTTCTTCCGATGCCGTTGTTCTTCTTCTTGCTGCCTGTATTTTATTACTTCCAAAGCGGTATGAGAACGTAAGGTTGGCGACTCGCGTTTCACGATAGGCTTTCCATTTTTCGATGTAGTTATCATACGTGATCACTGCCTTCGGCAGATCCGTCCAGAAAATATCAGAGATATTAGCCCGCAGTGTTCCCTTTCCCTTCAGGATAGTTTTCTGCACGCCGGCAGATATGTTCCATCTTGGATCGAAGACCATGAAGCCAGACTGCCCTGCGGTATTGAACGTTCCGCTCAACTCTGCACTCCATCCATTTTTCAAGGTGAACATGTTATTATTACGGATGGATGCCGCAGGTTTTCCCCTGTTAAGTTTAGTAACACCCAACTGACCATTGAAACGGTTATAAAAGAAGTTTCCGTCATTCACCATATTCCACCACGAGTTGATACGAATGGGCGCTGATACATTGATCCCATAATAATCCGAAGAGCTAAGGTTGATGGGAATTTGTACGGTCACATTATCACCAGAAGGAACAGAAGGAAACACATCTTTAAATCTTGCTATTGCAATGTCCTGGTGATTTTTTGTGTGGCTGTAATTCATTGTGAAGTTCAATGTCTTTACCGTATAGCTCAACTCATAAGACCAGGTCAATTGAGGAAGCAGACCCGGGCGGCCTGTAGCATACGTTGTAACATCGATGAGAAACAAAAATGGATTCAATTGTGAGTAACCCGGCCGGTCTATTCTCCGGCTGACCGACACACCCAATACCTGATTTTCTTTCAGCTTATAATTGAAGAAAGCACTTGGAAATAATTGGAAATAACTTGAATCGAATTTGATATTGCCAGTTAATTGCTGTGTCTTGATACGTGTCTGCTCGCCCCGAAGACCAAGTTGCAGGTCAAATTTTTTAAACGTTTTGCTGAAGTTGAGATAACCTGCGTTATTATTTTCCTTGTAAAGGAATTGGTTGGTCTTATTGACATCGTTCACTGGTGAACCCGAGCTCAGGTCAAAAAACTTCGCATCGTTATCAGAGGAAACAAAACTCGTTTTCAGTCCTGCTTCTACGCGCGTGGTTTTATTCAGCGGCCGTACGTAGTCGATCTTTCCAATTTTGAAATCAAGTTTTCCGGTCTGATCTCCCTGGAGAATATAATTCGGTTGGAGCGGAGATCCGTCCAGCTTGCTATAGGTGGTGGAGTTTAGTGACAAGGCCCTTGAGTCATAAGAACCATAGTCGAGGTCCGCGGAAAGCTCCTGGCCTGTTGTATCAATGGTGTGTTTGATGTTAAAATTCGCGACAAAGTTTTCGGCTTTATCGTTATTCGTTGCGTTCGCATTAAACGTACTTTCCTTTTCTCTTTGAGGATCCAATACAATTGAGCTGTTTCTGTTATTTCGCGCATATCGATTGAAGTTGGCGTTCATCACAAAACCGATAATAGTTTTTGAGGAAACAAAGAAATCTGCTCCGGCCCTTGCCGTATGCGATTTGATCGGCGTTTTTCCATAGTTATCTTTCAGGTCTCCTCCATCATATATTCCATTTGTAAAAAAGCTCCGGTCGAGTAACAGGTTATTAAAAATGACCCGGTATGCATAATTATAATTGCCGAATACATTCACTGCTTTGTTACGATAGTTGAAAACGACACCGCCGTTGGCTTTGGGGTATACACCCTGACCGTATCCAGTTGTGAGCGTGCCGTTCAGTCCCTTGCGCTGATCTTTTTTAAGGCGTATATCAATTATACCAGCGTTGCCAGCCGCATCGTACCTGGCAGACGGATTTGTAATGATCTCAATTCTGTCAATTGCAGCGGAAGGTAGGCCTCTCAGGTAGTTAGCGAGATCGGCGCCGGTCATAGCGGAAGGCTTTCCATCAATCATAATGATCAGGCCGGCGCGACCACGCAAACTGATCACATCGTTCTGATCAATGTTAACGCCTGGGGACCTTTCCAGCACATCCATTCCGGAACTGCCTGCACCGATAATGCTGGCCTCGACGTTTACCACAATCCGGTCATTCAATTTTTGAATAAAAGGTTTCTTCGCCGTTACGGTAACGGCAGACATTTCTGCTGGCTGACTGGTCAATGAGATTGCCGGATACCGGACCGAGAGATTGGCCGGAGTCAACTCGATCTCATCTGAATAAAATGGGATGAGGCCGATGCCTGTAATGCGTATAATATATACACCAGCGTTCAGGTTATTTAGTTCTACAACACCTTCTTTACCGCTGAATGCCGTCTTGATCAAAGAGGAGTCCGACCTTTTAAGCAACTCGACCGTCAGGTTTTCCAACATGTTCCCCTGTTGGTTTTGAACGGTAAAAGAGATCGTTCCATTTTTTGATTGTGCCTCTGCTATTAAACAGCAGGTTATTGTGGATAGAAGTATAAGCAGCGTTCTCATGACTGCAAGATGCGCTGCTCTTCAACGGAAGTATGGTTAATCTATGCGGGGTGCCATTAGGATTAACGAAAGGTAGGCGGGAGAAATGCCGTTGTCGCTTTTTTACATGAAAAAGGCCTCCGGCGTTCAACCGGAGGCCTTGCTGAAAGTTTATTCTTTATTTTTTAAGGTCTTTTTCCCTGAGCGCTTTGAACTCAGAACCGATCTTCCATTCAGGCCATTTTTCTCCAAATGCCAGTTTTTTACCCACCTGGAAAAAAAGCTTCAGATCGTCAATGGCTCCATCCAGCACCCACTTATCTGGAGTGTATTCATCAGAGGGCCGGTGATAATTCTTTTCGGTGTATTCATCTTTTTTGGCTTCGCCAAAAGCTTTGCCCTTTCCGATCACGTCTACACCACTTTCTGTATACAACGCGGGTATTCCAACTTTTGCGAAATTGAAGTGGTCGGAACGATAATAATAGCCCGCTTCCGGATGAGTTTCGTAAGAGATCTCTCTACCCATTTTACCAGCCTCGTCCCGCAGGTAGTCCTCGAGTTGATTTTGATCACGTCCGATCACAACAATGTCTTTTGTTTTACCGTACCAATTCAATCCATCCATGTTGATATTAGCAAGCGTTTTTGCTGTTGGGTAGATTGGATTTTGCGCATAGTATGCAGAACCCCATAAGCCCTGTTCTTCGGCAGTGACAGCCAGAAAGACAACGGTCCGTTCCGGTTGTGTCTTGAGACTTTTGAATGCCCTGGCAAGTTCAAGCAGGCCGGCAGTTGCCGATGCGTTATCCAGTGCTCCGTTGTAAATGGAATCACCCGTTTCATCTGGTTTGCCAATGCCGAGATGATCCCAATGTGCGCTATAGATGATCACTTCATCCGGATGTTTCGATCCGGA
Source organism: Chitinophagaceae bacterium (assembly GCA_040509495.1). GTDB lineage: Bacteria > Bacteroidota > Bacteroidia > Chitinophagales > Chitinophagaceae > Terrimonas_A. Next base: position 988 of record JBEVKW010000062.1, on the reverse strand, counting down.
GATCTTCCCGATCACGTTATGAGACAGGTTATATTCCGGCACTACTTTCATGGTGGTAGAAAGTTTCAGTCCAAGCGATGATCCTTTGAAGCCTTTCTTATCTGCGATAGTCAGGAGGGAAGAATCAGCGCCGGCAGCGGACAGCAATTGTTTTGCAGCCGGTGCGGATACCCATCCGATCACATCACATAAGGTTTCCTGTTTACCACGATTGTCCAGCCTCAGTCTTGAACCGTTCCAGTTATTTTGCACCACGGTGAAAGGATAGCTTGCTCCGGCAGTATTATGTACAATGAGGCAACCTTTTGCTCCCTGGCGTGCCGCTTCTTCAAATTTATACGTCCATCTGCCGTAATAGGTCATCGTACTTCCTTTGAAAAGAGATGAATCCTGTGAGTTATAGCCGGGATCATTTACAAGGACGAGTACAACTTTTCCTTTAACATCCAGTCCAGCATAGTCATTCCAGTTGTATTCCGGCGCTACCACGCCATAACCAGCAAAGACAAGTTCTGCATTATCGAGTGTTACTGATCCGTCTGTTTTGTCTGTCCATATTACATAATCGTCGAACCCTTTCAAATTGAATTTACCAGTTGGACCTTCAACAGACATCGAGGGCGCGGCGGTGGTGGTAATCTTGACCATTGGCACATCCTGGATATAGCTATTTCCGTTGCCGGGCTCAAGTCCTGCCGCTGCAAATTGCGTTTTAAGAAAATCGATCGTTTTTGTCTCTCCTGCTGAAAAAGGTTTTCTTCCCTCGTATTCGTCAGAAGCAAGGATTGAAATATCATTTTTGAGAGAGTCAACGTTAAACGCGGCAAGGCCATCCTGATCATCTGCGGATGTTTTTGCATCGCCGCAAGAGCTAAGAACTGCTGCCAGTATACAGGCAGGTAAAATGTATCGACGCATAGCTATTGTTTTGTTGAAAGGTAAGCGATCGGGCGTAAAAATTAAAAAGTCAAAAGCAAAAAGCATCTCC
>JBEVKW010000061.1:0-26045 GCA_040509495.1 Chitinophagaceae bacterium | reverse complement strand
CAGCGGACGCAGCGAAAGCAGCCATAGCACATCTTGTATTTCGCCGCGCTCTCCGCGTATCGCCGCGTCCGCCGCGCTACTTCGGCACTGCTAACCAAACGACAATGAAAACAGCCGTAGCACATCTTGTATTTCGCCGCGTCCGCCGAGCTACTTCGGCGCTGCTAAGCACGGATTCTTTCCCGACTGATCATTTGCCTTCGCCGATCCCTCATCCGTACTCTATCTGCGTCTCCACACTCCTCTACCACCTTCTTTCCTTATACGCTCCATCCCAAAAATCAAATTCCAACCGGCTTGCTGCGATAAAAGCTTCTGTCATTAATACCCGTCCATTTTCTGTTGTTGCCTCTGCCGCTTTATCACAGATCGCTATTGCAAGGCGCACGGCTTCGCCAAATTCTTCTCCCGCATATGTATCGATCCATTTTTTATACGGATTATTTTCCTTCTGCTGTGTGTTATAAATATGATCGCCGATCTGCTTGTAGATCCAGAAACAAGGAAGCACTGCGGCCATGCCAACTTCAACAGCATCCAATGCAGCGGTACTCTTCAGGAAATGAATATAATGATGGCAGGCTGGTTCAGGCAGCTTTGCCGCTGTGACGTTGAAATCGATGAAATATGATTCATGTAAGGCATTTTCAACCACGATCGCATTTTCAGCGAAACGGATAAATGATAATGCATCGCTGATCTGTGTTGCGCGGGCACCAATGAGAGCAAGCGCGCGGGCAAAATGCTCGAGATAACAGGCATCCTGCTGCATATAAAACCTGAACTTTTCAACTGGCAATGTACCCTCTTTCAGTTCATTGATAAAAGCCATCTCCTTTATTGATTGATAGATGGGGCCAATAGCTGCCCATGCCTGTTCAGACCATTTCATTTTTGATCAATTGCTTTGGGTTAAAAAAGTGGTTTAATGGACCGTTACCTTTCCCGGTTTGCACGGCTGCACCATTCCTGATCGCCTCATGGGTATAATCCTGCGCTAACGCAACCGCCTCTTCAAGCGATCTTCCCTGAGACAAGTAGGCCGCGATAGCCGACGATAGCGTACACCCGGAACCATGCGTATTGTTTGTATCAAATTTGCTGTATGAAAATGCTAAAGGCTTATCTCCATTCTGCTGAAAATAGAGCGAGGTGATGGTATCTGACCGAAGATGGCCACCCTTCAACAAAACAGACTTACATCCGAGTTTTAATATTTTCTGACCGGCTTCATACATATCATCCAGGTCCTTCACCGCCATCTCTGCAAGGATCGCTGCTTCATCCATGTTAGGGGTGATCACATCAGCAATCGGAAATAGCCGTTCAACGATCGCCGCTATCGTTTTCTCTTCGATAAGCTTATGCCCGCTCGTTGCCACCATCACGGGATCAAACACAAGCGGTGTGGCCGGATACTTTTTTAATGTTGCGGCAATACAGTCAACCAGTTCTGCCGTGTGCACCATGCCGATCTTGATCGCTCCGGGAAAGATATCATCCATGATCGCTTCGATCTGCTCCCGTACTGCATCCACCGGGATCGGATAAATATTCCGTACACCTTGTGTATTCTGAACGGGCAGAGCGGTCAGCACCGATGTCGCAAACGATCCCAACGAAGAAAACGTTTTAATATCCGCCTGTATACCCGCACCACCGCTTCCATCGAATCCGGCAATGGTCAATGCCGAAGGGTAGCTATATTTTTTTTGCATAAGTAATTTGCTTTTTGATTGTAAGGGCGGCCTGGTAAGGATCACCTGCGCCACAAATAGCCGATACTACCGCAATGCAATCTGCACCGGCACGGATCACCTCTGCTGCATTTGTATTATCCATTTTCCCTATTGCAACAAGTGGCTTGCCCGATAGCTGCCTGATGGCGGATACGCCCTCCAAACCCCATTCGATAATGGTGTTTATTTTTGTTTCTGTGCTAAATACCGGACTTGCCGCGATATAGTCCGCCAGCAATGCCTTATCGCTGGTAACCTGTACCAGGCTCTCGATCGAATAGCCGATCATAAATGCGTTATCATACTTCTTCCTTATATCCACGGGAGACAGATCGCTATTGCCCACATGAACGCCGTAGGCATTTGTTGCCTGCATTACTTCAACATCGTCATTAATGATCAGTGGCACGTTATAACGATCCGTGATCTCTTTCAGCTTAAGCGATCGGTAAACATACTCATTGAATGAAAGATCCTTCTCTCTGATCTGTACGATATCAACCCCACCCCTGATGGCCTGCTCGGCCACCTGAAGAAAATCACGCCCCTCACAACCTGAAGAAGAGATCACCAGGTAAAGATCAAATGGAAATACTGATTGCATGATCAATCTTTTGAAATACGTATTGTTTTCATGAATTCCGCCTCAGTGATATTATATAGCTTATCCAGCAACAGGGTCTGCAAGCTGCCTGGTCCGGAAGACTGTTTAGATGCCAGTTCACCGCTGATCGCCAGGAGCGACATAGCGGCAGCGACGGCCTCCACCTTGTTATCGATCACTCCGGCGAACGCTCCGATAATAGCAGTTGCTGAGCAGCCCAATCCCGTCACTTTTGTCATCAACGGATTTCCATTGCGGAGATAAACTATTTGACCGTCGCCAACAACGATATCTATCGCACCGGATACACAGACCACGGAACCATATTCTTTGTTGAGGGAGATCGCTGCATGGAGCGCTTCATTGCTTTCTGCGGTACTGTCAACACCTTTGGTATGCGAAACATTTGTTTTGGCAAGCGCCATGATCTCTGAGGCGTTACCGCGTATCACCGTTGGCCGGAGCAAAAGGAGTTCAGACAACGTGTTATTCCGGTACGCCGTTGCACCTGCTCCCACAGGATCGAGTACCCAGGGCTTTGAAAGCTCGTTCGCCTTACTGATCGCGATCCGCATGGACTCAACCCAGTAAGGATCGAGTGTACCGATATTGATCACGAGCGCCTGACAAATGCTCACCATGTCTTTCACTTCTTCCTGCGCATGAGACATGATCGGAGATGCACCAGCAGCGAGCAAGGCATTGGCCGTATTATTCATTACCACATAATTGGTGATATTATGAACAAGCGGCGAAGTCTTTTTTACAGATTGAATGTGTTGCCAAAGAATCTTTTCCATTCCGGTATTTATTTTAATGGCCCGGGATGATTCTTTGAATTAAAAGTGCAAACAATACTCTGGCGAGTATGTAACGCTTTTCCCTACGCCGGTATCATCCGGATCAGGTTCAAAGGGACTCTCTCAATTCTTTTCAGAATACCCCTAAAGCCGGAGCGAAGGTACGGAATTTGGCGGAGAGATTGCAGGGAAGGGCGATGACCGATCACCAGTCCAGCATACACTAAAAACAAAGAGCGCCTCGAAAGGCACTCTTTTTCTTCAACATGCTATGCGGATCATACGACAGTTCCTGCAGATGCAACAAGTTGATCACACTATTTGCCGGCAAGTTTAGCAACCGCTTCAGCAAAGGCCTCCGGAGCTTCCTGTGGAAGGTTATGTCCCACACGTGGGATAACTATGTGTTCTCTCGAAGCAGTGAAGAATTTGGCAGTTGCCTCACCATTGGTTGCAGCCACCACTCCATCGCCATCGCCATCAATGGTAATGGAAGGGACCGTGATCTTTGGAAGTGATGAAAGTTTTTGCTGTATGGCTTCATATTGTGCGTCACCTTTCACGAGACCAAAACGATGGCGGTAGGAATGGATCACCACATCAACGTAATCAGGATTTCGAAATGCAGCGGCCGTTCGTTGAAAAGTTGCATCGTCAAAATCCCAATGAGGCGACCATTGTTTCCATAATGTTTTTGCGATCTCTGCGCGATATTTTTCCAACCCCTGCCGGCCTCTTTCCTGGTGGAAATAATATTGATACCAAAGCGGAACTTCATGTTCAGGAAGAACGGGCTGCTGTGCATTGGCAATATCCTGGATAAGATAACTGTTTACACATACAAGTCCGGCACACCTTTGAGGAAACAGAGCCGCTGCCACACAAGCGGCACGGCCACCCCAATCATACCCTGCCAATACTGCTTTATCAATTTTCAATGCCGTCATCAGTTCCATCAGATCCATCCCCACGGCAGCCTGTTCACCGGAACGCATGGTTTGCTTATCAAGAAAAGTAGTCGCCCCAAAACCCCGCAGATAAGGAACTATCACACGCATGCCTTTCGCCGCCAGCAACGGCACCACATCAACATAACTATGAGCATCGTAAGGAAACCCGTGCATCAGCAGGGCAACAGGGCCGTCTGCGGGACCAGATTCGTAATAAGCAATATTGAGCACACCTGCATTGATGAATCTGAGCGGTTCAAGTTTTTTTATCGACGAATTCATGGCGTTTATTTTTGAATACCCATTACCTGATGGAGCAAACAACGAGCCGGATAAAGATCCGATCTGCGACGCAGCAATTCCTGCTGCTGCCTGCGTAATAAAACTGCGGCGAGTATAAAAATGATTCTCCATAAAAGATCTGTTACATTTCGGGTATTACCAACCCAATAAACCTGAATAAAAAGAACACCAGGCCGACGAATCATAGCTGCACCGGGAAAACAACACCAGCACAAATCCCGGTTATGAAGCTCCGGACCCGGCGTCTTTGTGGATCATTATGCACATTAATGATCCGGTTCTACCCTAGCCCGTGGGTAGTTTGCCACTCTCGCGGGATAGCCGCTGATCATCCTCTTCCTGCACGCCGCGCAGACCCCTTAAACCGATACGCAGACATGTAAGATCAGCGGACCTGCCCCGCGGGAACAGGATGGTCGATACCCGTGATCCATAGCATTACACACCTGGTGATACAACACAATGAAATATCAACAAAATAAGCAGCTCCGACCATCGCATATCGATCATCCACCATCGCTTCGTTACAGTTTTTCCGCTGCACTCATTATAAACGCAGCAACTTTACCAGGTTGTGATACCATTGGAACATGACTCGATTGCAATTCGAGCGAAGTGGCATTTAATCTTTTTACCTGCGCCCTGGCCAGTTCAAGATTGACCATGTGATCACTGATGCCAACGATGCACCAGGACGGTTTTGACTTCCATGCTGCTTTGCTGACTTTTGTTGTCGTCGCACCTTCATACCAGGGAATTTGCGTTGCGTATACCACTTTACGTTCAGCCGGCGGAAGATCCTGCGCAAAGAATTTATGAATGCCCTCTTCTGTCAGTGAAATAAAACCCGAAGCGTCCTTTCTCATTTCCACATTCCCTGGAGGAGCCGGATACTTACTGGCAGCATCAACGAGCGATTGACCTTCGTCCGGAATCAACGCAGCGATATATAAAAGTCCCGCCACTTTGGGATCATTGCCTGACTCGGTAACAACAACTCCTCCATAGGAATGGCCTACCAGCAATACAGGTCCGTCAGCCAACGCAATCGCACGTTTTGTTGCAGCAACATCTGCCTCGAGCGAAGTAAGCGGATTTTGCACAGCGATCACATTATACCCTTTTGCCTGAAGTATCGGAATCACTTTGGCATAACTCGATCCATCCGCGAATGCGCCATGAACCAGTAATATATTCTTCACGCCTTTTTTGATAGATTGACTGCTGCCCTCTTCCATTGAAAGAAGCAATAAAGATGCAAACATTGCACCCAGTGTAAATTGTTTGATTGTTGACATTGGTTTGAGTTTTAACGTAAATGTTGATTTTTATTTGTGTCGGACCGATCCCTGCCTTCTTCACCGGCGATGAGATCTCACTGCGGACTATCTCATTGCTTTCATTGGTGTAATCACTGCTCAGCTTACCATATCCTTTCCTGCTGAAAATGCTGCAGATCAGTCAGCAGCTTTTGATGAATCATCTACCAGTACACCCTTCAATCGTTCGCCAGATGAAATAGCGTATAATGTGCAGCGCCCGCCACCTTCGCCACTTACACCGAACCGGTGAACCTCATCAACAATAAATTCTTCGGGAGTGATCCTCAGGCGTAGATCCTGGCAATAGAGACAATACTGATCCTCTTCAAAACTTTCCGTATACCCTCTGCTCTCCAGGTCGCTGATCGCATCGTTCAGTGATTCATAATTTCTCATCGTGCATGTTTTCGTGCACAAGCCCAGCCAAGTAACATGCCATACTATAAGATTTTGATTTTCATAATATTATACTCCGCCCATCCGAAAACAGGTAACGATATTTAACGGATCCACGAAAAACCTATCGTTATTTCGTGGGTAGTACACGAAATGATATTTCTTTAGAAAAAATGGTTAAAGGGGGCGTACATTTAAGGCAGCCAATTTATCAAACAAACCAGCACAACACCACTGCAGGAAGCCATTGCTCTACCCGGTATTTCAAATGGTAATAACCAGCTTCACCCAGGTCATTTGTGCCGGATGAGAAAAACGCGACGCAAATGAAAAAAGAATTTTTCCTTTTATTTTTCTTACTCCCGTACGTTTTGCCGGTGCAGTCGCAAAAAAAACGACCAGAGCAGAATTCGGAAGTCCGCTTTGCGGTTTTGATGAAAGAACTCGCCGAATCAAAAATTGATACCAACAAGGTATACCTCCTGGTAGAACTTGCCGACTTTCACTGGCGTAGCACCAGAAACAGGGATAGTATAGTTTTCTATGCGGAGAAAGCGCGACAACTTGCAAAAGAATTGAAGTTCACAAAAGGATATAACGAAGGCACCTTCAATCTCTGTCGCATATATGTTCACGACAAAATGTACGATAAGGCGAGAGCACTTCTTCCCCTGGCTTCCACGGATCAGCAATCCCGCCTGAATATTGTCATAGGTGAATATTTCCTTTTCAAGCCCGCTCTTGAAAAACATGACCTGGATACTTCCTTTAAATATTTTACCCGGGCGCTGGATCTTGCCAGGTCGATAAAGTCGGACAAATGGAAACATGAAAGCCTGATTGCATTGGGTAAATATTATTTTTCAGCTGGAGAATTTGCCAAAGCAAAGAACTCCTTCCACCAGATCATTTCGGATCATCAGCGTAACAAAGACAGTGCGGCTGAAGCCCATATATGGTCTGAACTTGGGCTTTACATGCCTGATACAGACAGTACGCTTTCAGACCAGATGGAGGCCCATGACAACGCACGCAAAATATACAGGGCATTAAGGGATACCGCCAAAGTAATAGAATCCCTTGGGAATATGGGAGGCGTATATATTTATCATGCAGCTTTCGATACCGCAAAGAAAATACATCTCGAATCATTACGGCTCCGGAAGCTCGCCGGGATCAAAAAGACATTCAACGATACCCGTTCACTCGCGTGGATCGCTTATGCCCAGGGAAACTTTGACGAATCGCTTACCTATACACTTGATGCGGAAAAAAACTTTCGTGACATGGGCGGCAAGGAAGATGTAATTGTGAATGTGATCCTTGGCACCATCTACAGCGAAAATCGCGAACATGAAAAAAGCCTGATGCACTTTCAAAAAACAGAAGGCACCAAACTATGGCGGTTCTACGTTGCCAGAAAGATCGCAGAGCAATACATCCATCTTGACAAACCCGAAGTGGCGCTCAACTTCATCAGGTCGTTCGAAAAAAAATATCCCCCGGTGAGTCCGGCCGACAAAGAATCCGTAGCAGCAGCCAAAGGGGATAGTTATGCTGCTATGAAAGACGATGCAACAGCAGAGCGATATTATCTTGAAATGATGAAACTTGATGAGCAGGCTCAAAAACTGAGAAGCCGCGAAGTGATCGTTCTGCCGGTTTCTGTTACAGGCGCGGAAGCTTATCATAAGATCGCTGATTTTTATGTATCACGAGGCCGGTTCAAAGCCGCTTCAAATTATATCCAGAAAGCGCTTAATGCTGATCTGTTCCCTTCCAACAAATTCCATACACAAGCACTGCTGAGGGATCTTTGGCGTTTGCAATACAAGGTAGATTCCGCAAATGGAGATCATGCCACCGCACTTCGCAGCTATGGGCGATACGTGCAATTGAAAGATTCCATCTTCGACGTAGATAAAACGAGGCAAGTATTGAATCTGCAGGTATCCTTTGAAACCAAGAAAAAGGAATTGGACATTGAATCAAAAGATCAGCAGATAAAAGCATTTCAGCAAAACGAAATACTTCGCCAGGAGAACTTGAAGCAGGAAAAATTCATCCGCAACATCACTCTCGGAGCGGCCCTTATTTTTCTTCTACTTGGAGCACTTGCCTACCGTCAGTACAGGCAAAAGCAAAGAGCCAATACGCTGATCATTTCCAAGAATGATCAGCTTCATCATCTGCTGAAAGAAAAAGAATGGCTACTGAAAGAAGTTCATCATCGCGTAAAAAATAATCTCCACACGATCATCTGCCTGCTCGAATCTCAGGCAACATTTCTGCAAAATGATGCATTGAAAGCAATTGAGAATAGTCAGCATCGCGTATATGCCATGTCACTGATCCACCAGAAGCTCTATCAGACAGATAATCTGCAGAGCATTGCAATGCACCAGTATCTTCCTGAATTCATCTGTTACCTGAAAGATAGTTTTGATCTTTCCCAGGGAATTGTTTTCGACCTCGATATCGACCCGCTGGAACTGGACACCTCGAAGGCTATCCCGGTTGCCCTGATCGTGAATGAAGCCGTTACCAATTCTATCAAATACGCTTTTCCCGGAAAGCGGAAGGGCATGATCCGGATCGACCTTCATCTGAACGGGCCAGAGGTAGAACTGATCGTGGCAGACAATGGAATCGGCATCCCGGATGACATCCAGGAAAAAAAGCTTAATTCACTTGGGGTTGAACTTATAAAAGGGCTAAGCGAAGATCTGAACGGAAAAATTGAATTTGAAAATGCCGGTGGTACAAAAATCACCCTTACCTTCAAATGCGATCTGGCGGAAACGCCTGCAGATCGGCGCTATCAACTCAACGAATCCCCAACGCTGCTATGAACACCAAACTGCTTATCGTAGAAGACCAGTTTATTGAAGCAAACAATCTAAAGCTGATCCTGAAAGGCGCAGGCTACGAGGTTTGCTCTATTGCCAGATCGGTGCCGATCGCGCTGTCGATCGTTGAGAAAGAACGGCCGGATCTCGTGTTGATTGATATTTTTCTGCAGGGTGAACTAACAGGGATCGATCTTGCTAAAACTCTCGAAAACCGGAATATTCCATTCGTATACATATCCGCTAATTCCAATAAGGAAGTGCTCGATGCCGCCAAAGCAACTCAGCCTTATGGTTTCCTGGTGAAACCATTCCGCAAAAAAGATGTACTGGTAATGTTGGACGTGGCCTGGTATCTCTATCAGCAGCGGCAGGAAAAGAAAAGCATGGCTTCAGGTGATCCCGGAACAACGCTGAAGCAGGTTGTAAAAGCGGAAGAGATCCGCACTATCATTGGAGAAAGCAGGGGAATACAAGACTTACTGAAGAATATTAAGATCGTTAGCCAGTCGAATACTTCCGTACTGATACTTGGCGAGAACGGCACGGGCAAGGAGCTTGTTGCGAAAGCCATTCATGAAAATTCACCACGCAAACATAAGCCCCTGGTAGTGGTGAATTGTGCGGCATTGCCGGCGAACCTGATAGAATCTGAATTGTTCGGACATGAGAAAGGTGCATTCACCGGCGCCACAGGAAAACGTATCGGCAAGTTTGAACAAGCAAACGAAGGCACCATATTCCTGGATGAGATCGGGGAACTTCCGATGGATGTACAGGCAAAATTTCTTCGTGTTCTACAGGAAAAGGAAATTGAAAGTGTTGGCGGGGAAACGCGAAAAGTGAATGTGCGCGTGGTTGCAGCAACAAATCGTAACCTGGAAGAAGAAGTAGCCGCCAATAATTTCCGGGTAGATCTTTATTACAGGTTGAATGTATTTCCGCTTGAACTGCCGCCGTTGCGGGAAAGAAGGGAAGACATCCTGCCACTGGCGCATCATTTTCTGAAAATGCATGCAGCCGCCCAGGGAAAACTCATCAGCGGGTTTGCTGCACGGGTGGAGGATGCCCTGCTGCAACATAACTGGCCTGGGAATGTACGCGAATTGCAAAACCTGATCGAACGGGCGGTTTTACTCGCCGAAGGACAGCAGATCGAGAGCCTGCACTGGCAGACAACGCAGAAGGGAAAAACGCCGGCGGTAACCGCGCCATCCACACTGAAGACTATGACCGAAAATGAACGGGATCATATCATCTCAGTCCTGGAAAGCTGTAACTGGAAAATTGCGGGCCGCGGGGGTGCAGCAGAAATTCTGGATGTAAATGTAAGTACACTGAATTCAAGGATAAAAAAACTTGGGATCTCCAAAGAGATCGTTCTGAGAAGGGAGAAGAACGTATAGCTTAGCATAATCCAGGCTCCGGCGCCGACACCCGGACAGCAGCCGGGCAATGCAGAGGTTCTGCTGCTGAAATCTGCTACCTTTGCACCTATTCGTATTAATACAAATGGATCTTAACAGAATTTACTCAGCCAGCCGGCTTGGCTATAATGCCCCTAACCAGGATCACCGTACCGTATTTCAGCGTGATTTTGACCGGATCATTTTTTCCTCTTCATTCAGGAGACTGCAAAATAAAACGCAGGTATTTCCGCTGCCAGGAAGCGTTTTTGTCCACAACCGGCTTACCCATTCCCTGGAAGTAGCATCTGTCGGACGCTCACTCGGCACACTGGCCGGAGAGTTTATTGCAGAAGCATATAAACCTTCGCTGACACCGGAAAGCATTGAATTCTATAAATACAATCTTTATAACGTGGTTGCTGCTGCCGCACTTTGCCATGACATTGGCAACCCCGCATTCGGTCATTCCGGCGAAGACGCGATCGCTTCTTACTTTGTAAAAAATGAATCAACATTGCGGTCTCAGTTTGCGCCAGGTGAATGGGACGATTTCCTGCACTTCGAAGGAAACGCAAATGCCATCAGGATCCTGACCCAGCAACAAACGGGAAAGAGCGGCGGAAGTTTCAACCTGACCACTTCTACCCTCGCAGCCATTGCAAAATATCCGTGCGAATCATCAGCCAGGAAAAAAGGAATTCTCCACCGCAAGAAGTTTGGGTTTTTCCGCTCCGAAACCTCCGCATTTGAAGAGATCGCCCGGAATACCTGTATGATCCGCGAAAGTCAATCGCCGATCATTTATAAACGTCATCCTTTCGTATGGCTCGTGGAAGCTGCTGACGATATCTGCTATACGATCATCGATCTCGAGGATGCGCATCGCTTGTCCATCATCGAACATACAGCCTGCATTGATCTGTTGCTAAATCTTATTGCATGTGTTGGAAAAGGCGATATCAACCGAACAAAAGATCAGCTGACAACGATTGGTGATAAGAATGAAAAGATCGGTTTCCTCAGGGCCAAATCCATTCATGCTTTAACAATGAGATCAACAGAGCTCTATAAAGAAAACTTTGAAAAGATCCTTAACGGCGATCATGCCCGATCGGTTATGGACATGATCGGAGATGAATGCAAGGCATTAAAGGATATTGTCCATTTCTCCGAACGCTTCATCTACAACCACCGTTCGGTGGTTGAAATAGAGAATGCGGGCTATAATGTAATGTCTGAATTGCTATCGCATTTTATCCCACCTGTACTTGCCCCATCAGAGGCGCGGACGAAATCGCAGGAAAAAGCCGTGAAGCTTGTACCAGAACAGTTCCGCTATGAAAGTGGAAGCAATTATGAAAAGGTAATGGGTGTGCTGGATTATGTGTCGGGAATGACGGATAACTATGCAACGGACCTTTATAGAAAGATAAAGGGTATTGAAATTGGTATGACGGTATAAACTGGATTGGGCCGGTTTCAGACCGGCTACAATATCGCCCATCGTCACCAATGTTACGGCAACACATCCACCTCGATAAAACTTCCCTGACGGCCATAATGAACCCGCTGCGTCGCTTTGATAAAATCGGCCTTTCCCGCGTCATAGATATTGGGGACAAACTTCTGGGGATTGATATCGATCAGCGGAAACCAGGTGCTTTGTACCTGCACCATCACGCGATGTCCTTTTTTAAACGTATGTAATACATCCTGCAATTTGAACCTGATCTTTGTTGGCTTACCGGCAACCATCGGTTCCGGCTTTTCAAATGAATTCCGCCAGCGGCTGCGCATCACATCCGCTCTTACCAGTTGCTGATATCCGCCAAGAGAAACATTCGTGGGTGTGTATGGTGTATTCTGCTCATCAGCCGGATACACATCGATCAGTTTAACCACCCAATCGGCATCGGTACCGGTAGTACTCACTTCCAGATTCACAGTTATTTCACCTCCCAGCGTAAGATCTTTTTCAAGAACAGGCATTTCAAAAACCAGTACGTCAGGCCGGCTGGAGGCAAAACGCTGATCTTCATTCATATAATTACGCGGCGTGATGCCAAATGAACCCGGAATATCCATTGTATAAGGGACAGGCTTAGCCGGATCACTGATATACCCGGCAAATCCGTTTTCTGCAGGAACGGTTAGGGATATCGAGCTTTCTTTATCCAGATATAATTTCTTTTTTGCTGCCTTTGGAGCCGGCCAGGAGGAAAAGCTTTTCCATTCCTTCAATCCCGTATCAAACATGTACGCTTCGGGAAGATCTACAGATCGACGTGCATCCGTTTTCAGGTAATGGTTGAAGAATTTCGCCTCGATATTCCTTTGATAAAAACCGGAGATACTATCTCCATAATACAATTGGTGTTGGATGGTATGACCTTCATCTTTTGCCCAGTCACCATGACCGAAAGGCCCCATTACGATCGAACTGAAAATACCTTTGTTGTGCTTCTCCATTTCTTTATAGGTCGTCAGTGTTCCATAAAGATCTTCTGCATCATACCATCCCCCAACAATCAGGTAAGCGGGTTTCAGGTTCTTATAGTGATCGGTGATCCTTCTTTTTTTCCAGAAGCTGTCATAATCCGGATGGGCAACCACCTGTTTCCAAAGAAAATTATTTTTCAATAAACTGTCGCCAGCCTGTTTTACTGTGCCCAACTTTTTAAAGAAGGTATAACTATCATCCGTGTTCCGCTGAAGTTCATCAAACCATGGATGATCGATCGGTTCTTTCCTGGCAGTGCCAACAAGTTTAAAGAATGGAAAATAAGCTTGCGTAAAAGCGCCGTTATGATGAAAATCATCAAAGAAAAAATCGGCTACCGGTGCTTGTGGAGAAACGGCTTTTAATGCCGGATGCGCATCGATTGATCCGGCAGCAGCATAAAAACCAGGATAAGAGATCCCCCATTGACCGGCTTTACCATTGTTGTATTGAATATTCTTTAATAACCAGTCGATCGTATCCCAGGTATCGGTACTTTCATCCACGTCGTTTGCCGCCTTGGAAGAAATATGCGGCGTCATATTCTGCCAGACTCCTTCGCTTTTAAACCTGCCGCGAACATCCTGGTGAACGAAAATGTATCCTTCTTCCATCATTGCGCTACCGGGAGCCATGTTAAAAGGGAATGCATCGCTACCATATGGCGCGATCCCGTAAGGAGTTCGATGCAGCAGAAAGGGAAAGCTATTTTCAGCAGAAGCCATTTTTGGAATGTATACAGCAGTAAACAGTTTTACGCCGTCGCGCATAGGGATGTAAACCTCTTTTTTGATGTAGTGTTGTTTTGCAAAAGAAGACTTTCGCATAAAGGACACAGCAGCGAGATCAACATTTCCCATGCCTGTAATACTAAGAACAGCTTCACCTTCAGGCACATTGTTCCCGATCTTTTGAAAGATGAATTGTGATGAAGGGCGGCCGAGGATCCAGCCCGGAGGAACTTTACCGGGTGTAGATGGTTTTTCAAATCCTCCGTTTTCCAGCATGATCTCTTTCCATCGCCCTGACGTCTCTTCTATCTGCAGTTTTGCATTATCATAATACCCGGCTCCGTTTCCCATGCAAACGATCACCAGGTTCAGCGTCGCTGCATCTGCATCGAGTACACCTTCTATTGTTCGTTCTTCCCAACCAGTACCGGTCACCGGAGCTTCAGCACCGCTGTTGAAATATCCCCAGTCGCCACTTTTCCTGGTAACCTGGGCGCCTACTAAAGTGATCACTTCGGGTGAACCATCTGTTTTCGCGGATATGGTATACCTGAATTTCTTTCCCGCAAATTCTTTTACAGGAACAGGGTTTTGGATACTAACCCAATTCTGTTGAGCAGCAACTGAGATAGTGAAACAGCAAAATGCTATGACGAAGCGGCAATGCAATCTCATACAGGTCAAATAATTTCCTCAAAATACGAAAGCGCAGCACCTGAGCGCAGGAAGGCTGGATGAACTGAGGGAAAAAGGAACTGGATAGCTTTAATGGGCGAAGGAGTGTTATAATTTTACTGGCATAGGGAACACGGTGGGTTAAAAGACATGCTGCGAGCACAGCGAAATACATATATCCCAAGGGTGTTTTCGCTGGCGTCCGACGCGCTCCCCGCTCGTTGATTTAAGATAGAGTGTACAAAGTATTCTAAATAATCTGACGGCTATTAAAGTAGGTCAGGCATTTCCTTTATTACGTCATCCCGTAGTTTACCAAACCAATTTATATCCCATGCCCCGAACATTGATGATCTGCACGCCCGGATCTTCCTGTAGTAGTTTACGGAGTTTGGTGATGAATACGTCAAGTGTTCGGGAGTGGAAAAAATTATCATCACCCCAGATCGCTTCGAGAATGGTTTTCTTACTGCTGATTTGCTGATGATTTTTATAAAGAAGCCATAGCAATTCCGCTTCCCTTGCTGTTAATGTCTGAACGCGGAGGTTGAAGGTGAGTTGTTGCTTCACAGCATCGAACTGGTATTGGCCGATAGAAACTTTAGAAGGCGTCGTTTCTTTTTTCAACAGGCGGCCTGCGCTGACAAGCACTTTGATCCGGATCACCAATTCCTGCATGGCAAAAGGTTTACGCAGGTAATCATTACCACCACTTTCAAAACCCTCCACTACATCCTGCGGCATTGTTTTGCTTGTGAGAAAAAGAATTGGAACGTTTTGATCATTTTGCCGAACGGTTCGCGCCAGTTCGAATCCATCCATACCAGCCATCATCACATCCAGGATAAGGATAGAGAATCCGGTTTGCTTCAGCACATTCAAAGCCTGTTCTCCGCTCATAACATGGGTCACGCGGAAACCTGCAGATTCCAGGTTCTCCGCAATGATAGAGCCGAGCGACTGCTCGTCTTCAACCAATAGTATGGAAGTAATAGTATCCAATTTATGATAGAGGTAAACTGATCACGAAACTAAGGCCTTCTGCGTTCTCTGCCATAACCGTCCCTCCATGTGCCCTGATAATTCCCGCAACCCGGTAAAGCCCCAAACCAAATCCTTTCACATCACCGGCACCCGGTACCCTGTAAAATTTATTGAAGATATACGGCAGATACATTTTATCGATTCCCGGGCCATTATCCCGGATCTTTATTTTCATAAAATTCCCTTCCTTTTCTGCCGCGAAATACATCATAGTGTTTTTACCTCCGTATTTGATCGCATTTTCAATCATATTCTGAAACACTGCGGCAAGTTTTTCCTTATCTGCATATATTTTCAATTCTTCATCAATTGAGATCTCCCAAACAAAGCCTGATTGAACATCAAAAGAAGAGAGCCACTGTTCAAGGAATGGACGAAGAGCAAATCTTTCCTTTACAAGATGACCGGAGATATTCTGTTCGATAGAAAGTTCAAGTGCCTTTGAAACCATCTGATCAAGACGATTTAATTCTTTCCGGGAAATATCCAGGTAACGTTTGGTGCGTTCTTTATCATTCAATGCATCATAGAACTGCAGTCCATCGATAGCAGCACCAACAGTTGCGATCGGCGTCTTTAATTCGTGCGTCATGTTGCTGATAAAGTCATCCTTTAATTCATCAAGTTGCTTTTGACGGATGATCGTTCTATACATCCGGAACAAGCACCAGAATGTCAGGGCAAGTAACAAAAGTGAGCCAATACCGATCAACCATAAACGTTTAAGGATAACAATACCCGGATCTTTAACGGTAGCCTGCGCCACATATCTTTTCTCATAATCATTCATCCGGCTGAACTGTACACCAATAGGTTTCGTATAAAGGTCCGTTCCTTTTTTTCCCACCAGTTCATTCCGGATGGTGTCAACATACTCAATGGAAAAAGCAACACCAATATTATATTGATCCAATTCCTTTTTGAATAATGACTTCATCAATGAGGTATCAAGGGCAAGGTCATCATGCTTTTTTGTCCAAACCTTTCCGAACCGTTGCGTATAAAAAAAGATCACATCAGAAGCGATACTTTTTCGCAGATTCTCACCCACAAACCGGTCGATCACTCCTTCCCTTTCTTCATCAGATAAATGTGCTGACACAGGAAATGATTTATTTGACCACGCGAAATAATCTTTCGGGTTTTCGGGATCGTATAAAATGGTCATCCAGGTTTTTTCTTTCTCATTGAACTTCGTTCCGAATTTTACAAAGTTCGTATCATGTAAAAAATCGCTGAGATAGGCGGACATCGTATCTTTCCTCCGGCCCCATTCTTTATCCACTGATTGCTGAAAGGAATAATCGACTTCACGCTGAAGAATGTCTTTGGAGCGTGTCCATTCCTTATAGATCCAGTACACCTGCAGGCAAAGTAAACCTGCACCCGCCAGGACTGCCATCAGGAAAAGTTGTCTCAGCCGATTGTTCATACCAGCAAAAATATCCGGTTTGGTATTAACCTGAAAAACCGGTTAACAAACATTAACAATGATTCGAACCGCTTAACGGCTTTCACCGGCCCTGGCCTGTATGTTTGTGTTCTAAACAGTAAAACCATGAAAAAGCAAATCCTTTTCTTCTTACTAAGCTGGAACCTGGCAGTACAGGCACAGGAACTGGCACCGCAAGATCAACTTCCGGATATCTCATTGCCACGCACGCTCGACGGAACCATCAGTAAAACAAGTGCCTATAAAGGAAAACTGCTGGTGATCGATTTCTGGGCAACCTGGTGCAGCCCCTGTATTTCAGCCATGAAAGAGCTGGAAGGCTACAAAAAAGAACTCGGAGATCAACTTGAAGTGATCGCTATCTCCGATGAGCCGGAAGAAAGATTACGGAAATTTATGAAAGCCCGGCCTACCACCTTGACCATCGCAAGCGATACGGCCGGTAACTTCCGCAAGTATTTTCCACACGGCACAATTCCCCACACAGTGTTGATAGGCCCTGAAGGAAAAGTTTACGCTATCACCAACGCAGATAACATTACGCTGGATGTTTTAAAAGTAGCGCTGAAGGGAGTAAATGTAAACCTGCCGTATAAAAAAGACAAGGTCGGGTTTGATATCAATACGTACTTCACGGCCGATTCGACAAAGCCGCGACAGTTCTCATTGCTCCCGCCAGTGGAAGGAACCGGCACCATGTCGAAAAGATATCTCGACGGCACTTTTAAAGACAGACGGTTTACGATCGTGAACATGCCTATCGATGGTCTGTTCAGGCTCGCCTATGATAAGAATTATTACTCTGTGATCAACGAATATGACACCGTTAAAAGAAAGTATGCTGATGAGATAAAATATTGTTTGGATGCATGGATCGAAACACCAGACCGCGACAAGCTACTGGCATTTATCAGGGAAGAATTGAAAAAAACTTTTATCGACGTTGATGTTTCACTGGAAAAAAGGAAGAAAACAGTTCTTTTGCTGAAAGCAAAAAAAGAAGCTTCTGCATTATTAAAGCCTTCGAACGAAAAGAATGAAGGTTATGGAGGAGGCGGAAGTCATTTTGAAGGCAACGGCGTTAAGCTGGATGCGCTGTCAGATTATATAGAAAGCTTTGGCTTATACAAAGGAAAGGTATTGAATGAAACAGGACTTGATGGACGGTTCGATATCTATATTGAATTTCAGCCCGAGAAGAAAGACAGCCTTAAAGAAGAGTTGGCAAAGCTGGGTTTGTATTGGGAAACGGCAGAGCGGGAAGTGGACATGCTGGTGTTGAAAAAGAAATAAGCAGCCGTGGTAAGCCGCAAAAGTTTAATTGTTTCAGGTTTAATAGTTCAGTGTTTTGATTGCTTCATTAATTAACAGCTTAAGCGATAGGCTTGGGGTAAACAGCAAAAAACACTGAACTATTAAACCTGAAACAATTAAACTTTTGAACAATTAGGCTCCAGCATTTTTCTCCTCCAGGTTCAACTTCGATGTATCCCTGGTATCTCTCATAGAAAGATAGATCGTCAGCGATATGGCTACGCAAATGGTAACATACCAGTAGAACCAGCTTTCGTGGCCCGTTTCTTTCAACCAGAGTGCGACATATTCGGCGCTTCCGCCAAAGATAGCGACTGTAAGGGCGTACGGTAAACCTACACCAAGCGCTCTCACTTCAGCGGGAAATAGTTCAGCCTTTACTATTGCATTGATGCTTGTGTACCCGCTGACGATGATCAAGGCAGCCATTAACAAAAGGAAGGCAGTTACCATTGATTGCGTATTGCTTAATGCGGTCAGCAACGGAACGGTGAACAAAACACCGAGTATACCAAACCCGATCAGCAAAGGTTTCCGGCCGATCCGGTCTGACAGGGAACCGAACAACGGCTGTAATGCCGCAAACAACAACAAGGTAATAAATGATAGAAGTGTCGATTGTTCTTTTGATAAGTGAACCGTATTTACGAGGAACTTCTGCATGTAGGTTGTATATGTATAGAATGCGAGCGTACCTCCAAGCGTTAAGCCTGCAACAGTCAATACAGCTCTGGGATGTTTCATCAGTTCTGTGATCGTCCCTTTCTTTTTCACCTGTTTGTTTGCATTGGATTCGAATGATGGTGTTTCATGTAAATTACTTCGGAGGTATAAGGCAATGACCGAGAGAATAGCACCGATCACGAAAGGAATGCGCCAGCCCCACTCGTGTAACTGCTGCTCTGTAAGCAGTAGCTTTTGCAGGATCAATTGTATACCGAGCGCTATCAACTGTCCCCCGATCAATGTTACATACTGAAAACTCGAATAAAACCCTCTTCTCTCACGCGTGGCCATTTCGCTGAGGTAAGTAGCCGATACACCGTATTCCCCACCGACGCTCAAGCCCTGCAGCAAACGGGCCATCAGTAAGATCACCGGCGCAGCCAGCCCGATCGTGTCATAAGTAGGCGTCAGCGCAATGAGCAATGAACCGAAAGACATCAGCAATACCGACCATGTCATTGCCTTTTTCCTGCCGAGTCTATCGGCAACATGACCAAACATCCAGCCACCGATCGGGCGCATTAAGAAGCCAAGCGCGAAAACACCGGCGGTGTTCAGCAGTTGCGCTGTAGCATCCCCCATGGGGAAAAAGGAGGAGGAAAAATAAAGCGCGAATGCGGAATAAGCGTACCAATCATACCATTCAACAAGATTTCCGATGGACCCTCCAATAATGGCTTTGAGACGCTGGACGGATATTTTTTCTGTGGTCATTTGTGCGGTTTTGGCGATGGCCGGTCATTTACCATTGATCATCGCTAAGCTACGCCTGACTGGGTTAAATAAAAAATCCTTCCTCGCAGATCCGGCTTGTTTACACGATCTTGGGGTAACGGTGTAATAGTTTGACAATTAACGCAATCTGTTATTCATTAAACTATTGAACGGATGCCTTCCGGACAACCTGACCAAGATCATCCCTCCGGCTAACAGCGGTCATTCTCCTGCGGCAGCCGCAGGTATAGCTTTGTGTCATAAAATTTATCGATCATGAAACACAATACTGCAACCGCACTGAACCATCATCATTCACTTAATGCTGAAAGAACTTCTGTATTCGGCGGATTGAACGCCTGGATCAAAGCACAGTCTCCTGTTTGGGAAGAAAACCGGATCGGGATCACCGCTACCGCGATCTTTCTGCAGGTAACTTTTGCCGCTGTGATGATCTGTCTTGCAGGCATGGCCGGCGGTTCCCCTTTTGCATTTGGCGCAGGCATCCTTTTCGCCTTCCTGGCAGATAGCCTCGTGCTGGCCCAGTCTCCTATGCGCTGGATCATGGGCATGATGCTCGCAAGCCTGATCGTAAACATTTCCTTAGCTATATATTTCGCGACACTGCTTTAAAGCGGTGTTGCCGCTCCGCTCCCTCTGAAAAAAATGACGTACTGGAAAATGTTGGATGTTGCAATGCCCTGATCAGTCGGCTTCAATGACTGAAAGCCTGTTATCGTAGCAAGATTATCTTTCCGGTTGAAAGGACTATCCTTTCCCGAAAGTTTGAAAAGTGTGATGGTATTGGGCTGTGAGCAGGCTTTCAGATCAGCAATACCTTTGATCAGCATCATGGAATTATCATTTGAAAGACTGTACGGCACATAGCGTTGGTCTGTTGGAAAACCAGGTGTTTCCCGGATGAACTTGTCAATCGCCACCTGGGGCATTATGGCTTTGATGGGTCCAAGCAGCGGCATCATCATTTTTGATTCAAGCACCATCATCTGCATCGAAGCAACCTTACCGGTTGCTTTTTTGTGTTTGACCAGTAACGACGCAAACGGCTCGGTTCCATTATAGCTTGTTTGTAGCGTATGGAAATACCCGATAAAACCATACATCTTTTTATCGCCCCAATTATTGATCGTCAAAAGGCTTTCGAAATTGCGATAGAAGATGCTGTCTCTCGTCATACCAGCTCCAATAAAACCCAGGCTGGTCACCAAATGTTTGAATGCCGGGAAACGATCCTTAAGTTGTGCTTTTACTTTCGCCTCCTGCGCCAGCAACTGTGGCAATAATCTTCTCGCATATTCATTCAATGCTGCCCGGCTATCATTTGTGACCTGCTGAGTGATCTTCAGCAGCGAATCAATGGCTTTACGAAAGGTCGGTTCTTTATAATGATCTGTGAGATAGCTGGCATGTTCATGCACCAGCGAATAATCCTGGAATACATCGACACCTATGACCTGGAATTTCTGACTGGTGGGCAACTGCTGATAAAATTTTTGCAGTCCCTGGAACTTGCGATAGTTCTCCTGGCTTGCCCATTGCGCTGTGTCTGCTTTCCAACTGCGCATAACCTTTGACAGCAAACTGGTATCGCCGGTTTGGAGATACCTGTTCAATAACCACGCTTTTGTTGCGTCTATTTCGGCAATGTAGAAGCGCACACCCGCCTTCTGGTAAAGATTTTTGAATAAGGCAAGATCAACAGCGAGTGGCGCTGCGCAGCCATGATTTTCCCCGAAAAGAAAATACTGCTGTTTATAAAAATCAGTGTCAAATAATTTATTGCTGATATCAGTTGTATCCAGTACGGCGGCGTTATTACAAACAAATGCCTGAGAGGAATCGGCCTGCGCGTAGACGGTCACCGAAAAAAATAGCGTAACAATAGCGATAATAAATCTCATGGCGTGTGGTTTTGCGGCAGGCGAACGTGTTGGTAGTATAGCCAAATATAATGAATGAATGAAAACGCGAAAAAGAAAGTTGCAGGCTGTTTGCCCTTAACATCCGATATGGCCAGGTCGTTTCACCATGTTACTGACCAACAGGTCAGCAATTCCGGGCTCATCACACCTTCTTCCCTGTTCATCACATGTTTTGTGTTGATAAAATTGCCTGTATTATCCTTGCAGAAAGAATTACAGACATGAAAATACGGTGGAGACAGCAGGAAATGATATTCTGGATCGCTACATTTCTATTTCTATTGATCGACAACCTGATGTCGCCCGATATAGAACGAGGAAGGGCGATCATGAATGGCCAGGGATATATCATTGAATCAAACTTCACTCCTCCATTCCTGCTGCTATACGCCGTCCCTCTTATCTTACTACTGGTCATCAATGGCTATTTCTTTCCGCGTTACTTCAAACATCCTCACCGCGGATGGATCTTTGCCGGCGTTTTCTTCGCCGGCTGGGTGATACTGCTATTCTCCTTCTCACTGCATCATTATGTCAAATACCAATACCTGGTTCCCGAAAAGGTAACTGAGTCACAAGCGAGGTTTGATGCGAGAAGGAACGGCATCTTTGGAAGCTCCATCGTAACGCTCGTTTATATCTCCTATCTTGGGTTCAGAGAAGCCGTGATCAATTGGCTGGAGAATACGAAAGAACGAAACGACTTCGGGATAATGGTCTGCAACAGGATCACCTTTACCACCTTTCTGTATGTCCTGGTAGCCATTTTTGCAGGCGTATTCGGGTTTATGAGATCAGACGGCCCGGCAATCTTCTATCTGTTCTTTGTACTGCCGGTGATCATTGTCTGCTTTATCAATCTGTATGTAATTTTTCCACGGCAACACAAAAAGGATCTGCCTTTTCTAAAAAAGCTGCTTGAATTATCTATCGCTCCATTTACGCTGACATTAATTGCGTGGTTCAGCCTGATGCTTGGCTCAGGAAAGTTCGCTCCGCCATCCATATTCCTTGCCACCTTTTTATTAATGATGGTGGTAACCATACCGGTCTCTTGGCTGATTTTTGTTCAGCAACGGGAAAAGATCAGCGAGCTGTTGCAATTACAACAAAAGCTCGGACAAACAACAGCAGACCTCTCCTTTCTTCGCTCACAGATCAATCCGCACTTTTTGTTTAATACGCTTAACACATTATACGGAACGGCGTTGCAGGAAAACGCCACGCGGACATCGACCGGGATTCAGCGTTTAGGAGACATGATGCGGTTCATGCTGCACGAAAATCATAAAGACCAGATCCCGCTGACAAGAGAGATCGAGTATGTGCAGCACTATATCGCCTTGCAAAGCCTGCGGATCGTCAATACACCGGGCGTGAGGATAGAGACATCTATCGACGAATCGCAATGCCAGTACTCAATTGCGCCGATGTTACTGATCCCATTCATCGAAAATGCTTTTAAGCACGGGATCAGGTTGACCAAACCATCCTATATCATTATCAAATTCCACTGTGATACATCGGGTATTCACCTGGACGTGGTGAACAGTCATCACCCTAAAAATACCGGACCGGACCAGGAAGAACATTCAGGAGTCGGCCTCGAAAATGTAAAGCAACGTTTGCAGCTGATATATCCGGACAGGTATTCTCTTTTTATCCAGGAAGATGATGCTGCTTTCCAGGTAAGATTGTTCATTCAACTGAATTAGTCCATCGATCCATTAATCATTAAACATATCTTCTCAATAAAAACTTTCATTAGCCATGAAAAAGTTCTGCTTCGCCCTGCTTATTAATTTACTGTTCAAAGTATCCGACGCGCAGTGTGTAATCTCCGGATCAATTCAAACAAAACAACCTGTACCGGTTCAACTGATCCTGCTAACGGCCGATGGCCATTACCGCGTTCCATCTGTGACGATCTCCTCCTCCGGAACAGGACCATTCAAACAGACCGTACAGGTATCGCATCCTACGTTTGCATTACTAAAAACAGATAATTGGGAAAAACGTTTGCTGTTAAGCCCCGGTCGGAACCTTCAGGCAGACCTGATAGTCGATAGCATTGCCCATATCCGTTTCAACTCAACCGGGGCGGATGAGAATCGCCTGATACAAAATGGAGTATTCTCCGAACCGCCATTTTTTGCACATGGCAGCTCATCTGATAATCCGTATGCAAAAATAACTCTCGGTGAATGGAATGAAAAGATCATTACACCCATCAACAAAGAAATCAGTGAGGTAGAAAAATCGGTTAACAAAAGTTCCATTCCCGGAAATCTGAAAGCATTACTGATCAGCGAAACAAAATATGCCTATCAATGCTATTTAAATGATTTCACTAACAATACGCTCAGATGGGTAAAAAATCCTGATGAAGATACGCTTCTTAAACTGGCGATGACATGGCAACAGAAGCCCGACAGCATTACATTGATCAGCGGTTTTTACGCTAATATGTCGATGAGCCGGCAATCACAATACGAGGTTAACAGCATGGCAAGAAAAGCCAAGCAAAACAAAGCGACACTTCCCGAAGAGTTTGAAAAATTTCTTCACGTTCCATTCAAAGTGGCAGACAGCCTGGTAAAAAAATATGGGGAAAGATACATTGTAGATTGGTTGTATGCCCGCATCTATTCGCTTTCTCAGATCAGAGATAAAATTCTTTACAACAAGATCATGGATGCGGCAAACGATGCGAGCTTTGCTGCAGGGTACTACCTGCTCGATACGCTGCAATATCATTATCCGAACAGTCCATATCTTAAAGGTGCACGCGAAGAAATGGCAAAGGTCACGCAACAGCTGACTCAAAACGGAGATAATGAGAAGATCCGTTATATCAAACCCGGCACCGTCAGCACCCTTAACGACCTCGTAAAACCTTATGCAGGCAAAATAGTTTATTTGGATGTATGGGGAACGTGGTGCGGGCCCTGCCGCGTTGAGATGGGCTATGTAAAACAGTTGAAACAAAAGTTTGCCGGAAAGGATGTGGTCTTTGTCTATCTCGACATGGATGATGATTTGAAAGAAAAATCATGGAAAGAATACATCTCTTATTTCAACATTGAAGGTGAACATTACAGGATGACACAGGAAGAGATACAGCCCATCTGGAAGGAGATCAAACAGGCAGGCGGTTCCGCGTCAGGCTACCCCACTTATGTATTGTTTGACCGCGCAGGAAAGATCATTAGCCCGGATGCGGAACGCCCAAGCACCCGCGAAAAATTATATACACAACTGGAAAAGGCTTTATAGATTTGTCACCGATGATAAAAGCGATCGCAATAGATGATGAACCCATTGCCCTTGAAGTGATACGGCAGCACTGCAGCACCATCCCGTTCATTCAACTGGAACACTGCTTCACCAATCCGGATGCAGCAATGAACTGGTTGAACCAAAATAAAGTTGACCTGCTTTTTCTTGACATCCGGATGCCGGACATTTCCGGGATTGACTTCCTGAAACAACTCAACCCGGCTCCACCGACAATCTTTACAACGGCTCACAGTGAACATGCCGTTCAAAGTTTTGAGCTGGATGCGCTGGATTATCTTTTAAAACCTTTCTCCAATGAAAGGTTTCTGAAAGCCTGCCTGAAAGCCAAAGAGTGGCTTGAACTCCGGTCATCAGCAAAAAGAGACGCGTTCCTTTTTATTAAAACGGGATACGAACAGGTAAAACTGCAGTTGAATGAGATATTGTATATCCAAAGCGCAGGCAACTATGTCCAGTTCATTTTACAGGGACAGAAGAAGATCATGTCACGTTCAACTATGGCGGAAACAATGGCAATGCTTCCGCCGGAAGATTTCGTACGGGTACACCGTCAGTACATAGTTGGAAAGCAGCATATCAAACGCATTGAAAAGAATACGGTGTATTGCGATGAAACGCCGTTACCTGTTGGACCAGGATATGGCATACATCTTTGATCCGGATGACTACACAAGCATACACGTAATTGACAGTTTGGGAGTATTGCCAGCTGCAACATTCCCGAACTGATCAACCGTTAAATGCTTTCACCAATTCCGCCAGATCAAGCTTTTTCATTTGCATCAGTGCACCCATCATCCGGTTTACTTTTTCTTTATCAGGATCCACCGCCATTTCTTCAATTTGAACAGGCGATACCTGCCATGAAACGCCAAACTTATCTTTCAGCCAACCACATTGCTGAGCAGCGGGGTCACCTCCTTCTTTTAGTTTCTCCCAGTAATAATCGATCTCTGCCTGATCTTTACAGTTGACCACAAAAGAGATCGCTTCGCTGAACTTGAAAATGGGGCCCCCATTCAAACCAAGAAATCTGTGACCATCCAGTTCGAATTCCACCGTCATTACAGAACCCGGTTCTTTTCCATGGATCTCTTTACCGGCTTCCGCATACCGGGCAATACGGCCAATAGATGAATGCTGAAAGATACCTACATAAAAATTTGCGGCATCTTCAGCCTGGGTATCAAACCAAAGACTATTAGTAAATCGTTTGAAAGTTGCCATAAGTTGTTTTTTTAGTTTAACAAAGCTATTGTTCTAAAACAGGATA
>JBEVKW010000060.1:0-17192 GCA_040509495.1 Chitinophagaceae bacterium | reverse complement strand
TTTGCATCAAGGCAAAAAAAGTAATCAGAGTCTCCGAGGCAATCCCTCGGAAAAAAAACTTCCACCCAACACAAAGAGCCCCTCAAAGCGCCCGCTTTAAACGCACTGCATAGCACGTCCCCCAGAAACTCCCTCAATCAGGATGAACCCGAAAAAACAACACCTGTTTGCAGAAGCTCACCGCCAGGTGTTCGCCAATTCAACCGGTACGCTTTCGTTTTCAGAAGTTTAGAAGGTCTTCCATCGCAGCAGAACAAAATAAAGTTAACTGGTGTTATGCAAGTGTGACCGTTCATTCATGCAATTGAAGAGATTAACAAGGTTCTGTGTATGAAGTCTGCCTGAATGAACATACCTTTGCACCTCCCAAATAAATACATGAGCGACCCGATCAAACACGAATGCGGTTTAGCGTTCATCCGGTTAAGGAAACCTTTTTCTTATTTTCAGCAACGATATGGCACCGTCATGTGGGGGCTTAATAAGCTCTACCTGCTGATGGAAAAGCAACATAACCGCGGCCAGGATGGCGCGGGTGTGGCGGCTGTTAAACTGAACGTTGAGCCCGGTTATCCTTTCATGCACCGCCGCCGCAGTAACGCACCCCAGGCCATTGCAGATATCTTCGAACAGATAGGCGCAGAAGTGGCTGAACTGGAAAAATATCATCCCGGTATTAAATCTCATCCAGGCTTGATGAAGGGACATGTTCCTTTTCTGGGAGAGATCCTGCTGGGGCATCTCCGCTATGGTACACAAGGGAAAAACAAACTCGAGTATTGTCACCCCTTCATTAATCGCGATACAGCACCTTCCCGCAATTTGGCCCTCGCCGGAAACTTCAACCTGGTAAATACAGATGAACTATTTACGCTGGTAGGGAAGGAACCAAGCGAGAACATGCGCTTCAGCGACCTCGCGGCAATGATCGAACTGATGCACAAACATCTCTGTGATGAAGATGAAACATCACCAGAAAAGATGGACATCAAGAAAGTGCTGAAGAAAACCCTGCCTTTATTTGATGGAGGATTTCATGTGGGTGGTATGACGGGTGATGGGATCGGCTTTGTGTTCCGCGACGCACACGGCATCCGGCCCTCTTATTATTATGTTGATGATGAAGTAGTAGTGGCCGCATCCGAACGCGCTGCGATCCGCACTACCTTCAACGTAGCCGAAAATGAAGTAAAAGAACTCATGCCCGGCCAGGCACTGATCGTTGACGAGAAAGGAGAGATCGAGATCTCCCAGGTGCTTGAGCCAAAAGAAAGAAAAGCCTGCAGCTTCGAGAGGATTTATTTCTCCCGCGGCAGTGATGAAAAGATCTATAAAGAACGAAAAGCACTCGGCTTCAACCTGAGCGAACCAGTGCTGAATATGATCGATAACGATCTGAAGAATACCATTTTCTCTTTCATCCCCAATACCGCTGAAGTGGCTTTCCTGGGTATGCAGAAGGGAATGGAGCGTTACCTGAACAAGATCAAACTCGAGAGAATTCTTAGCTGGAATAAGGATTATGATGCCGAGAAACTGGAAGAAATGATCAACCGCAGGATCCGCGTAGAAAAGATTGCGATCAAGGATGTCAAGATGCGCACCTTCATTACCGAAGATGCAAGCCGGAATGAGATGGTCCAGCACGTCTACGATATCACTTACGGCACTGTACGCGCCGGCGAAGACACGCTCGTTGTGATAGATGACTCGATCGTTCGCGGTACAACCCTCAAAGAAAGCATTATCCGCATGCTGGCAAGACTGAAACCAAAACGGATCATCATCGTTTCTTCTTCGCCACAGATCCGCTACCCCGATTGCTATGGTATCGACATGAGCAAAATGGGAGACTTCATCGCTTTCAATGCAGCCGTGGAACTGCTGAAAGAAAGAGGAAAAACGGACGTACTGCATAAAATGCTGGATAAATGCAAAGAACTGCAAAACAACAACCAGCTACACACCGAAAACGTCGTGAAAGAACTGTACAAAGACTTTACGCCTGAAGAGATCTCCGATAAGATCGCACAGCTGATCACTCCGCGGGATGTACAGATACCTGTTGATGTACTTTTCCAAACCGTAGACGGATTACATAATGCATGCCCCAACAACCTGGGAGACTGGTATTTCACCGGCGATTACCCAACCTCCGGCGGTAATAAAGTGGTAAACAAAGCCTTCATGAATTACATGGAAGGGAAGAATGAGAGGGGGTACTAAGGGGGGAGTTTGGAGATTTGGTAGGTTCCAGAGGTTCTATAAACTCAACATATATGAATAATAATGAGGAAAGGTTACAGAGGTTAAACTTTGTAGCCTTTTCTTATTTTAAGGATGTTTGTGGTATGAATCTGTGGAATCTACCAAACCTCCCCAACCTCCTCAACTTTCCCTATCTTCCCTCCATGAGCAAACAACTTCTCCTCATCCGCCATGCAAAAAGCAGCTGGGCAGATTTTTCTGTAAAGGATTTTGACAGGCCATTGAATGATCGGGGTAAGCGCGATGCACCAGTCATGGCTCAGCGGCTATTGGATAGAAAGATCGGGATAGATGCATTTGTTGCGAGCCCCGCAAAACGCGCAAAGAAAACTGCGGAGTATTTCATTACAGCTTATGATCGTCCAAAAAACGAGATCCTTTTTATTGATGAATTGTATCTGGCCACGCCATCAGTGTTTGAAGCTGTGGTAGCACAGCTTGATGACCGTTATAGCACGATTGCTGTGTTCTCGCATAACAATGGAATTACCGATTATGCAAATACGCTGACGGATATACGGGTGGATGAAATGCCGACCTGTGCAATCTTTGCCGTAAAAGCGGAAGCGAATAGCTGGAAAGATTTTGCCACTGCGAAGAAGGAGTTACTGTTCTTTGACTACCCGAAGTCTCATCAGGCGGAATAGCCTGATTAAAAAGCAATGTCGTTTCGTTTACAGCCCGGTGCGTGCCTCACTACCACGTCCACTTAGGGTTTGCCTTGGTGTGGAGGTAACGCGGCAGCGAAAACAGCCATCGAACATCTTGTATTTTCGCGGCGCTCTCCGCGTATCGCCGTGTCCGCCGCGTTCCTTCGCAGCTGCTAACTCAACGGCATTGGACTAAAAAGTAGTGCACTTCATTCATACAAAGGCCTTACGCATCAGTTGTTCAACCACTTCTGCTAATGTATTTCTGTTATTGTCAAACGGCCGGTATGTATAATTGCTGGCAAGTGAAAGCGCCCGTTCGAGGGTGAAATCTTTTTGGGAAATGAACGGTGCGAAACCTTCGTTGTGAAGATGTTTTGCGAGATACTCCTGTTCCGGTTGCCCTGGCGTTGGCACAAGGATCGCTTTCTTACCCATTCTGGCCAGGTCCATCACGGTTGAGTATCCACTTCTGCAGATCACCCACTCCGCCTTTCCTATTTCTACAGCAAAATCATTGGTGCCGAGATGGTTAAAAAAATGAATATCGTTGGTAGAAGGCATAAACCGTTCAGCAGCGGGTAAGCCGCGAACAACAACAGCAGTGCCTTTGTAGTTGAACAGATCATTGATCAGCTTATCTTCCCAAATGGTCCGCTGCGGTTCAGGGCCTGACAGGGATATGAAGAGATGGCGCTCTTTGA
Source organism: Chitinophagaceae bacterium (assembly GCA_040509495.1). Classification (GTDB taxonomy): domain Bacteria; phylum Bacteroidota; class Bacteroidia; order Chitinophagales; family Chitinophagaceae; genus Terrimonas_A. The sequence continues at coordinate 13,570 of JBEVKW010000060.1, read as the reverse complement.
CCACTGTGTCGCTTTGCTGAAGGCGCGAAAGAATACCGGTGTAATAACACGGAATATCAGGGTACACAACAGGATGTGCGAGTGTACCTGCCAGGTTGGGTGCTGTCTTATAATCAGGGATCCAGCATTCATGGAACTTGCGGATGAACTGATAATTCATTCGCTGAGCCTGTTTATCCAGCCATTTGCCCAAAGAGGTTTTGATGGTCAGTTGGTGCGTGATAAATATGGATGGCACAACGGGGTGTGACAAGCCGAAGCGGTTATCGCTGATCACAAGGTCGAATTGATATTGATCAACCATCGAGGAAAGCCATTTCTTCTCGCGCTGGACCGAGCGCCATAGACCAGGCATCTGGTGCAACAATGCCCGCCAAAGGCCGGAGGCCGTTCTTGAATAGCTGACCCTGTAACCCTGTAACGGTAAAAATGGAAGATCCGGGAATTCCTGCTTGAGTAAACGCTCCTGGGAGCGTTCGCCGGCCAGCCAAACATCCGCCTGTTGTTTCTGTAATTCGTAAATAACAGGAATACAGCGAGTGGCGTGCCCAAGACCCCAATCAAGGGGCGCAACAAGCACACGGGGACGATCAGATCGGTTCTTTACTACGTGTTTATCGGAAGAAAATTTTGCCATTTTATCCCCGCTGTATACTATTTTGGTCGTAAAATAGTTTTAAATTACAACTCTTAAAATGAAGACGATAAATAAAATAGCATTATTGCTTTTGCTTGCAGGGATGGTCGTGTTTTCTGCGTGTAACAGGAACTACTATTCAGGCAATGGTAAAGGGGGAGGCGGTTGCGGCTGCCCGAGCCATAAAGGAATGTCAGGCTATTAACTTTTTAAACTGACGATGAAGATGCCCAACCGTGATTTACTGGTATTGCTGAAAAATGAATTCATGAGCCAACAGGCGATTGACCATGAGGTAGAATGTTTGAACGATATACTGCTGATTGCTGAGTCTGATGAGCACTTTTGTGTTGCACACGAATTGGTGAATAGAAACAGGATCACTTCCAAACCTGCCAGAATACTCAAAGCGATCCGCTTCTCCGAACTTAAACCGTTCCGTTTTCTGATCAATAAGAATTAACCGCTACATACAAGTTTAAAAGTTTAAAGGTTTAATAGTTTAAAGTCTGAGCAATCAACTTTTAAACTATTAAACCTTTAAACTTTTAGACTATTACGCTTTGCTGGCTTACTTCAATTTCGCTAACGCTTCCCTGAGTTTCCCGATCATTTCACTGATCTGTTCTTTCTTACAGGTACCAACACTCAGGCGATACCATGCTGAATCTTTGCTTGCTCCGAATGCATAGAACGGAACAACTGCAAGTTTTGCTTCGTTCAGGATGTATGCGGTTACTTCGGATTGATCTTTCAATATATTACCTCCTGGAGTTGTTTTGCCGGCAAGGTCTATTTTGATAGTGAGGTAGATCGCCGCTTCAGGAGCAATGGCATCTACAGGCAGACCTTCGTTTTTGAGTTGCATAAACCCTTCATAGATACTGCGGAGTCTTTCTTCGATCTCACTTTTGAAATTAACCAGGTAAGTTTTGATCGAATCACGCTGGGCGAGAAATTGTGCAGTCGCTTTCTGTTCAGCCATTGGAGCCCATGCTCCAAGATGTGATAAGATCGCGTTCATTTTTTTGATGATCGTTGCCGGTCCAAAGCTCCAGCCCACGCGCACGCCCGTTGCAGCAAAAACCTTACTGACAGCATCGATAAAAATGGTGTATTCACGCATTTCAGGACGCAGGGAAACCGGGTTATAATGCTCGATCTTTCCGTACGTGAGATGCCAGTACATCTGGTCATACATCACATATAATTTCTTTTCGCCTTCGCCACGGCGTTTGTTTTCTTCAATAACGAGATCACAGATCGCTTCAAGATCTTTTTTCTTGAAGGTCGTACCCGTCGGATTTTGTGGCGAACACAAAGCGATGAGAGACGCCTCTTTTACATAGGGCCTGATATCATCGGCTGAAGGCATAAAGTTGTTTTCTGCTTTTGCCTCCACAACCACGTGTTGTCCTTCTACGAAATGTGTATAGTGATTATTATTCCAGCTTGGAACTGCATACACGATCTTATCGCCTTTATCGCAGATCGCCCTGAACAAAGAGTAGATCAATGGACGGCCGCCGGATGCAACCAGCACCTCGCTGACCCCATAATCAAGCCCCTCCGCTTCCTTAGTGAATGAGGAAATGGCCTCGCGCAGGTCGAGATTACCTTCTGCTGCGGGATAATTGGTGAAATGCTTGCGGTAAGCCTCCACGATCGCATCTTCAAGTTCTTTTGGGATCGGAAATATAGACGGATCAAAATCCCCTACTGTAAAATTATAAATACGTTCACCCTGGCGGATCTTCTCCCTGATCTCACCGCCCAGCTTCACAATTTCGGAGCCGATCAGCGTTTCCGACAAATGAGAAAGTTTCATCCTTGAATGTTTTAAAAATTAACGATCGTTAGCGTTTTCGTCCGCAAAGCTAAGAGATTAAGCGGTGAAAAAGAGGGGAAAGACTTCAGGCCTCGTGGTTTTAAAGTTTAAAGGTTTAATAGTTTACAAGTTGAGGGAACGCCCCCGGCAACCTTTAAACTATTAAACCTTTAAACTTTAAAACTATCAGAATGTGCGGATTACTCGTCTTTTTTGGCTTTATCCTGGTAAGTTTTCTCCGCTTCTTTTGCTTTTTCAAAGTCGAGAACAACGCCATTGATGCAGTATCTCAGGCCGGTTGGAGGCGGGCCATCTTCAAAAACGTGACCGAGGTGGGCTTTACAGCGTCCGCATTGTACTTCCACCCGTTCCATGCCGTGGGTATGGTCAGGTGTGTAGATGATGCTCGTCTTGCTGATCGGCTGATAAAAACTTGGCCAACCGCAGCCGCTTTCAAACTTGGTATCGCTTTGAAACAAAGCATTACCGCAGGCTGCACAATAGTATGTTCCCTTATCTTTCAGGCTTTCGTATTTGCTGGTCCAGGGACGCTCTGTGCCTTTTTGCCGGGCAATATAGTACACATCCTCCGGCAGGATCTTCTTCCATTCCGCCTCGCTGATCTCCACCTTCGAGGTATCTGATTGAGAATAAACCGGGTTATTTTTCTTTGTTGAATCCATTTCTTTTCCTGCTTTATTGGTTGAATTGGTTTGAGAGTAACTGCATTGCTGCAGCAAACCCACAAAAACCAATATTAAAATGTTTCTGACCATTCGTATCATATATCTGTTTAACAAATTTACGTCCAGCTTGTTTGACTGGATTTTAATACAACTACCTTAACATCTCCTTAGAAATGATCAATGAATTTACCCGATCGCCGGATTATTTATGCGGTTACGTTATATTTGTTGCTCATTAAGGCTTATTGCAAATATGTTTAATTTGATCTTATTTGGTCCGCCTGGTAGCGGAAAAGGTACACAGTCGGCTAAATTGGTTGAAAAATATGGGCTGATCCACCTTTCTACCGGAGATTTGCTCAGAAAAGAATTAAAATTAAAGACTCCACTCGGAGTTGAAGCACAGCAGTTTATTGACAAGGGACAGCTGGTTCCGGACGAAGTTGTTATCGGAATGATCAGTTCAGCCCTCGATGAAAATGCAAGTGCCCGTGGCTTCCTGTTCGACGGATTTCCACGTACTGTAGCACAAGCTGAAGCACTGGATAAGTTGCTCGACTTAAAAAAATCTTCGATAGCGCTGGTTTTATTTCTCGATGTGAATGAAGAGGAACTCATCCAGCGGTTGATCAACCGCGCTAAAACTTCGGGCCGCAGTGATGACGCCGACGAAAACATCCAGCGTAAACGCCAGGATGTTTACAGGAAAGAAACATTACCCGTGGCTGCTCATTATGACAAATTCGATAAAGTGATCCATGTGGATGGAATGACGGAGATCGACGTAGTTTTCTCCGGTCTGACCTCTCATATCGACAAAAAAATAGTTTAATCTGTTTGACTGACCGGCGCAGTGTTCGTGAGTATCCATATCACGACCTGCGCCGGTTTTTGTTTTTTACGGTCGCGGGGCGTAGCTTAGAGATCCGATGGTTGATGGTGGATCGTCAAAGCGTGAAGTTTTGGAAGACAACAGGATCCCGGCCATCGACCCGTCCACCGTCGATCATCGAACAATAACTTGCCACATGAGTTTTGAAAAGGAAAATTTTCTTCGCACGCGTTTTATCCGCCATCTGCAACAACTGAACGCGTCCACTCCCCCGGTATGGGGCAAGATGTCTGTTCAGCAGATGATCGAGCACTTTGGAGGCGAGGTATTACAGGTAGCTAATGGACGGCTTGTTGTACAGCAAACGTACACTCCTGCGGAACAGTTGCCACAGATGATCGAGTTCCTGTTAAGCGAAAAACCTTTTAAGAAAAACCTGCGTAACCCGCTGCTGGGCGAGGATCCCTCACCCGTGCGGTTTAATACAGTTCAGGCTGCCATCGCCAATCTTCATGGCGAACTGATCCATTTTTTCGAGGTATTCGAGAAAAATCCGGTGATGACAACCCTCAACCCCTTCTTCGGCCCATTGAACTTTGAGCAGAATGTGCAATTACTGCACAAACATGCCCTGCATCATCTTCGCCAGTTTGGAGTTAACCCATAAAAAAGATCATTTCTTAAGTAATGTATCCGCCTTGGCAATAGAGGAGAGGATCGCTTCCGTTACACGGTCTACTTTCACCTTCTCGTCAGCCAGATATTTTTCACGCAGTGACTGATTATCCATCGCAGAGTCGAGATTGAATTCTGTCATCCACGTATTCATTCCGACCTCGGCGTTGTGAAGATCTTTTGCCAGCGAGTCCAACTGGCTGAGATACGGAGCCGCTGCCAGTTTCGCCTTTGCAGGGAGCTGTTGTATTGAATCGATCAGTCTTTTTGTATCCGACTGCAACTGTGTAAGCTTTCTCGATTTTGCCATTCCTACGTTATGTCCATCCAGCACCTCTTTTTGTAAGCTGTCTGCCAATGTTCGCTCCTGGGGCTTCGACTCATTTCCGCAAGATGCAAATGCTAAAGAAGAAAGCGCCAAAGCAAAGAATAAAACTTTCATAATGATCACAATTAAACCACAAAGCTAGGGCTAAGAGGATAAAAGAGGAGAAGGAGGGGAAGGACTTTTTTAATGGAAATTTCTTCATCCTCTTTTCCCCCTTTAGAACTCTTAGCTTAGCTTAGCAGGCACTAACGAGTGTTATTATGAATACATTTAAGAATTATGTTACAGGAGCCTGGGTTACCGGTGACGGCGAAGGACAGGCACTTTATAATGCGGTGACAGGAGAGTTGCTTGGTGCTGCTTCGTCTAAAGGGATCGATTTTGCATCGGTATTGGAGTACGGCCGTAAAGTGGGAAATCCCGCCTTGCGGAAAATGACGTTCCATGAAAGGGGAAATATGCTGAAAGCACTGGCCCTTCATCTGCAGCAGCATCTTGAGAAGTTTTACGCGATCAGTTACCTGAGCGGAGCGACAAAAGCAGATAGCTGGATCGATATTGAAGGCGGTATAGGCAACCTGTTTGCCAATGCATCTCTTCGTCGAAAGTTACCTGACGAACCATTTTGTATAGATGGAGAATCACATAATCTTGGCCGGCACAACAGCTTTATGGCGACCCATATCCTGGTGCCGAAAGAAGGAGTAGCTGTCCATATCAACGCCTTCAACTTCCCGGTTTGGGGAATGCTGGAGAAGATCGCGGTAAATCTGCTGGCAGGGGTGCCGGCAGTAGTGAAGCCGGCAACCGTTACGTGTTACCTGACCGAAGCGGTTGTGCGGGAGATCATCGCTTCAGGGATCCTTCCGGAAGGATCACTGCAGTTGATCTGCGGAAGTGCTGGTGATATGCTGGATCATGTAAGCTCTCAGGATGTGGTTACCTTCACCGGCAGTGCTGCGACCGGGTTGAAACTGCGTTCGCACCCCGTGATCCTCGCGGAATCGGTCCCTTTCAATATGGAGGCGGATTCACTGAACTGTATCGTGCTGGCGGAAGATGTAGCGCCAGGTCAGCCCGAGTGGGACATCTTTATCAAAGAGATCAGGAAAGAGATGACGGTGAAAGCGGGCCAGAAATGCACGGCTGTCAGGCGCATATTTGTGCCGGAAAATAAAATGGAAGATACCTGGAAAGCGATCACGGCTTCTTTAGCACAAACAGTGATCGGCAATCCGTTGAATGAAAAAGTGAGAATGGGGTCCCTTGCCGGTGAAACGCAGCGCAGGGAAGTTAGATCGCAGGTACAGAAACTGCTCGCGTCTTCCCAACTGATCTATGGATCACTTGACGATGTTTCCGTGATTGATGCGGATCCAGATAAAGGGGCATTCATTTCTCCTTTACTGTTGTTGAACGATCAGCCGTTTGTTCATACTGCTCCCCACGAAGTGGAAGCATTTGGACCCGTGAGTACGATCATGCCTTACAAGGGAATGGAGGAAGCGATCGAGTTAAGCAAAAAAGGAAAGGGAAGTCTGTGCAGTTCAATTGTAACGGCCAGTGAAAAAAATGCAAGGTCCTATGTGCTGGGAGCTGCAACCTATCATGGCCGGATCCTGGTATTGAACGAAGCCTGTGCGAAAGAATCCACCGGCCACGGATCTCCATTGCCATTGCTAGTGCATGGCGGGCCCGGGCGCGCAGGGGGCGGAGAAGAAATGGGTGGTCTTCGTGGAGTAAAACATTATATGCAGCGGGTAGCCGTGCAGGGTTCGCCAGGCATGATCCGCGCGGTAACAAGCATACATCAGCCCAATGCTCCGGGAAAAGATCCGGGAAAACACCCGTTCCGGAAATATTACGAAGAACTGGAGATCGGAGACCAGCTGACCACAGAAAAAAGGGTGATCACCGCCGAGGATATCGATCGTTTTGCCGACCTCAGCGGAGATCATTTCTATGCACATCTGCGGGACACCGATTTTTCCGGTACTATGTTTGAAAAACAGGTAGCTCATGGATACTTTATCATGAGTGTTGCAGCCGGACTGTTCGTAGACAGCTATGAAAAGAATCCCGTTCTGCTGAATTATGGCATTGACGAACTGCGGTTTACCAAGCCTGTATATGCCGGTGCATCCGTATACGTGCGGTTCACCTGTAAAGAGAAGCTGCCGCAGGATAAAAAGGAGGAAACGGATATAGCGAAAGGGATCGTAAAATGGCTGGTGGAGATCTTCGATGAGTCGGAAGAACCTGTGGTCGGTATCGCTACTATCCTGACCATGGTAGCAAGCGGGGACCAGCACTAAAATATGGTTAACTTACTATTGACAAAAACGAAAATTATTTTTAATATTTTTATCCAAACATTCTAAAAACCCTCTTAAATGGATTTTATGAGTACAGGAGTAAAAGATGCATACGTTAGAACGGAATTACACAACGGAGTGGCTACAATTGAATTTTTTCATCCCCAGAGCAATGCGTTACCAGCAGTGATCCTTGATGAACTGGCGCAGGCTTTTCATAGTGCAGCACTGGATAGTGAGATCAAAGTGGTGCTGTTACGCTCTTCTGGAGATAAAGCATTTTGCGCGGGAGCGTCTTTTGATGAGCTGGCCGCGATCAAAACCGTGGAAGAAGGAACAGAGTTTTTCAGTGGTTTTGCCAAAGTGATCAATGCAATGCGTACCTGCCCTAAATTGATCGTGGCGCGGGTTCATGGCAAATGCGTTGGTGGCGGGGTTGGACTGGTTGCAGCGGCAGACTATGCGATTGCCTGCGAAGATGCTGAAATAAAGCTAAGCGAACTGTCTATCGGCATCGGCCCGTTCGTGGTGGGGCCAGCCGTGGAGAGAAAGATCGGTGTTTCCGCCTTTTCTCAACTTGCTATCGATGCAACCATGTGGAGAAACGGAGACTGGGCAAGAAGAAAAGGTTTGTATGCAGAACTGCATCCAACAGCCGAAGGAATGGATGAATCTATTGCGAGACTAACTTTTACACTCGCACATTCCAGTACCGAAGCGATGACAGCGCTTAAAAAGATCAACTGGAAGGGAACAGAAAACTGGGATAAATTACTACCTGAAAGAGCCGCGATCAGCGGGGGATTGATTGTGACCGAGTTTTCCAGGAAAGCAATTGACGGAATTCTCAAGAAGCAGGCCGCCAAACCGGCATAATTAAACGAATGACAAGGTTCTCCCAACCTTTTGTCGGGTTAAGAAGTATATAGTTGTGGCTGCCCGGCATATGCCGGGCAGTTTTTATTATTATCGAATAAAAAGCCGCATTGCGGTCAATAACATATTTTTTTCATTTCATATTTGTGGTTTTCACTGAAGTTGGCTAAGGAAAAACTATTAGAAAGTGCCTCAGGTGTGGAAATAAATCATCAAATTCGGGCGCCATATCGCCGTGAACCTGTTTTTTCTAATAGCGAAAACCTTAATTTTGCCGGTGAAAATTATAACCGGTTTAGAGGTTTTGGAGAATTAGGATTTTAATGAAGTGGCAGAAAAATTCGGAAGATTTGTTCCAATTCTGTTTCCTTAAAATAATGTAATTCGTCTTGTTTTGCATCTAACGTGGCGTAATGAGACTCGGTAATACCTATGAACATCCAATGGAGATTCAAATGAAATTATTACTTGGTGTGCTGGCAAAAGCGGGTCCTAACGCGGTTTGCTTACACTTTACCAATCTTCTGCAAAAAGATGGATCTGCCCCGGAACTGATGTTCTTTCGTTTACCTCTCTCATTCGCAATTTCCGCCAGGGTCAAACACGCTGGCTTCAGGATCAACTCCTTAATCAAAAAATGTAATTCAGCTCTTCAGCTGCTGTAATCTTATAGCGACGTAACATCACGCACATGAACTTCAAAGGTTTTTTCCTGCTTCTGTTTACTGTAATCAGTTTGAATTTGATGGCACAGGTGCCGTCTGATATGAGTAATGTAAAAGCTGCACAGATATCGAATGCTCAATTGAAAGAGTTTTTGAACCGTGCAAAATCGACTGGTCTTTCGCAGGCTCAGCTTGAAGCTGAGTTTACGAGAAGAGGCCTTCCGGCAACTGAAATGGAGATCCTTCGTCAACGCATCTCTGATATCGAGAATGGGATAGAAACAGAAAGTGATCCCACCCAGGTCGACAGCACAGGCACCGGAGAATCAACTATAAGGTCGAACGGCAAAAGGCAGGTGGCAAGAACTAATAACAGGCTGCTGGATGTTGTCGAAGATATAAATGATAAAAGGCCAAAGATCTTTGGGTCAGAACTTTTCGCAAATGCCAACCTGAGCTTCGAGCCCGATCTTCGCATGGCTACCCCCAAAAACTATACGATCGGACCAGATGATGAGTTGCTCCTTAATATTTATGGGGTGAATATCTCGCAGCAGAACCTGAAAGTCAGTCCCGAAGGCACGATCAATGTAAAATATGCAGGTGTGATCAATGTAAGCGGGATGACGGTTGATGCGGTTACTTCGGTTTTGAAGAGCCGTCTGACAAGATATTATCCGGGGCTTTCTTCTGGTGAGACCAAAATCCAGTTGACTCTTGGGAATATCCGTTCTATCCGGGTGATCATCATCGGAGCGATCAAACGTCCCGGAACCTATTCGCTTCCCTCGTTGGCTACACTGTTCAATGCCTTGTATGCCAGTGGCGGACCGGCGGAAAATGGTTCCTTCCGGAATATAGAGCTGATAAGGAATGATAAAGTGATTCAAACGGCAGATTTATATGATTTTCTTGTCCGGGGCATTCAATTTTCAAATATTCGTCTCGAAGACAACGATGTGATCCGCGTCCCATTTGCGACGCTGCTGGTAACGATGGCAGGCCAGTTAAATCGGGTAGGTATTTTCGAATTAAAGCCGGGCGAAAATCTTGATAAAGCATTGGAATATGCGGGCGGGTTCAAAAGCTATGCTTTTAAAGGCAGACTTACCGGTTCAAGGATCACTGGCTACGAAAGAAGAATTGTTGACGTGTCAGGGGATTCCCTTGCTTTTTTCAAACCTCAGAATGGAGATGAGTTCTCGGTTGATTCCGTGATCAACAGGTTCCAGAATAGAATCCAGATAACGGGTGCTGTATTTAAACCGGGCGCTTATGCCCTGGAAGAAGGAATGTCTTTAAAGCAGCTTGTTGAGAAAGCACACGGTCTGCGCGAAGATGTGTATGATGGTCGGGCAATAGTTGTACGTACCAGACAAGACCTCACCAAGCAGTATATTTCGGTTGATCTGAAACCGATAATAACAGGAACAGAGATCGGATTACGGCTAGTAAAAGAAGATAGCATTCATGTTGCGTCCATTTTTGATCTGAAAGATACCGCCACCGTTGTGATAAATGGCGCGGTGCGTAAGCCCGGCACTTTCCGCTATGAAGAAGGGTTGACATTAAAGTCTCTTATCATGAAAGCGGAGGGTTTTGCGGATAATGCGACCGGGCAGGGAATTGAAATATCACGTCGTAAAAGAGATATTAATATTAATCAGCCGGGTAGTGAAATTGTAGAGATCATCAGGGTGAATGATACATTGGATATGACCAATTCTTCCGCAGATTTGACGTTGAAGGCATTCGATATTGTAGCTGTAAAGGAAAATCCGTTTTACCAGGCGCAGATCAGCGTAAAAGTAACCGGAGAAGTTGTTTCACCCGCAGTATATTCATTGCTAAGTCGTGAAGAACGTTTAAGTTCCCTCATACGCCGTGCAGGAGGATTGTTATACACAGCAAACGTTTCAGGAGCAAAATTGGTCCGGTACAAAAAAATAACTACCGATACAACAGACCTGAAAAGACTGTTCCGTTCGCTTGAAAAAGACACCAGCAAAACAGCCTCTTCCCTTCATTCAAGATCAACTACGGATGTGGCGATCGATCTCAAATATATTCTTGCTCACCCCGGTAGCGCCGATGATATTACTCTTGAAGAAGGAGATGAGTTGATCATTCCAAGGATCAACAATACAGTTAGTATCGCGGGTGAAGTATTCAAACCATTGGATATAATGTACGAGAAGGGTAAATCAATGGATGACTACATCAGTGATGCGGGAGGTGTAACGCCGATCGGTAGTAAGAAACGGGCATTTGTTATTTACGCGAACGGTAGTGCTGCAAAGATCAGAAAGCCATTAGGAATTTTCCGTAGCTATCCGGCGATAACTCCAGGATCTAACATTTTCGTTCCGCAAAAACCGAAGAGAGACGGGCTCGATGTAGGTAAAGCAGGAATATTTATATCGGCAATTACCGCGTTGATTACTGCCGCTGCATTAATTGTCCGATAAAGACGCGGCACTCTGGTGAATCTTCTGTCCGGAGTCTATACTGAATCTTTTTAGCGGTCTGTGACCCAGGTGGCGAAGCTATGCCCAGACCATAAGACCCAAAATTATATATGGAAAACAAACAAGATCACTATTCGTTCGCAGACCTGAGGAGTAGTATCACATCATTCGTGCAGTTTTGCATCAAAAGATGGTTTATTTTTTTATTGGTCGTGTCGATTGCAGCCGCCCTGGGAGCGACATATTTTTTTGTTGTTCAAAAGCCAAAATATGAGGCGGTAACAACATTTATTCTCGAAGAGAAAACGCCTGGTGGGGGAGGACTCGCAGGGCTTGCTTCGCAATTTGGCTTTAATATCGCCAGTCTTACAAGCGGCGGCTCCATTTTTTCCGGTGACAATATCCTTGACATTCTTAAGTCAAAAAGAATTATCAGAGAAGTACTGCTGAGCGGCACAGAAGATTCAGCCGGTAAAAGATCTTTGGCAGATGTTTATCTTGATTTTTCCGGACTACAAAAGAAATGGAGCAAAACGGAAAGGCTAAGCGGATTGAGCTTTGCAAAAAACGTGGTGACTCTTTCCTCTCTGCAAGACAGTGTTCTTAATACTATTTCTGAAAAAATCATCAGGAAACATCTTGTAGTAGACCGGATGAATAAAAAAGGATCGATCATTTTTGTAATGGTTACAGCTCCTGATGAGACATTTGCCCGATTGATGACAACACGCCTTGTGGCTCAGGCAAGCAAGCTTTATCTGGATATACGGACGGGAACCTCTCTGGAGAATATTCGCCAGTTACAAAACCGGTCCGATTCTCTGCTGATCCTTCTTAACGCAAAATCATTTGCAGCAGCTTCCGTTCAGCCGATCGATATCAACCCCGCACTGCGAACGATGGCTGTGCCGGCAGAGATAGCGAGCCGGGATAAATCTGTTCTGGCAACTTTATATGCTGAGGTTACCAAGAACCTGGAAGCAAGTAAACTACTCTTATCTCAGCAAACGCCGGTGATCCAGCTATTGGATGAACCCGGATATTCTCTTGAAGATGAGCGGAAGGGACTCATCTTCCTTCTGGTGATTTTCGGTTTCGCCGGAGGCTTTTTGCTTTTTGTTGCTATGTTTGGATATTATTTTTTTCTGAGAAAAGATCGTGACAAGTCAGCATTTTCGAAGATCTTGAATGGATAAAGGTGAAATAATGGGATCTTATCAAACAGGGATCATCCTGATAAATTACAACAATAACGCAGATACGGTCGATTGTGTAAAGTCTATAGCCTCTCTCTCCGGCGAGTTGCCGTTTGTGGTCGTGGTCGATAATGCATCCAGGGAGAGGAACATCAGTGAGGAACTTCGGTTTTACCCGCATCTTCATACGATCTACAGCGATCAGAATCTCGGCTTTGGAAAGGCTAATAATACGGGAATCACCTGGCTGAAAGAAAATGTAGCATGTGAATTCCTGTTTATTCTGAATAATGATACAATTCTGCGTACCGATACAGTAGAGAAGCTTTTGAAAGGGTTTGTTCTATCTCCGCATGCAGCGATGGTAACCCCCAAGATCCTTACAATGGAAGAAACGCCCAAGATCTGGTATGGCGGCGGCTCTTTCAGATTTCCCAGGATGACAGTTGACGTTCAATATTTCGGAGAAAGTGACCGGGAATTGGAAAGTCATGCAGTCGATTTCGCTTCCGGATGTGCCATGTTGTTTCGGACCGCGTATTTTGATCACGAGGAGGGGTTTGATCCTGCAATATTTATGTACGACGAAGATGTTGAGTTATGCCTGCGAATGAAAAGAGCTGGGCACCACATTTTCTTTGTAAGTGACGCTGTACTTTTTCACAAGTGCCAGGGAAGTCAGCGGGATAAACAAAAAGCAGCAGTTATGAACCAACTGGATGCCAGTCATCCTTCTGTACAATTTTATCTTTCAAACACGATTCCAAACAGATATTACATCTTGAAAAAGTATTTCAGCGGTCTGCAGAAATTAAAGATACATGCAAGCCTGCTTACTTACTGGATGATGAAGTCCGCTCAATACATGTTAAAAGGAAAAGTGGCACTGAGCCTGTTCACAACCCGGAAAGCAATCGGTCGTTAAAATTCTTTATAAAAAGTCAATCTGTAAAAATGAATCTCTCGGTTTGGCTACTCCTGTCATTTATAATCCTGATAAATCTTAAGGCATATCTGTGTACAAAGCTTTTTATCTGGAATGACAGGCGAAACAACACCACCGC
>JBEVKW010000059.1:0-7813 GCA_040509495.1 Chitinophagaceae bacterium | reverse complement strand
GGGGAACGCGGCGAACGCAACGAGACGCGGCGGACGCGGCGAAAACAGCCGTGGAAGATGTTGTATTCCGCCCGCCGCGTCTCGTTGCGTTCGCCGCGTTCCCCCACGCCAATCAAACGTTTTGAAATTCCTTAACTGAAGGCAACGGATCGAGGCCCGGCCACGAACCAGGATCTTATTGGAAATGGCCAGTATTTCTTATTAATCTATAAGGTATCTATATTGCTGACCCGTAAGTTCAACAGGCGGAACTATGGTCGTCGGCGGAGAAGAATTAGCCGGAAATAATCATATTAGGTTAATGAATATGTTTTAAATTTTTCCGAAAACTTCAATTTCTATATCTTGGAGACCGGTTAAGGATATCAAATCAACTGCAATCACAATCATTTTCACTTGAAAACTGTCTCCCGACGTCGTTTTTTGGCCGATGCTGGCAAAGCCAGTGCATTGGTATATCCCGCAATGTTAGCCTGGGATATGCTCCGGCCTGCTCCCGCGCATCCTTTTCACCTTGAAGGCAATGCTGATGGAAAAAAGATCATTATCCTTGGAGCCGGACTTGCGGGAATGGCAAGTGCATACGAACTCACAAAGCTTGGCTATCAATGCACGATACTGGAAGCACGTGAACGAAGCGGCGGACGATGCTGGAGTGTGCGAAAAGGAGCTGTAAATACGGAAACAGGGTTGGGTAAACATATGGCAGGCTTCGATGATGGATTGTATTTTAATGCCGGTCCATCCCGTATTCCCCATAATCATGAGCTTACCCTGCAATACTGCAAAGAGTTGGGAGTGCCATTGCAGGTGTATAACAATGTAAATGAAGCCGCCTGGTATTTCAGTGAAGGCAAAGGCCCGCTATCGAATAAAAAAGTGCGTGTCAGGGAGGTTCATAATGACATGCGCGGTTATACGATGGAACTGCTCGCGAAAGCCATCGATTCGTCCAAACTGGATACCGGACTGACCGCGGAAGACAACCTGAAATTACTCGAATATCTGCGCGCGGAGGGTGGCCTCGATATCGATAAGCTATACAAAGTATCATCACGCCGTGGGTATACTGAAATGCCTGGCAGCGGCGATCGGTCCGGAAAGATCGCGGATGCACATAAACTGGCGGATATCATCCGTTCAGGTTTGCTGGATCCGGATTTTTATAACGTGGCGGAATACACCTTCGAATTGCAAATGACCATGCTGCAGGCTATTGGAGGGATGGATCAGATCGGAAAAGCATTTGAGCAAAAGATCGGCAAACAGATCCGGTACAACTGCCAGGTGACCGCTATTCATAACCAGGCAGAAGGGGTAGAGATCACTTATAAAGATGCCCAGGGGGAGAAAAAGATCACGGCGGATCTATGCATTTGTACGATCCCATTGCCTGTTCTCAGCAATATCAATCATAACTTTGGATCAGACGCCAGCCGTGCCATAGACTTTATCGGCTACAATAGCACAGGCAAGATCGGGCTTCAGTTCAAACGGCGTTTCTGGGAAGAAGACGAACATATCTATGGCGGCATCACTCATACCAATAATGAACTGACGCAGATCTTCTATCCGTCCAATGATTACCTCGGTAAAAAAGGCGTACTGATCGGTTATTATAATTTCAATGAAAAGGCGAAAGCAACAGGCGAACTCTCTTACGCCGATCGTGAGAAGCTTGCCCTGACGAAAGGAACACTGATCCATTCCCAATATCCCAAAGAATTCGAAACATCGTTTTCTGTAAGCTGGCACAAAACCCAATTCAGTATGGGCGGATGGGCTGTTTACAACAACCAGGAAAGACAAACTTATTATAAAGCATTACAACAACCCGATAAACAGGTATACTTCGCCGGAGAGCACATGACACACCTTAACGCATGGATGGCCGGAGCGTTTGAATCTGCAAGAAAGACAGTGGCGGATATTCATGCAAGGGTGATGGGGCAGAGGGTGAAGTACGGAATGGGTGTTTAAAGGTTTAAATGTTTAAGCGTTTCAAAGTTTGATGGTTAAGATGACTACTTACCGTTAAACTTATAAACTATTAAATTTCTAAACTTTTAAAATTTAAAACTCAACTTCTTTTCCATTCACAATAAACCAATACTCTAATGTCTGCAAACATTCAACGCCGTCAACTTTTAAAACAGGGAGTATTGCTTGCCGGTACTCTGCCTTTAGCTTCGCTGTTGCAAAAAGCAGCTGCTGCACCAGCTGAGGCCCGTAACAATTTTGCGATCTCCGATCTTAGTATCGAAGAACAATTGCACATGGGGCTGCCTCCTGATATCAAAGCAAGGCTGTCTGCCAACGAAAATCCATTTGGTCCTTCGGAAAAAGCCAAACAGGCCGCTCTTGAAGCGCTGAATGGCAGTTCCCGTTATGGCTTTTCGCAGGTAAGGGAATTGCAGGGGCTGATCGCGAAGGAAGAAGGTGTTCCAGATAGACAGATCCTCCTGTCTGCCGGCTCTTCCGGTCTTCTTGATGCTACAGCCATCGCCTTTGCTCAATCGGGTGGAAATATCATTGCAGCAGATCCGTCGTACCGCGATCTTCCTGATAAAGGAACAGAAATGAATTGCGAGTGGGTGAAAGTACCGCTGACCGCTGAATATAAAACTGATCTTGATGCCATGGAGCAAAAGATCAATTCCAAGACAAACATCGTTTATATCTGCAATCCCAATAACCCCACAGCCACTGTGGTGGACGCCAAGAAACTGGAAGATTTCTGCCGCCGCGTTTCGCAGAAAGTGACCGTGTTTATTGACGAAGCCTATATCGATTATCTGCCGGATGTAAAAGCAGTTTCCATGATGAAACTTGTTTCGGAAGGAGTGAAGAACGTGATTGTTTGCCGCACATTCTCCAAATTGTATGGCTTCGCCGGATTACGGATCGGATATATGGCAGCCGACAGGGATACCCTCGAAAAAGTACAGAAATATGCACAGGGTGGCAATGCGATCTCTGTAACTTCAGCTCAGGCTGCTGTAGCCGCGTATAAAGACAAAGAATTTCTGAAAGATGCGCTGCAGAAAACACTTGCTTCGCGTGACTACCTGTATAAAGTATTGAAAGCTGAAGGATATGAATATGTTCCTTCTTCTGCCAACTTTGTTCTCTTCCCGATAAAAATGGATAGTATGAAGTTTGTGCAGGAAATGGCGAAGCGCGGTGTAAGCGTACGCTCATGGAAATTCAACAGTAAGGAATGGTGCCGCGTGAGCATCGGCACAATGGGTGAAATGGAAGCATTCGCCGCAGCATTTAAAGAGATCTCCTGATCCAAAATAATTTTCAATTAAGTATCGCGGTGTGCGAAGTTGAACACTTCGGCACCGCGATTAACTATTCGATAAAAGCTACTGATTATGAAAAAAACTTTTCTTCTGTCCCTTATGATCCTCGTCGGACTTTTCCACGCAATAGCACAAACTGCGTCAAAAGGAATGACGGCTGAGCAATATGATAAAGCAAAAACTTTTACTGTTAAAGATCTGGACAATGATACCTATGTGAAGATCGAGAACTTATATGTGCTGGACCGTTATGAAGGCAGGAAGCCTTATTTTATCACCGGCAGCGACGGTCTGAAAAAGCGCATGGACATTTATAAAGTAATGTTGAAAGAAGGCATGCAGGAATTGGGAACGCTCGTTTTCTATACAAACGAAAAAGGGCAGCAATACAAAGTTGTACTTCCAAATATGTCTTCAGAGCCGAAGATTTGGGAAAAAACATTTGAGGATATTGACAAGGTGGATCAACAGGAAAAGTTCTTCGCATTGAAATTATCTTACGTGTTATCAAAGGAGTTCAGTTTCCAGCTGTTCAAAGCCGCCAATGGTGGGAAAGACATGGGCAAGGAATCTGAAACGTATGGGAACGATATCTGCTTTCCTGGCACCACCAACGTAGCGATGGCAGGCGGTATTAAAAAGCAGATGAAAGATATTCAACCCGGCGATGACGTAGTAACCGTTGATCCGGTTACCGGCAAGCATTTTACGGTTAAGGTAAAAGAGCTGACCATTCACGAAGCAAAAAATTATGCGATCACCAATCTCTCATTGGTCAGCGCAACGAAAGAAATAAAAGCAAATGGCACTTATTTCTTCATTGACACAAAAGAGCTCAGCGCTACACCCAATCACCCGGTGGTAACCAGCGCAGGCGAAAAAAAGATAGGCCAGGTCACAATCGGGGAGAAGGTATTATGCCAAAACGAAGCCGGTCATTACCAGGCATATGATGTTGTATTCAAACAACAACAGGGGCAGGGAAAGCAGCAGGTGTATAATATCATTGCTGAAAGCGGATCGACATTTGTCATCAACGAGGTCATGGTCCTCCAAAAAGCCGTAACGGAACGCGAATGAGCGCTAATTGCCGCTAATGAGCACGAATAGAGTCTTACAGGCCCGGGCATAAAACTGTCCGGGCCTTTTTTGGCCATTCGCAGGCCTTTTCTTATCCTTCATTCGGGAACCGTTGCATCTTCAAAAATCCCAGTTCATCCCATTCTCATTTTGATAACCCGCTGATTCAGGTAATTTTGTCGTCGTTCGGAATGCGTTAGCGTTCATTCGCGGCCATTCGCGGCCATTCGCGAACATTCGCGTTCATGTAATATTCGCGTTTCGTTAACTGATCCGTGATTAACTTTGTGTCAGGTTTTTCGCCTGGCTGATTTTGGATTAATTGTTGATATTCTGACCTTTGGGTGTTAAAGAAATTAACAATACCACAAAAAGGTAACAAAAAGTCCGGAAAACCGTTTTATATTAAAGTATTAAAACCTTCAACGATGAAAAAAGCTTTACACAGGAGTTTGTTTGTACTGGCACTGCTGTTCACTGCTGGTATCGTTATGGCGCAAACTGCGCTGGCTCCTGATCAGAATCCCGACTATGCCGTAAGCAGGGCCAAGTACATGAAGATGGCAGATTCCGTGAATACATACCAGGGCACAACTGCCCAGGAAACCTATAAGGCGATCGACTACCTGGCAGACAAGGCAGAGGCACGCGCCGAACGCCGACAGTTCCGTCAGCAACTCAGAATGGAGAGAGCCCGCAATGGTAATTACGGTTATTACAATAATGACTGGTATTATCCTTCAATGAACTTCAACTACGGCAACCGCTGGGGGCGCTATAACAATTTCAACAACTTCTATTCCCCTTACCGTTTTAACCGCCGCAGTAATTTCAACTGGGGGCTTAACTTCGGATGGGGATGGTAAAAAAGTTTGAAAGTTTAACAGTTTAACGGTTTTCACATTGTATGATTAACTCATAAACTTTTAAACCAAACCCTCGAACTGTGTTCAATAACAATCTTTAAACATAACCAACCGCGTAATTCGCGAGCATTCGCGGCCAGTCGCGCTAATTCGTGTAACATGAAAAAGAGTTTACTTATCTTTTTACCTCTCACTGCATTATTCTTCTTTACTAATTGTGCGCATAAAGTGACAAGGATCGATCCGTCAGAACAGATTGATCTGAGTGGGCGTTGGAATAATACCGATTCAAGGCTTGTTGCGGAAGAAATGATTAAACAGGTATTGGGAGCTAACTGGATCACCGATTATATGGCTGCTAAAAGCGGTCAGCGTCCTACAGTGATTGTGGGCATGGTAACCAATAAAAGTCACGAGCATATCGAGGCGGAAACCTTCATGAAAGATCTTGAAAGTTCTTTTGTCAATACAGGCAAGGTCAGACTGGTACAGGGTGGAAAAAAGCGGGAGGAGTTGCGTGCGGAAAAAGCGGATCAGCAGACCAATGCAAGTGCAAGCACAATGAAAAAATTTGGTCTTGAGCAAGGAGCTGATTTTATTCTGCAGGGGTCTATCAACTCCATCGTTGATTCTCATAAAAAACAAAAAGTGGTCTACTACCAGGTCAATCTTGAAATGACTAATATCGAAACCAACGAAGTAGTTGCGCTTCCTGAAAAAAAGATTGCAAAATACATCAAGAACTAAACCCCACAACTCTGTTGCAAGGTTTGAAAGTTAAAGGGTTCAATAGTTTTAAAGTTGATGCACTGGTCAGGTTTTCAACAGTAGAACTTAGCCTTATAAACTTTTAAATTATTGAACTCTTTAACTTTTAACGTCGGGTGATGTTCTCTTTCTCAAAAAATATCGTTGGTACTGTTACGGGCATATTGTTGTCTGTAATGCTTGTTTCCTGCGCGACCTATAATCAGCAGGTGGCAGGCTATTATACCAGCCTGCAATCCGGCGATTATACCCGGGCTGCGAAAGAACTGGATAAGAGCAAGCTGCTGAAGAAAGACCGCAACAGGTTACTTTATCTGCTTGAGCGGGGAAAGGTTTGTCACCTGATGGCACAATGGGATAGCAGCAATACGTACTTTAACGAAGCCGATCTGATCATGGAGACGGCAAGAACTACTGCGAAAGACGTTGCCCTGGGCAATCTTCTTAATCCCATGATGCAGACGTATAAAGCCGAAGATTTCGAAAAATACCTGGTTCATTATTATAAAGCCATCAATTATCTTCAACTGGGTCAAACAGAAGATGCCATCGTTGAAGCGCGTCGTATCAGCCTGCGTACATATGCACAGGAAGATAAGGTCGGCAACAAGGATAAGTATAAAGAAGATGCATTTTCCCTCATGGTTCAGGGGATCATTTATGAAAAGGGCGGTGATGTGAACAATGCCTTTATTGCGTATCGTAATGCCGCCGATGTATTCCTGGATGGGAAAGGTGACTATTACGGGATAAAAATGCCGGAGCAACTCAAGAAAGATCTTTTAAGAACGGCCTATCTGAACGGGTTCACTGACGAACTCGGACGCTATGAACGACTCTTGAACATCACTTATAACAGGGAAGAGAAGTCTGCCGGCGGCGACCTCATACTTTTCTGGGAAAGCGGTTCTGCTCCGATCAAAGCGCAGCAGGATCTGTTCTTCTCCCTCTTCAAAGATTCCGGCGGTGGGTTCTTTTTTGCTGATGCGAATAATGCCTTCAATGTTCCGTTCGATTTCAGCAGCGGATATAGTCGTGACAATCTTAAACTTGAAAATCTTCGCAGTTTCCGTGTCGCATTACCAAAGTATGAAACGGTTGCTCCTGCCTATACAGGAGGGGTGGCGCAGATCGGTGGGGCTTCCGTGCGACTCGAAGCGGCAGAAGATGTAAATAACCTTGCCTTCGCCACGCTGCGTGAACGCATGCTTCGTGAATTGTCTTCGACGCTGACCCGCCTGGCGATCAAGAAACTGGCGGAGGCCGCCATCAGGCCGCCCGACAGGACGGATACAAATAGCAAGAATAAAACAGAAGAACAAAAAAAGAAGGAACGCAAAGAAGATGCGACCCGGGAAGCAATTGCGTTAGGTCTGCAACTATTCAATTTTGCTTCCGAGAAAGCAGATACCCGCAACTGGCAAAGTCTTCCGCATACGATCTATTACGCCCGAATACCTCTTCAACAGGGCGAAAACAATATCACTCTGCAATTAAACGGACAACGCTCTACTACTGTACCTGTAAAAGTTAATGGCCGTGGAAGCCTGCAGGTAATGACGGTGAATACGATCAGGTGATCGTATTAATGGTTTTTTTTCGACGGGAGGTCGAAAGACTCTGTTTACTTTTTTTGCCGGCGGGGAAGGCGCTTTTTTTCGAGGAAGGGTCGAAGTCTCTGTTTACTTTTTTTGCCTTGATGCAAAAAAAGTAACAAAAAAAGATCAAGGCTGCGGAAAAAATGGCTAAAAATGGGAGGGTGTCACCTGCACAAAAAAAAACTCGCCAGCG
>JBEVKW010000058.1:0-21862 GCA_040509495.1 Chitinophagaceae bacterium | reverse complement strand
AATTACAAAATTAAATTTAGATTCACTTATTTCTTTGAGCACTAATTCAAGAGTTTCGTTCGACGAAGCAATTTCGAGCTTATCTGATCTAGAAGATGGGAGTAGTATTATTCAAAATTCGACAAAAGACTTGACGGAAATTGTAAAAAACAGTCAACGGTTAAATGACTCTTTAAGACGTACGATCGGAGAACAGAGACTATATTCCGCTTACCAATTAATTATTTGGACTTATGACGAACTTCTGTTGAAACTTAAAACAAGGACCGATATTGCTCAAGCAACGACAGAGTTTAGAGAATTACTTTTCAAAATGAAACAGACAATCGAAAATGAACTGAATAATGAGGTAATGAATTCAAATAAGTATATAAAGTCTTATTGGCTATGGATGAACAATAATTTGACAAGTTGGATTAGCGACGATAATAGACCGACAGAATTGATTTGGTATCAAAGAATGATTGACGGCTTCTATGACTATCACTGTTTTTTTAGATCTCAGCTTTATGCCGTTTTCGAGACTAACGGAAAATTTGAATACGATTCTCTGACTGATAAAAGAATCAAAAGAAAGCTGCCTGGTGACTATCAAGTCAAGACAGACGCACCAAACCCTATGACTCCAGTCGCTAACTGCGGAAAGAAATAATTTGCACTCACTTTAAAAGAAAACTTGCTCAAAATCTGATTTTAAAACATAGACCGTTGTCACCAAATAGCCACCAAGATCAATCTCGTTATTTATAACAGGAATGGCATGATCCTCCAATAACTGTTTAAACTGCTTAACAGAGATCTTAAACTTCTTACAAGCCTCAGTTTGACTATAATATAGTTCGCGGGGAAACATTCTTACAAATATACACTTGTTTTCCGATGCAAATACTTAACATCATTCTCATTCTTGACCTCATAAGTAACCGAATTCATAAATACAATTCCGATGGTTTGACTGGTATCCTCTTCTAAGATTGTCGCTTTAATCTGCGGGATGAATGGGGTATCAGCCAGTAAATAACCCTTTGTCCTTAGACTTAACATGCGAATTGTTTTAAGCTGCAACTTGCAGTTGATTTATTATATACTCATTAATAAATGGCTCCAATTCTTTTTTCTGAGGATAAAACTCACTATCAAACACCAGAGCCACCTTGAGATCTTTTTCGCAACGAATTGGATCATTCATTTGATCAGCTCTTCCAGTTAAGGCATCGAAGATCCTGAAGGCTTCAAATTGCGTCATTCCCTCGGCTTCTTCGGTCGCAGTCTCCTCTTCTTCCTCATCCGTTTTATCCTTAATGTTAATCTCTTCTTCACCTCTTGTTTGAAGCCAATACGCTTCCGCGTTTACGATCATCATCATTCTGTTTTCAGATTGGGTTACCGCTAATGATTCAAGAAGGTTTTGGTAAGTTTTTATATTATTGGTATCAACATAAGCATCAAGATCATTAAAGATTTGCTTCCTATCATCATTCGTAACGGCCTGCAAGGGGGTTGGAGCTTCAGCAATTGGAGCTATGTTAACATCTTGCTCCTCATTGGACTTGTTAATATGATTAACCATTCGTTGCAACATCTTGTTTATTTTGATGTCGAATTCTTCAATGGCCCAATCATCGCACCATTCACTATTAAGTTTATACAATCTGCTAAGATGTTTGCCATTTAGATTATTATGCTCACCAATGCATTCAACAGCTCCCAAATTCAACCAAAAATCCATTATTCGTTTAACGTTAGATTTCCTTTCTCCCAGGATATTTGCCAGCATATTCATATTTAAACGCACACTGAAGACATTGTGAAGCTTACGGTGCATTAACAAATTGGGAATGTAAAGCACCTTTGGCAACAGTCTATTTACATTGCATCTGCCAAAAGCATTAACAAAGTCAATTACAGCTTGATCCGCTTTGACAATTCGATAGAATTTGAATGATTGTTGCTTTAACGTTGGAATGTTCGCAAACTCCCAACGGAATCCACCAGCGTATTCACGCTTACCGTTACAAACTGCGCTTATATGAGATTTGCTTACACCAGATGATAGAGAAGCCTGAGAAAGTGAAATAAAGGTTTTTTTTGTCATGGTTTTTCATTAAATAAAAATTTATGCTTGTCATGATTAAAATTTCAATGCTTTTGAAAAGCATAAGGTAAGCGCGGCGGTAACCATGACGAAATCCAATCCGCGCCACCTTGATAATAAATACAACAAGATTTCAAATAATCAAGCTTTTTTTAGAAAATGATAAAATATTTTTTAGTCAATTGGACTATGACATTTTTTGGTAACATTGATTAAACTGCTGTGGAGTATTTTTTGGTAACCGTGCTAGATAGCAAAGAGTACTTTTTGGTAACTATGTTTTCGTTAGTGTGGAGTATTTTTTGGTAACTATAATCAATCCTAAGGAGTATTTTTTGGTAACTATGTTTGAATTTAATAAAGCAAGTAGGAACCCCTGCGGGGAGCTTGAACTGATTATTTATTTTATAATTAAAAAGAAAAGCCTTCGGCAAATTGAATAATAATTTAATTATCAATAAAGTAAGTAAGAAATACCTTCGGTAATGTTCCTTGAACAATATTTTAATTAATAAAGAAAATACACCCTGCGGGAGCTTGAAGAGATATATTCAACATTTACTTTACTTACCGAACCCCGCTTTAGGGCGGGGGTTCGAATAAAGAATTGAAATGAATTCATAGTTACCAAAAAGTACTCTCATATATGTATTAACTATGAGAGGAGAAAATGGTAACTATCTTTTCACCGAATATTTCCGATCCTGCGCTTTGTGGCGCGGATCGAGATAAATGAGGAAGAAATGATTGATTAACATATTCTGAATTTGATTTATTTTTTTTAATTAAAAATATTCAAGTTCAAGAAGATTTCTCCTCCGCATTTTTTCAACATTCCATTTTGACAAATAATTCAACACAAAAAAATATCAAAAACCCTTTGTTTTATTCAATCTATTTAATACTATTGAACAGTTCAACGGTTTATCATTAATTAGATGGGGGAGCAATCCCCCATTATGCTTTTCCCATATCCCCTTCTCTTATTTCAATTAAAAAATCTTAACTTAGGTTATAACCTTGTCTTTTATGATTACCAAGCGCAGCAGCCTCAAAAAAGATCTTGAATATTATTCAACCCTGGTAGATTCAACGTATAAGCAATTACTGGACGGTAAGCCAGAAAATCAAACTGTCTATGAATATTACGCTAGGTCAGTCCTAACTCTTTATCAGAACGCCAATCCTGTTGCAAATGCCATCGTTGACAAAGAGATTGAGAAGAATGAATCGAGAAAGAAAAAATCGGATATAATCGGCTTAAAAACTGTTATGCAAGAGAGATTGGAGATAATGAGCAAGTTGTTGCATTACATTTTGACAGCGGAAAAAAACCAGGAAGAATTGCAAGATTGAAAGGCAGCTTCCTTTGCCCTCTCAAGTTCCATTTAAAATAATGTTATTTAAGTAACACTCATTTATCTTCGTTGATAATTTAGTTTTGGAAGTTCAATAATTTTGATTCAACTAAATCTGAACTTATGTGTCGAATATTTAACTTAGCAGAGCTTGAGGAGCTTGTAACAAACGGGCAATTGGCAGACCACAATTTTATAAAATTGAAGTTTGATGGAGGAAGTACTTATTGGGACGGAAAAGATTTTAATAATCCTGTGCCAACCATGATACCGAAGGCTTTAACAATTCAACATTATAGAAAAGCAGCCGAGCATTTCAAAAATGGTTTGATAGATGCTGTAAACGGAGAATTGTTAATCGCGCCAGCAGTTAGATAACTATTTAAAAGAAATCCCAGCTTTCCCGCTGGGATTTAACATTCAGGCTTCAGGATTTATCCATACATCATTGTTCAATACCCCTTCAATCCTTTCAAGAGCATCTCTAACCGATGTTCGAATCGCCTCAACACTTAATTCCCTTAACTGAAGGTTTCTAAAGTAATTTGCCCACTCATCATTTGATGCGAGTAGCATCTGGCTTACATTTTCAATATTCATATCTAAAAATTTACATAAAGAACATCCGTTCGCGCATTATGCACGTTAAGCGATGAACAAACGGAAAATGTTAATTGGGAAATGCGAGCGCGTCCGCTACTCTCTCAACATTTGCAACTGTCGAAGACAATCATTTCTGAATATAAATTTAGAGAAATACGTTGAAACTACCAAAACGATAACCCTCTGAAACCCTTGCTGGTAGCGGCATACGATAAAGTTAAGTTGAATTCGTCTGCTAATATTTTTCAAGAATGAAGAGGATTAATCAGTTAGATGTTTTGAAACTACCAAATTTTTCAAAAAATAAAGTTTTTGGTAACTTCAAGTATAAACACCAACACCAATGCCATTAACATTATTAAGTGAGTCAGAGATAACCGATATTCTAAAGCGAAATCCAAGATCTGATTTCTTTATTCGCTTCGGAGATGGAACAGATGAGTTAATCTGGACAAAAAACGAAAAGCTTGAAGCAAATATTTCTAGTGATGGCTACCCGTTAATTGCAAGGGGAAATGTGATACAAGCGTATAATGCCGCTATAAGATACTACAATAGAAATTTGACACATTTAAGCGGAATGTTAACAGTTATCGCAATCTAAAAAAAACACCACTATACCATGAGATTCACACCAACACAATTAGGGCATATCAGTAAAGCCTTCTATGGCTATAAAGCTGCATTAGTAACGTCAGAGCGACGCGGTTTGACTTATTGGGATGAAAAAATGAAAAATTTTGGAAAGGAGATTTCCTGGATTGACTTAAGGTACTTGGAGCAGGAATATGATTTGGCGAATGACTTCCTGAGAAATAATGATCTTGAATTAAAGATTTATATCCCTGATATTCAGACCTATCTTTCGCTGGAATTTTAAGAGAAATGCCTCTTGTTAAGGAGGCTTTAACTTACTATTAGACACGATATGAGTCAACATACAGAGTTCCATGAAGATCTTTAAATTTCTCTTCAGAAGCTTTTATAGCTCTTGTGTACTCGTCCAAGGCATTGTCTCTATTAAATCTTGGATAATCACTTTTTTCAACGCCTTTACTGTCAACAAACCTATGTCCGTCCCAATATTCAGCTATCCTACTTGTTGTCGGAGGCGCAGACATAAACAAAAAGGTAAAATATTTCAGCTCTGGGTTATTTCTTAACTCAAAAGCCAAATCTGCATAACGTCGCATTGGAACCATATTCGAGTTTATTTTTTTTAAGATACTTTTTTCTGATCATAAATATTAATCAGACTGAAAGGAACAAGGTGTACTGGCTCTTGATATGAATATAATGGATTCTTTTTAATCTTATCAATAATATCAGCCACTAGCTTTACATCTTCCTGGAGGATGTTGTTGTCATCGTAGAGTTTAACCTTATTGATCTCATAAGCGTTTTTCGAAATCATTGTCTTTTTATTGAAAAGAATTGTGAGAGGCTTTTTCTTTCCAAACAAAAAGATGGAGATAACAAACTCTTCGCTGTTGCATCCCTTCGTCACAGAATTAATAATGACCTTCTCAAGCACTTTATCCAACACCGAACCTATTTTAAGACGGTCATTTGAAACGTCCTTTATGGTCTTTACAATGCTCTCAGTATCGGTTAATCGAATTTGCCATTCTTTGCGCAGCTTTAATTCATCAGCAATGGCCTTTTGCTTTTCTTCCAATTTTGCAATATCCTGGATAACTTTCTTTAACATCTTCTCCCCTTCCATTTCCTCCAACACATCTTTAATGATTAGGTTGGTGATCTTGGTTTTCTCCTTCAACTTTGATTTTAAATTTTGTTGAGCAAGTTCCAGTTCTGTTGAGAGCTTTTTTATTTGCGATTGAACTTCCCTCATTTCAATACCTCCTTTGAGCAGATTATCCCAAATATGTGGATGCACCTTTATTGCTCCCCAAACCGCGCTTTCGAATAAAGCAATGTTGATACCAGCATTATCACATTTAGACTTACCAAATTTGCGGTTATAGCACATATAGTACGAAGCTTTTCCCTGGGAATATTTAGCATGATATCCTTTGCCACAACATCCGCATTTGGCCTTACCATCCAGTAAATAGAAATAACGTGTATTCCTGGCCTTGTTAACATTTCGGGCCTTGATTTTAATATTAGCATCTTCCCAGATTTCAGGAGAGACAATAGCGGGCATTCCTTCAAAATACTCATACACCGCTTCAATACCTTTTGCTTTGTCCTCTTTTTTGGAAATATATTTTTTAATCCCCTTGTTCAATGTTTGCGTGAGGACATTGTAAACCGTTTTCTCTGACCAAGGAACCTTTGAAGATTTGGTAGGAATGGAACGCTGGTTAAGTATGTTGGATATCTGCTTTGTCCCCAATCCATCAATTGCCAATTGATACATCTCTTTAACAATCTCACTTTCTTGAGGATGAACTATCAGAGTTGAATTTTCATCTTTGTCGTATCCATAAGGCAAATAATTTCCTCCATTGTATTTTCCATTCATGGCTGCAAACTTCTTTCCTGACCTTGATCGCGCTTTGGTTGTGTCCGCTTCAATTTTGGCAAATTGAGCCAGCACATTTATCATCATCATTGTAATATCATTCTCCGAACCGTCAGCATTCAACGTCCTTCCCATACCTGCAATGTTGAAACAAACACCCAGGTCAGCAGCCTCTTCCACAACAGCGCGGATCTTGCGGGGATTCCTTGCTATCCTGGTAACTTCTGACACATAAATCATCTTTATGTTCTTCTCACCGTTTCTGATATCTTCAAGCAACCGCGTTAACTCTACTCGTTTTTGGAAGTCAGAGAAGCCAGATTCAATTTCCGCATATATCAATTGTTGGGGAATGGTATAACCTTCTGTTCTGGCCAAAGCAACGAGATCATTAATTTGGCGGTCATAGGCTTGTCTATCGGTTGATACACGAACTAGAAGGGCGGCTTCTTTTTGTTTCATAAATGATTAACATTTATGCAAATATACATTATCCTCCTTTTACTGATTGTGGTAGAAACAGGTGTCAAAGGCGGCAGTATCATTACAGCGGAACTGGCCAATGGCTATAACCGGGATGTCTTTGCTTTTCCCGGCAGGATCTCCGACCCCAGAAGTGAGGGATGTAACCAGCTGATCAGGCAAAATAAGGCAGGGTTGATCACGGATGCAGCCGCTTTGCTCGAGGTGATGAATTGGGGTGCTGAGACGAAAGCGGGAAAACCGCGATCGCGGCAGAAGGAGATCTTTATCGAGCTTACACGGGAAGAACAGGTGCTTATCAACCTGCTACGGGGAAGGGATGCAGTGCATATCGATGAGATCAACCTCAGAAGCGGATTGCCGAACAGTGCTGTAGCCGCGGCCCTATTAAGTATGGAGCTTCAAAACGTGGTTTTGACACTTCCGGGAAAGCGGTATTCGCTTTATTGAACTGAATAATTTCTAATCAAATGAAAAAAATTAAATAGTAGTTTTATCGCCATGAAAGCTGTGCGGATCTCCTTTATCTTTTTCCTATTCGTAGCCCTGCTAACTGCTCATTCTGCTCGATCACAATGCACAGCGTTAGGGCAAAATCCGTCGACGGCTTTCCCGGTCTGCGGAACGACTGTTTTCCAGCAAACTACAGTGCCGCTCTGTTCGTCCCATTCCCTGTATGTGCCTAATTGCGCAAATGGCGCAGCTTATGAGAATAGAAACCCCTACTGGTACAAATTCACGTGTTACACAGCCGGAACCTTGGGTTTTACGATCACACCAGCTAACCTGGCGGATGATTACGACTGGCAACTATATGATATAACCGGACTTAACCCTGATGAAGTTTATACGAACCGGAACATCGTTGTTACCGGTAACTGGTCGGGTTCATCTGGCCCCACCGGCGCTTCAAACAGCGGCGTTAATTTTATCCAGTGTGCGTCAGATCCTGCGGCGAATGCCAACACCTTTTCCTCAATGCCGACCCTGATCGCCGGGCACGAATATCTTCTGCTGGTAAGTCATTACACTAACAGCCAGAGCGGCTATTCCCTATCTTTTTCGGGAGGCACGGCTGTGATCACCGACCCCAAAGAACCACACCTCAGCAAAGTGATCCCGGATTGTGACGGCCGCACACTCACCGTCATCATGAATAAAAAACTCCGGTGCAGTTCTCTCGGTTCTGGTACAGGAACGGGTTCTGAATTCAGCGTAAGTGCTCCAGGCAGTACGATAACTTCAGTGACTTCAGCACAATGTACCAATGGATTTGATTTCGATACGCTTACTGTAACGCTCGCCAATCCGCTTCCTCCGGGAGATCATCAACTGGTGATCAATAACGGAGCAGATGGCAACACGCTGCTGGATATCTGCAACAGAAGCATTCCTCAGCTTGAAAGCGTCCCTTTTCGTTACGATCCACCTGTTCCTATTTTCGCAGACAGTGTTGGAAGAGTTGGCTGCGCTCCCGATCAGTTGAAAATATATTTTCCCAAACGGATCCAATGCAGCACGATCGCTCCTGACGGCAGTGATTTTACCATTACAGGCCCTTCGCCGGTCGCGATCACCGGTGCGCGTGGGGAAGACTGCTTCAGTGGAAGAAGTTACGTGATCATCCTTCAACTTTCTGCTCCTATAGAAATCGGGGGCAATTATGCGGTATTATTGAAGACAGGGAATGATGGAGGAACGATCACCGATGAATGCGGCCTGGCATCTCCGACCCATTCCCGTAATTTTCAGGCGGCCGATGTTGTGTCTGCCAGGTACGATTACACCGTTCAATTAGGCTGCAGGCAGAACACACTGTCTTTTTCCCACAATGGTGCAAATAATGTAAATACCTGGAACTGGAGTTTTAATACCGTCAGTTCCATCACTACGCAAAACCACACCGTTTCTTTTCCCGCGTCCAGTACCAATACCATTCAACTGATCGTCTCAAATGGTGTTTGCAGCGATACCGCTTTCGAAACGATCGTGATGGATAATGAGGTAAAAACCTCGTTCACCATGGCTCCGGTGATCTGCCCTGAAGACCTGCTCGAAATCAAAAACACCTCTACAGGTCTCGTTGATCAGTGGAACTGGACCTTTGGCAATCTTGGTAGCAGCCAGGTAAAAGATCCGGCCCCTGTCAAATTCCCTGAAACAAATATTGAATCCACTTATCTCATCAAACTGGTAGCACAGAATAACACCCTGAATTGTAAGGACAGTACCATTCAACGAGTCAAAGTCCTGAACAACTGTTTTATCGCAGTACCATCAGCTTTTACGCCCAATAATGACGGCATCAACGATTTCCTTTATCCGAATAACGCGATCAAGGCTGAAAACCTCGACTTTAAGATCTTCAACCGCTGGGGGCAACTGGTCTTCCATTCAAAAGAATGGACACGCAAATGGGACGGCAAGGTAAATGGTATTGAACAAGGCACCGGTGTGTATGTATGGATGCTTGAATACACGCACAGGGATACAAAGCAGAAAGTGTTTCAGAAGGGAACTACTACGCTGATCAAATAGACGGATCCTGCGAACCAGTGCATGCAGAGTTTTTTTCTTAAGAATTGAATAGCAATCAAATATAATTTTCCCGCAATTTATTTAAGCAATCTTCAGATATAGTTCATTAATTCGCGTCAGTCAATTCGTGTTATCAGCGTTGATCAATTCGCGTATCATGAAACACCCCCGCGTCATTCTTTTAGTGCTTTTATTTGCCACACTGCTGCCACCGGCCGTAAGGTCGCAGGTATGCGATGCGCTCGGGCAAACTCCCGAAACAGCATTTCCAGTATGCGGTTCAAGTGTATTTTCTCAGACAAATGTTCCGATCTGCGGAGGCCGAACCATCCCTGTGCCCTGTACGGGCGGCGGATACCAGGATGTAAATCCTTTTTTTTACCGGTTCAAATGTTTTACGGCGGGGACGCTTGGTTTTACGATCACCCCGTTACAGATGTCGGATGATTATGACTGGCAGATTTTTGATATCACCGGCGTCGCAGACGTCCGCGATATCTATTCTAATTCAGCTTTATTTGTTGCCTGTAACTGGTCTGGCCGCACGGGTATCACCGGTACAAACAACACCAATGACGGATTGGTACAATGCGGCGGAGGCAACTACCCCACTTTCAGCAGCATGCCGGCTTTAATAGTTGGTCATGAATATATTTTGCTGGTCAGTAATTTCAGTGCTTCGCAGAAAGGATATAATCTTGCTTTTGCCGGTGGCACGGCTGTGATCAGCGATCCCTTGCTGCCTGCACCAGCGGGCGCGGGCATCAATTGTGACGCGAATGAAGTAACGATCCGGTTCAATAAAAAGATGCGCTGTAACAGCGTTGCTGCCAACGGTAGTGATTTTTCTATTTCAGGCGGAGCCACGATCTCTGCGGCAGAAGGCTTCAAATGCTCGTCCAGCTTTGATCTTGATTCTTTGCGGATCACCCTTGCTTCCCCATTGCCTCCCGGAAATTATACCGTTACCTTTTCCACAGGTTCCGATGGCAATACGATACTGGACAACTGCAATACCGGCGTACTGATAGGAGCAACCGCTACATTTACTGTGCCGCCGAAAGCACCATTACCAATGGGCACGCTTACCCCGCCAATGTGCACGCCTTCTGTACTGGTTTTCAATTTACCGGAACCTGTCCGCTGTAATTCGATAGCAGGTAATGGCAGTGATTTTTTGATCACAGGCCCGGGCGCCGTTACGGTTTCCGGCGCTACCGCTACCTGTAATAGTGCAGGCCTTGCAAACCAGGTATCAGTCCTCTTATCATCCCCCGTGGTAGTGCCGGGTGCCTACCAGTTGGTCATTCAACAGGGATCTGATGGTAATACACTCGCCGGAGAATGCAACCGTATGATAACGGCCGGTCAGACCACTGGCTTCACCATTGCAGCACAACCACCCATTGCAATGGGAACAGTTGTGCCGCCGACCTGTGCTCCGCAAACCATCCTATTCAATCTTCCCGACAAGATCTTTTGCAGCACCATCGCACCAGAGGGAAGCGATTTTATCATCACCGGGCCAACGCCTGTTACGATAACCGGCGCGACTGCCTCCTGTGATGCAAACGGCCAGGCTGCCACGATAAGTATTCAATTAGCGACGCCGCTTGCAGTTACCGGGAATTATCAACTACAGGTGGTGAGTGGCGCTGACGGCAATACGCTGATCGGTGACTGCAGCAGGATGTTGCCGGCTGGTCTTACCACCGGCTTTGCCATTCCCGACGCAGCTTTCACACCACTGGGAACGATCAGGCCACCTGCCTGCTCTCCAAATAACTTACAACTTGAATTGCCGGCATCTGTACAATGCAGTTCCATCGCTCCGGACGGAAGTGATTTCCGCCTGAGCGGCCCCTCTCGCATTGTCATCACAGCAGCAAGCAGCACCTGTAATAATGGTGTTACCCAACTGATCACCCTTCAGCTTTCAAACCCAATCGCACTGGGTGGCAATTATACCGTTGAGCTGATCAGGGGAACGGATGGCAACACACTACTGAGCGAATGTTACCGCGAAACACCACCTGGTGGCATTACAGGATTTGCCGCCGTGGATACTGTGTCTGCAGCATTCACCATTAATGTTGATTATAATTGCCTGCAAAACCAGGTGAGGCTTGGTCATGATGGGGCGCACGGCGTCAATAGCTGGAACTGGACGCTGAATGGCTCCGGCATCAGTACCCAGCAGAACGTCACAAGAGCCTTCCCTTCTTTGAGCCAGAACCAGGTGACGCTGACCGTATCGAATGGAGTTTGTTCCGATACACATATTGAACTGCTCAATTTCAATAACAAACTGGTGGCTGCATTTGAACTGCCGGATATGGCCTGTCCGGGAGATAAAATTGAGATCATCAACAAAAGTACCGGACCGATCACCAGTTGGAACTGGACCTTTGGATCTTCCATCGCTGCAAGCAGCCTTCAAACACCTCCGCCTGTTACGTATCCACTGACAGGAACTGACGCTTTCTATCCCATAAGACTTACAGTAAGCGATAACAATGGTTGCGAAACATCACGTACAGAGCAGATCCGTATTCCTGGTAGCTGTGTGATAGGCGTTCCTTCCGCATTTACTCCCAACAATGACGGAAAAAATGATTATTTCTTCCCGTTAAATGCTTTCAAAGCTGACCAGTTGAACTTCCGCATCTTCAACCGCTGGGGGCAATTGGTCTTTCACACGACTGACTGGACAAGAAAATGGGATGGCACTGTACAGGGAATTCCGCAGGCAACAGGAACATTTGTCTGGATGCTGGATTACACGCATAAAGACACGAAAGAGAAGGTGAGCCAGCGGGGGACGGTGACATTGATCAGGTAGGTATCAATGGGTCTTTGGCCAGCTTTCCGTGGTCCACCATCAATCTCTTCCGGATTTTTTTTCAATTGTTCCGATTGCCCTACCTTTGCACATGGCAAGAATAAATTCCCCCTCAGACAAGAATTCCAACAAATTTTTCGGTGAAGGCTTAACATTTGACGATGTGTTACTTATACCAGGTTATAGCCAGGTATTGCCCCGCGATGTCAGCATCCGGACCCGTTTAACCAAAAATATCACGTTGAATTCCCCGCTGCTTTCCGCAGCCATGGATACAGTAACGGAAGCTCCTCTCGCAATGGCGCTGGCCCGCGAAGGAGGATTGGGTATCCTGCATAAAAATATGACGATCGAAAAGCAGGCCGACCAGGTGCGTAAAGTAAAACGCAGTGAAAGCGGTCTGATCCTCGACCCCGTTACCCTCCAGGAAGATGCGCTCGTTGGCGATGCATTAAGATTAATGAAAGAGAATAAGATCGGCGGTATTCCTATCGTAAGCAAAGATGGCAAGCTGGCCGGCATTCTCACTAACCGCGATCTTCGCTTCCAGACAAATGTTAAACTGAAAGTAAGCGAAGTGATGACCAGTTCCAACCTCATCACTGCACCTGAAGGTACTGATCTCAAAAAAGCAGAAAATATTCTCCGAAAATACAAGATCGAAAAACTCCCTGTTGTAAACCGAAGCGGCAAACTGATCGGATTGATCACGTACCGAGACATACTGCAGGTAACCAGTTTCCCCAATGCCGTAAAGGATTCTTACGGCCGCTTGCTTGTTGGTGCCGGAGTTGGCATCACCAAGGATCTGCTGGATCGTGTGGCCGCGTTACAACACTCAGGTGTGGACGTGATCGCGCTGGACAGTGCACACGGTCATAGTAAAGGTGTACTCGATGCGCTGAAAATGGTGAAGAAGAATTTTAAAAAGATGAATGTCATTGCCGGTAATGTGGGCACAGCTGCCGGCGCAAAAGCACTGGCAGAAGCTGGTGCTGACGCAGTGAAGGTGGGTATCGGTCCAGGTTCGATCTGCACAACAAGGATCGTTGCCGGTGCAGGTGTACCTCAGCTGACAGCTATCATGGAAGCCTATTCCGTACTAAAACAGAAAAACATCCCGATCATCGCCGATGGAGGTATCCGCTATACCGGTGATATGGTGAAAGCCCTCGCAGCAGGTGCCGATTGCGTAATGATGGGTAGCGTATTTGCCGGAACAGAGGAAAGCCCTGGTGAAACAATTATCTATGAAGGCCGCAAATTCAAACAATACCGCGGTATGGGTTCACTCGGAGCAATGGCCACCGGAAGCAGTGACCGCTACTTCCAGGATCCCGAAGATGATGTAAAGAAATTCGTTCCTGAAGGAATCGAAGGACGGGTTGCCTACAAAGGCTCACTCAAAGAAATCGTATACCAATACGTCGGCGGTCTAAGAGCTGGCATGGGCTACTGCGGCGCCTCAACCATCGACGAACTCAAAACAGCACAGTTCGTAAAAATCACCAATGCCGGCATGCGCGAAAGCCATGCACATGATGTTGACATCACGAAGGAGGCGCCGAATTATAGCAGAAGGTAAGCGTGTAGAGTTTAAAAGTTTAAAAGTTTAATAGTTTAATAGTTTAAGGTTTAAAAGTTGCAACGGATGCTTTACAACCTTTGAAATTTAAACTATTAAACTTTTAAACCTTAAACTATTAAACTTTCAAACTTTTAAACCTTAAACTATCAACCTCTTAAACTCTCTTCTCTTTTGAAACGTATAGCAATCGACATGGATGGCGTACTCGCCGACGTATATCACCAGTTCTTTAAAATGGATGAAGCGGAATTCGGCCAGCGCCGAAAGCTGGAAGATGTGGAAGGAAAACCAGAGCGCGAAGGGTTTCCCCATATTATGCAGTACGTAAATACAAAAGACTTTTTCCGCACGGCTCCACTGATAGAAGGGTGCGTGCCTATCGTAGAAAAGATCAACCAGCAATATGACCTGTATATCGTATCGGCCGCCATGGAATTTCCTTTAAGCCTTCCCGAAAAACTGGAATGGCTGGCTGAACATTTTCCTTTTATCACCTGGAAGCAGATCGTGTTCTGCGGATCAAAGCAGATCATCCAGGCCGATATCATGATAGATGATCACTTCCGGAATCTTGATTCATTTACAGGAAACACCAGCCTGCTTTTTTCGCAACCACACAATATCAAAGCAGACACCGGCAGACATCAACGGGTTAATAACTGGGAAGAGATCTCGAAAATCCTTTTATAAAGCATGATAAAGCAGTGCTGGCTTTCAGGACTGCTTTTCATTTTCTTTTCCGACTGCCAATCCCAGGCGCTGATAGTAAAAAGAAAACAACAGTAATAAAACACCGATGGCAATATAGCAGACGATCTTCTGCACAGGCGTAAACCGGCTGCTATCAATCACCAGCAGCTTTACCAGCGTAAAACCAACCAGGGTTACAGCCGTTAGCCTCACCCAGGATTGGCGGCCAACGATACCCCATGCAAACAGAAGAACGGATACAAGCACCCATAACAAGGTTACAAACAATCCATCCCAGCGAAGAGAGATCCACAACAAGAGCATCATCAATCCCACAATAACCAATGCACGCTGTAAAAATTTCTCTTGTGGCAGCAAAGCCATAACGATCAGGGCCGATACGGCAGTCCACGCAGCCATTATTCCAGCAACCCACACCACGTCAAACAAACACACTGTTGCAATGAAAAGTGCAATATGATTTACCAGCAGTTGCTGCGATTCCACAATACTCAATGCCTGCCTGCGTGCAATAAAAAACGAAGTGGCATTGATGCAAAACAGCAGGTAGAAAACGATGATGAACAATAAACCTATCCTCTGATCCGGCGATTGTTCAGCCCGCATGAACGCCCAACCGATCACAAGCGTCCAGGTGATCAGCATGGCAAGTTGCCCCACCAGTTTCCATGACTTACGAAATGACAGGTACACCACTCCGATATTGATCAGCAGCACATAAGAAAACAAGAGTTCAAATCTGTCACTGTTGGAACTGATCAGGAACGGAATGCCGTACGCACCTGTCATCCCGATGACAGCAATTTCCTTCCGGTCATATTGTATCGCGGTGATGACCGTAAAAATTGTCAGTAGTGCCATGATCGCAAATGCAAGTCCGCCGGATATAAAATTGTAGTAGGCAAAACACGCATACGTAGTAAAATAGATGGACGCCATACTGCCGCTGAACAGGATCGCACTGAAGACAGTATAAGCTTTTCGCAGGCGGAGCGAAAGAACAAACAATACAACACCCGCTGAATAAGCGAGTATTATCCGCATCATCTCCGAGATGAGTTGTCCATCGATCGCATACTTCACGCCTATCGACAGCCCGATCACCAGAACGATGATGCCCACAAGATGGATCAGTTTCAACCCGATAAAATGCTCGATGCCCTGCGGCCTGGGCCTTTCCATGGAATGAACGTCCTGCTCTTGCTGTCGTATAGCAGGCGATCCCTGCTGGCTGCCTTTTAACAGTTGGAGCTGCTGCTGGAGGTTCCGCAACTGTTGTTGCGAATGCTGGAGGTCGGAAGATAACCGGAGGAGTTGCTGCTCCAATTCGAAAATTCTTTCTTCGGCATTCATTGGAGCAATTTAGAGTTTTTTGAGGGAATGGGACAAGCCGATGGCCGATGTTCGGTTGCCAACAGTCCCGGTGCGTCCCCCCGACTCAGCCATCAACTTAAGAAAACCTTTGCTGTACGCCATCTGCGTATCTGCGGATATCGGCGGGAACCCAATGCGATCCGGAAATAAATTGACGGCTATGCTGTCCTTAAACACCAGAAGAGAGTGAACATCGTTTTGGCTCTGCCTTAAAGCCGCTCCTTACTTTCTTTCATCCCTAGCCACGAACCCCTATTTTTACAAAATAAAATTACACTTCTGTGAAGCGTTTCTCTCTTTTGCTGACAGCACTCGTGGGTTCAATTCTTCTCTGGGCTTCCTGGCCGGTTTCGCCGTTCACGTTGCTCATTTTTATAGGCTGGGTTCCGCTGCTCTGGGTGGAAGACCATGCCACACGCAGGTGGCAGTTTTTTTCCATTGTGTTGCTGCATATGCTCCTGTGGAATGTGCTTACCACCTGGTGGGTCTGGAATGCCAGTCCGGCCGGTGCTATGGGCGCATTCATCGCCAATGCCTTCGTAATGACCATTCCCTGGATGCTCATGCGAAGTGTAAAGAAACGCTGGGGGGCAAAACCGGGTTATATCAGCCTGGTCGCGTTCTGGCTCGCATTCGAGTTCCTTCACCAGAACTGGGAGTTAAGCTGGCCCTGGCTCACACTGGGGAATGCATTTGCCACACATCCGCAATGGATACAGTGGTATGAATATACGGGCGCATCCGGCGGAACGCTCTGGATCCTCTCAGGTAATATCCTTGCCTTTACAGCTTTTAAACAGTACCGTAAAGAAGGCCGCACCCGCGCGTACTTTACCAGTATCGCCTCATGGATCATTCTATTGGTGCTGCCGATGATCATTTCGCGTTTCATTATGAACAGCGAAGCAAAAAAAGCATCGTTGGCAGTTGCTGATGCCGTTAAAAATGTGGTAGTAGTGCAGCCTAATATCGATCCATATAAAGAAAAATTTGCGGGAGATATCGATGCGCAGATCCAGAAACTGATCGTTCTTTCAGAACAAAAGATCGACCAGCGAACAACACTGGTGGTATGGCCTGAAACGGCTGTTCCCGCACAGGTTTGGGAAGATGGCATTAAACAGAATCATTTCTACAACCCGATCTGGTCGTTTCTGCAACGCCATCCGCAGGTCAACCTGCTGACTGGTATCGACAGTTATAAGAATTATGGCACGGATAAAAAAAATGCAACGATCACGTCAAGGCTTGAATCCAATAGCCAGACTTATTATGACGCCTTCAATACCGCAGCCTTATTTGATGCCGATACAAGCATCCAGCTGTATCACAAAGCCAAGCTTGTTCCTGGTGTGGAAACATTGCCCTCTTTCCTGAGTTTTATGGGCAAATGGTTCGAAGGTTTCGGTGGTATAAGCGGTACCCTGGGAAGGGATTCTGAAAGAAAAGTATTTATTCCCTGGGACGAACATTTCAAAGCTGCGCCGATCATCTGTTATGAAAGTATTTATGGTGATTACATCACCGAATACGTGCGCAAAGGCGCGAATATCCTCACGATTATCACCAATGATGGATGGTGGGGAGATACGCCGGGGTATAAACAACACATGAATTATGGCCGCCTGCGCGCTGTGGAGACGCGGAAATGGGTTGCACGAAGCGCCAATACCGGCATCAGTTGTTTCATCGATCCGATCGGCAATGTGATCAGTCCCCAGCCCTGGGATGAACCGGCTTCCATCAAGCTGAACATTCCGGTGGATAACCGGCAAACTTTCTTTGTAAAATATGGCGATCTGCTCTCCCGCGCAGCGGCCATTATTTCAGGAATAATTTTGGTAGGGTTGATCATAAGCCTGGTAGCCGGAAAATGGAGGAAGAAAAAGCAACAGTAGCATTTACCGGGTGATCATATCGTTCAGCCAGGAATCTGCGCTGCGGTGGTCAATGGCAGATAGCCGGAAATGCCGGCTGGATGGGTTTGCCATAGAACAACTGCAGGCATTCAACGGCAGGCGAGATTATTAACGCTAAGCATTTACGCATGTCATCGAATTCAAAACAAATAGACTTCAACGGAAAAAAACTTTTTTATCGCATTATCGGCACTGGTAAACCGGTTATCCTGATACATGGTTTTGGAGAAACAGGTGAGGTATGGAATCAGCAGGCTGATTTTCTTTCCGGTTCCTACCGTATTCTCATACCTGATCTCCCAGGCAGTGGCAGGTCGGAAGCTGTGGAAGACATGAGTATGGAAAATCTTGCAGAATCTGTTCACGCGATCATTCATGAAGAGGAAATAGATGCGTGCCCGGTTATTGGGCATAGTATGGGAGGATATGTGGCTTTGGCCCTGGCAGAGAAGTACTACAACCATATAAGCGCCCTCGGTCTGTTCCATTCGAGTGCCTACGCTGATAGTGCGGAGAAAAAGGAGACGCGTCGCAAAGGGATAGGTTTTATCCGCCAGCACGGGGCATTTGAATTCTTCCAGTCCACTTCCCCCAATTTATTCTCTAAACACACGAAAGAGCATTCCCCTGAACTGGTAAAAACATTTATAGACAGCCTTCAATCCTTTGAACCCGGACCGCTGATCGCCTATTACGAAGGAATGATGGCGCGGCCGGATAGAACTTCCGTACTTCGAAACCTCCAGGTTCCCATGCTGTTTGTCATTGGCGAATTCGATGCAGCCGTTTCGCCGGATGATTCACTGCAGCAATCCTATATTCCCTCCGTTTCGTATGTTCATCTGCTAAAGCATTCCGCACATATGGGTATGCTGGAAGAAAAAGACATCAGCAACGCGATCCTCAAAGAGTTTCTCGGAGGAGTGAAATGAGATAGCAGCATTGTGTTTTAATGTTGAATTAATACCCGTGCTATACGAAAAGAGCTGCCGGGAACGTTAGCTTTAGTCGCTGCGTGGCCGGCGTGTCACTGCCATGCGGTCCGTTCACCCGGCGCGGCAGGCAGTGACGAGTTTGGGAAATAATACCTTTTACTATCTTAAATATTTGAAAACCATATGATAATGCGTTTATAAAAGATATTGAAAAAGCTGCCTTGTGGTGGCTTTTTTAATATCTTTATACGCTTTTGGTCGGAATATATGCCCATGAAAAAAATTACACTCTCTTTAACCTTGCTGATAATATCTCTCGCCCTGTATGCAGAGCATATCACCGGGGGCGAAATGTATTATTCATTTGCGGGAGTTTCCAATGGCGTATATAGCTACAATGTTACGCTCAAACTGTTCCGTAACTGTGGAAATACCGGCGCCGCGCTCGATGCCAGTGCTGCGATCGCGGTGTTTGATAATACTACGAACAGCATGGTGCGGACAATGCTTGTTCCAAGATCAACTTCTTCCAGTCTTTCCCTTTCAGACCCCGGCCCCTGTATCACCAATGCTCCCAGCGTTTGTTATGAGGTCGGATTTTATGAATTCTCAGTAAGCCTTCCTGCCAGTGCGCGTGGCTATACGATCTCCTACCAGCGTTGCTGCCGGATCAGGGGGATCAGCAATGTGGTTGGATCAGATACTTATGGAGCAACGTATACAGCCATCATTCCCGGCACCAATACGTTTGCTACTGCGCCGGAAAATAACAGTGCAAAATTTTCGGGAAGAGACACCGTGATCATTTGCGGAGGATACCCGTTTACTTACAGCTTTGCGGCAACGGATGCTGATGCGACTGATCAGCTTCGCTACAGTTTTTGCAATGCATATGCAGGTGGTGGACAGGATTCAGGTCCTACAGGTGGCCCCAACACTCCCATCCCTAATCCACCGGCCCCGCCGCCCTATTCCCAGCCAGCTTATTCATTTCCTTATAATGGTCCTATACCGCTTGGCGTAGATGTCAGCATCAACCCAACTACCGGCCTGATCACCGGCACCGCTCCCCCGGAAGGGATTTATGTGGTAACTGTTTGCGTGGAAGAGATCAGGAATGGAGTTGTGATCGCCGTTCAACGAAAAGATCTGCAGATCAAAGCGGGGGGTTGCGATATCGCACGATCCATGCTTGACCCGGTGTATACTTCCTGCGACGGGCTGACCCTGGACTTTGCCAATAAGTTCACCAGTCCGCTGATCAACTCTTTCTATTGGGAATTCGGGGATCCGGCAAGCGGAGCCGGCAACACGTCGACTGCTCCAACACCTACACACACCTTCTCTGCGCCGGGCGATTACACTATCAAACTTGTAACCAACCGTAACCAGGAATGTTCTGACTCGACCACTGCGCTCGTGCGCGTATGGCCTGGATTTTTCCCTGCATTCAATACCACCGGGATCTGTATCAATAACCCGGTATTGTTTACAGATGCATCCACCACTAATCATGGGGTGATCGACAGTTGGTCATGGAGTTTTGGAGACGAATCAACGTTGGCAGATACATCTCATAAAAAAGACACGAGCTGGAAATACAGCACGATCGGCCCTAAGGAGATCCTTTTCACCGTTACAAGTGATAAAGGCTGTTTCAAAACGCTGAAAGATACGATCACGATCATCGATAAACCTCCTATTACACTAGGTTTCAGGGATACACTGATCTGCGTTCCGGATGCTGTTCAGCTTCAGGCTTCAGGCTCTGGGAATTTCAGCTGGTCGCCTGTCATCAACATGACGAATGCGAATACCGGTACACCTACAGTTAGCCCTGCCAATACAACCACCTACCAGGTGACACTGAATGAACAGGGATGCATTAACCAGGATACGGTCAGGGTCCGGGTTGTCCGTTTTGTAACAATGAACGCCATGGCAGATTCTGTGATCTGCGCAACTGATGCAGCCCAGCTTCATGTAACGAGTGATGCATTGAATTATTTATGGTCACCTGCCGCATCAGTAAGCAATCCTGCTATTGCTAACCCGATCGCTATTGCCGGAACCAGCACGGTGTATACGGTGACCGGAACGATCGGATCATGCAGTGCAACAAGAAATATCCGCATCACCGCAATACCTTACCCGGTTGTAAATGCAGGTCCCGATACAACTATCTGCTACAATACACCCGGGCAGCTGCACGGTACGCATAATGGTAATTCATTCAGCTGGTCACCAACCGCATCGCTGGCGAATTCACAAACATTGAATCCTGTTGCTTATCCTGCGCGTACAACTGAGTACATTCTGCGGTCATTTGATACACGTGGTTGTCCTAAACCTGGTCAGGATACCGTTCTGGTAACAGTTTTACCCAAGATCAGGCCGTTCGCCGGCAATGATACCATGGTGATCGCCGGCCAGCCGCTGCAGTTCAATGCAGAGGGCGGCGTGAACTATATCTGGACCCCGGCAACAGGGCTCAGCAATGCAAATATTAAAAACCCTATCGGCCTTTACGGCGCCGAGATCGACAGCGTCCGATACACCGTAGAAGTATTCAATGAAGCTGGCTGCTCCGATACCGCTTCGATGAAAGTAACGGTATTCAAGACCAATCCTTATGTATTTGTACCTTCTGCATTCACACCAAACGGGGATGGCAAGAATGATCTGTTGATCCCGGTAGCAGTGGGTGTGCGGAAGATCAACTACTTCCGGATCTATAACCGCTGGGGAAATCTCCTGTTCTCTACAACAACCAATGGTCAGGGCTGGGATGGCAATCTCAGCGGCACACCACAAACTTCCAATGTTTTCGTGTGGATGGTTGAAGCAGAAGATTACACCGGAAAGAAATTTACACTGAAGGGAACAACGACGCTGATACGTTGACCGTTGACCGTTGACCGTTGA
>JBEVKW010000057.1:0-3584 GCA_040509495.1 Chitinophagaceae bacterium | reverse complement strand
TGTAAAACTTCTAATTGAGTTTCAGAATTGGATAGCACATAACCGTCATAATCAAATTGTGGTTGTCCGATGGAAACGGTTGATTGAACTGTCCAGATATCTTGGGCAGTCATCTTGTACAATCTCGTTTTCTTATCCGTACTGTTATAAATCACCGCAAATAAACCTGCATTGGTTTCAAAGAGATAACGAGCATTCCAGTTTGCATTATTGTATTCGGAGAATAACGAAATATCAAATAAATCCGTATGAACTTCATTCGCTTGTAAAGGATTGATCACCGTTCGACGAACAATATTGCCACTGTTTTTACCATCTGTACTATAACCAATGAATTGATCACCATTCACATTATCATTTTTGATATTGAAAAAAGGTGCCGACAAATTACGACCTCCGGCTTGACTCAAACTGGATGATGAAAATATTTCTTCACCGTCAAAATTATAAAAAGCAGCAGTACCGTTACTATCGACAGAACACAAAATACTATTTGAACCTAATAAATACTTCGCATCATCCGAATGAGCTTCACTATAACGGATGTTTCTGGAAACCTCCATCTGACCGGATGTTGGATCAATATTGAAGATTTTTAAGCTACCCCAATCATCTTCCTGAATCGCCAGTAAGTGTTGTTGTGTCATGATTTATGCTCCTACATTCATTAAGGAATCAAAGTAATCATTAATTTGAATTTCAATATTTCCATTTTCAGGATCAAAAGTCTTAATGATTGGCACAGGTAGCTGTGGTAAATCTTCAACAAAACATTTCACAATACACCGACCTAAACGAGGAGGAGAAACATTAAACAAACAAAGTCCATTGATATCACGTCGTTGTGCCGATGTGATATCATTAATGATTACCGTAACACGAGTAGTTTTATTCATCATTAATCTCTCAGTAATATTTTCAATATAAAGAGAGAGGCAAATGCCTCTCTCTTTATAGGTTAAACAACTAATGGATTAGAAAACGATATTGGGATTCGGCGTATACGACTCACTACCGAAGATAAAGTCCGTATCACCAGGCGTCCAGTTGCTATCATCGTTACCAGCGCCTGCACCACCACCTTGAGTCGTTCCCAGATCAATCCCCGGGAGACGTTCACGGACCGCATAGACATCCACGCTGGTAGTCGGAGAAGCCACTTTCAGCTGCATCCGTTGAGCGGCACCAACACCAGAGAGTTCAACCGAGACGACTAAGCCAAGCAGAGTACCGAGCTTAAGTTTAGCGTAGCTCGTTTGATCGATCGCATCCGCATCGATGG
The DNA here is from genome assembly GCA_040509495.1 of Chitinophagaceae bacterium. Taxonomy (GTDB): domain Bacteria; phylum Bacteroidota; class Bacteroidia; order Chitinophagales; family Chitinophagaceae; genus Terrimonas_A. The sequence continues at coordinate 2,302 of JBEVKW010000057.1, read as the reverse complement.
TATCCGTACCATTATGCATGGCCAGTACTTCCATGACCACACGCTTCTGGGCATCTGCACCTGTACCCTTGGCATAGACCGTCCATTTGCAAGCATCAGTTTGTTGAGTTGCGATTTCATCGACCACACTGGCCGCAGAGATATTCGTGGCTGACGATTCTTTACGAGCCGACAGCAAGAGAGCAGCCGTTTCCGTTTGCTTCTGGTCCAACAGAGTAACCGCAGCCGTCAGAACACCTTCAGCAGCAACCGCACGACTCGTTTCAGCCGTAATACTGTTAGTCAGCGTAGTATCGGCAGCAGCACGAGCATTGGCCTCATTCGTAACTGCGGTGGTACGTGCCGTCGTTTCTGCCGCAACAGCATCCGACACAACCTTAACAGCAGCATCCAGAATGAAGTCTGCATCCTTGAGACTCGTGGCAGCACCCAGATAGTTACTACCGGTCGGAGCAGCATAGGCACCATTCGTTTCAAGACCAGCACCGGCTTGCGTCGTATTGAGTTCGCCTTGAAGTGCCGTCACAGCATCTTGACGGTTCTGAGTCTCTGCATTCAATCCGGTTTGTACCGCAGCAACCGCATTGGTCCGGTTGGTAATCTCAGCAGTTAAACCATCATCGACACGCTTCAGTTCCGTATCCAGAATGAACGCACCACCGAAGACCGTCGTGGCGGCATCCAGATAGTTCGTTCCGGTAATCGGAATAACCGTTCCATCCGTGGCTAAACCAACTGCTGCTTGCGTAGCATCCAATTCAGCTTGAAGATCGTTATCCTTAGCAATACGTAAAGCTGCTTCAGCAGCCACACGAGCTTCATCCGTCGTATTGTCCAGAGCAATTTGAGTACTAACCCAAGACTGAATCGTTGCTTCAAGGGCAGTTTCGGCATCTTGAGCACGTTGAGTCTCGTTTGCAATTGCCGAAGCCAATGCCCCTTCAACACCCGTGGCACGAGAGGTTTCGTCCCGTACAGCCGTTGCAAGCTTAAGATCAGCATCCTTAAGACTCACCGCAGTACCAATCAGACTATCTCCAGAAGCCGCAGTATAGGCACCATCGATATCCAGACCAGCACCGACTTGGGTTGCGTTCAGTTCTGCTTGAATGTCATCGGCACGACCATTCAGAGCCAGATCTCCCGCAATACGAGCTTGAGTCTCCGTATTCAATTCATCAGCAGCAGTCGCTGCAGCAGCCGTATCAGCGTCAATACGGTTTTGAATCTCAGCAGCTAATGCGGTATTGGTCGCATCTTCAGCATTCGTTGCACGAGTCGTTTCCGTTGCGAGTGCATCAACAGTCGTCTTAGCACGACCGTCCAGTGTCTTGATCGCATTGACCACCGAAGCTTGAGCAGCGATATAATTTGTTGCCGCAAAGACGTTACCTAGCGTACCATCCGCACCGACACCCAGCGTGGTCTCCAGAGTATCAACTTCATTTTGCAATGCGGTATTGGCACTACCCCCAGCATCAATCAGGGTAGCAATGGTGGAATAGTCTTGTTCGTCCAGTTGACGCGACCAATCCAGTGCGACACCTGCAGTACCCTTCTTCTTATACGTGACGCCCGAAGCTTTGTCCGTATAGAACGAACCCTTCGTGGCTGCCATCAACAGCGTATCCGTACCATCCGGTGCGCCAGTACCCGAGTAATACTGAATATTTTCGTCAGCCAAATGGCCTTCGATACGGAAAAATTGCGATACAGAAAGATTACTCACAATGATCACCCCTAAAAGTTTAAAAGTTTAAACACATCTCATCTCACGGATACGGATTAAAGTCGTTGGGAGAACTTAATTCCGATTATCAAAATGGCTATTCTCTACTTTTTAAATGATCTCTTAACTGACAAACAATTGCATCGTGTTGCATACAGCAGGAATTGCTATATTCAACTAGCCATTCTGACTCACTTTTCTCAGATTCAAATATGAATTCTTTATTGTGAACATCAATCAGCTGTGCTCCGGACATTTTTATAAATGCCGCTAATCCTAAACGTCTTGTTTTAATTCGTGTCATATCGACATCACTATAAAAAACTTATTCTAAAGCTATGATATCTTCTCGAATCACACAAGCATTTACACTTATGTTCGGAGAAGATAGGCACAATTGCATCATTTGGTCATTTCCTGCACCCATTAGATTAACAGAAATTATTAACCCTGAGAAATTCGCTGTTTTTAGTTTAGAAAAAGAAATGTAATCAACAAAATCAGCATCTGTATCGTAATCACCATTATGGATCGCCATCACTTCCATAATCATTCGTTTTCTTGAATCATTAC
>JBEVKW010000056.1:0-17673 GCA_040509495.1 Chitinophagaceae bacterium | reverse complement strand
AGGCCTGAAGTTGTTTGGATGACTATATCCGAGCGGTTTCGTAATAATGTATATCTCACCAGGTTTATCGCCGGCGAATATAAAAGACTCATGAATAACTTAAGAGCCTTGATTTGTCGATAGAGATCCGCCAAACTAAGCCAAACAGCTTCGTTCAGAATTGCAACTCACTTTTGTTTAAACCATTCCATCAACAGCCAGGGAACCTGCATTAATTCATATTTGCATATGCCGCCCCGGGATTCTGCTTCAGGTTCGGATTTGCTCTTAATGCAGTTTGCGGAATAGGCAGAATATCGGCGTCATTAGTCGGATAAGCCGGCTTTTCCCAACGGGCACCCTTGGACAACTGATCGAACCGACGAACATCCATGCGAGAGCGCATCTCTCCAAAAAACTCATGACGCTGCTCCAGCAAAAGCCTTGCTTCAGTAAGATCGCCTGCAGACAATGGCTTTGGCGTTGCGAAACTCCTTCTTCTCACTTCATTCATCAAGGCAACCGCATCGCCCGTATTTCCTTTTCTGAAAAGGCATTCCGCTTTCATCATAAGTACATCTGCATAGCGGAACAATGGAAAATCATTATTCATCCCAAACGGATTGCCACCTGATTCATAGGTATACTTCGTTAATCGCGCACCATCGTAATCCTTTGCATTAAAAGTAAAACCGGTCGCTCTCAGGTCTAACGGATTTCCGTAACCATCAAGTATCGGTGTACCGTTGGAGTTTAACTGCGGGCCATATACAATTCCTTTTTTGAACCGATCGTCATCCTGGTCAAAACTGGAAAAGAAATCAGGAGCGATCACCACACCATTCCAGGCGGAACCAGCAGGGAGGCCATACTTCGCCATCATGCCCGGATGTAAATGTGTCACGGCAATAAACAATCCTGTGCCATAGCGTGCATCAAATGGAACAGTAAAAATATTTTCCCTTGAATTTTCATTATTGTAAGTAAAGTTCCTGGAATAATCTGGCTCGAGAACATATTTCTGTGCATTGATCACCGCATCGCAAGCCTCGATACATTTATCCCATTCAGGATCTTTCCACGTTGCTGAATTGGTAGATTCACTTTTGAAGATATGTGCGTTAAGATATAATCTTGCGAGGAAGGCATTTGCACTCCATTTTGACCAACGCCCGGCAGTTGACGGCGTTACATCTGCAGGTAAAAGCGGGATGCACGCCGTGATCTCAGTAACCAGTTTCTCGTATACAAAAGGCTGTGTTCTTTGTTCCGGCAACGAAGTGCCATTGGCATCATACGTATCAACATAGGGAATATTTCCGAAATAGGATAATGCCCAGTAATGGAACAGCGCACGGTTCATACGGGCTTCAGCCAGCAACGAATCCTTTCCTGCAAGAGCAGAAGTGCCGATCGCATCTATATACCAGTTGCAACTACCGATGTTCTGAAAAAGCCAGTTCCAGGTGATCGTTTCATAATAGTTATCGTTATAATTTACGTTCAGTTGGTATAACCGTTGATGAATGCCATTGCCATCGCCCCAGCCAAAACCATCCCTGACCGGCGTGGCCATATTTCCGCCCTGGTATTCATCTATACTGTACAAACCTCCATTTGCATAGATATCGAATAAGCCTCTCAAGCCTATGTAAGTGGAGGCCAAACCAGATACCGCTTCTTCTTTGTTCTTAAAGAAATTGTCAACGGTGAACCTGTCGGCTGGAACTACATCAAGTTTGGTACAACTTGAAAAAAGAACAGTAACTGACACCACTATCAATGCTACTGATGATACTCGTCTATATATTGATTTCATTGGTCGCTTTTTAAAGTTAACAATTGCTCACTCAGAACTCAACGTTCAATCCAACGCTTATTGCTCTTGTTCTTGGATAGATGAAAAACACATACGGGTTTGTCTGCGTATTACCAGCTGTGCCGTCTATGCCGGGGGTGAGACCGCCACTGGTAAACACTTCAGGATCCATTCCTTTGTAGCCCGTGAAAACCGCAAGGTTCAGTGCCGATACACTTACCCGCATTCTCTTGAATGCAGAAGACCTGATCGGCAGCGTGTAACCGATACTAACGTTATCCAGTTTTACATAGTCTCCATTCTCCAGGTAATAATCAGAATAAACAGGTCTTTCTCTCAGGGGAACATCCAGCGCAGATTTCAGAATATTGAAAGGTAATTGCGTCACATTCTCATAATACATTCTATACAGGTTCAGGATCTGGTATTTGAATGCGCCTCTCAGAAGGAAAGAAAGGTCGAAAGACTTATAGCTTGCCGAAACCGTAAGACCTGCATTCATTTTAGGAATACCATTGCCAATGATCTGTTTGGTGGCACTGGCGCTGTTGCCGGGCTGACCGTTGTTATCCAGGATCCATTTGCCCTGCTCGTCAAATCCCAGGAATTTATATCCATAAAAATTTCCCATTGCTAAACCTTCCTCTAGTCGGTGCGTATTGGTTGCAAAAACATCTCCGATATAACCGATATCCGCGAACTCCAGTTTGTTGTATTCATTAGAGAGTGATACCACCTTATTGCTGTTATGAGAAAACGTCAGTGTAGTGTTCAATTGGAAATCTTTCGTGTCGGCAAGGTTTGCCCTGAGCAAAAGTTCTATCCCGGAGTTTTTCATTGATCCTACGTTCAATGTAGATATAGGGTATATATTGGGTGGTGTGGCTACGTAATAATCATAAATAAGATTATTGATCCGCTTATTATAGTAATCTATACTTCCGGACAGCTTGTTCTTTTTCAGCACAAAATCAACGCCTATGTTCAGTTCAGCATTTGATTCCCATTTCAGGAATGGATTGTAGTTCTGAGTTGGAGCATAAGCGATCGTATTCCAGTTGCCGTTATTATAGAACCTGTTACCCAATGCAGCGCCCGCTGGCGCCAGCGTATTGATCGTAACACCGTTGTAGGCGGGCTGAGTGCCGGTTACGCCATAACCAACACGGAACTTCAATTCATCAAACAGTTTTGATTCAGCCATGAAGTCTTCATTCGTGATCATCCACCCGGCAGAAACAGCAGGGAAGAGGCCCCACCTGTTCTCTGATCCAAATACAGATGAACCTTCTCTTCTTAAGCTGGCCGATAGCATGTACTTGCTGTTGTAACTATAATTGATGCGTCCGAAGAATGCGGCAAGTTTGGTTTCACTGGCACTACTACCGATCATTCCGCCGTTTGCAGGTACGCCAGCCGACCCCGCACCAATATTATTCCATAGAAAGATATCATTAAAGAAACCTGAATTCTGTATAATGCTGTTTTCGCCATTCAGATCCTGGTAACTGTATCCAGCTACTGCGTTCACAGCATGACCGGAACCAAAACGCTTGTCATATTCCAGCGTGTAGTTCAAGGTCCTTTGCGTACTTGACCAGTTTTGAATTTGTGCAGTACCATCCAATCCTGCATTGATGCTTGCCTGGGAATTTACAAACTGGTAGGAGCTGGCATTCTGATTCCATTTCTGCCATCCATACTGCAGGGTTGTTTTCAATCCTCCGATGATCTTAAAGGATGTGCTGGTATTTACGAGGAGTGTACTTCCTTTCTGTTGTGCCTTTCTTTGGTACAACGCGGCCAAAGGATTGGGGATGGGAGTTGAAAGGGGTGGAGGTTCGTAATAATCACCATTGTCCGTATAGACAGGGATCGTTGGATTACGGTTTAACACAGAAGGCCAGATGGGAGTTGGCAATGCATTATCATAAGAAGAGTTCTGTATGGTATAATTCAGCGTTAATCTGTCATTCAGCGCACTTGTTATAAAATTCAAGCGGGTGGTAAATGTTTTATTCCTGGTTGTTTGAATGATGCCTTCATTTTCGCGGTAGGTAGCGGAGCCGCTGAAGCTGGATTTGTTCCAACCTCCGGTCACGGCCACATTGTGTGAATGTGTAAAAGCCGTCTGCGTCACAGCGTCGATCCAGTTTGCATCGCCACCATAGTCACGCATATCCGCAGCTTTGGGAATGTCCACAAATCCATCGGCCTTATTCTGCTCATAGAAGTCGAGGTACTCTGTTGCATTCAAAAAACGTGGTCTGTTAGCGAGCTTGTCAATTCCAGCCCAGCCGTTGTAGCTGACCGTAGTTCCTTTAGCGCCCTGTCCGGACTTTGTGGTAACAATGATCACGCCGCCACTTGCCTGGCTGCCATAGATCGCGGCAGCTGATGCATCTTTCAATACATCCACAGATTTGACGTCTTCGGGCTGTATCGTTGCAAGACTTGCATTCGGCACACCGTCAATAATGATAAGAGGAGAGTTGGCTCCTTTGATGGAGTTGATACCTCTTAACGTGATTTCGGGTGAAGCGTTGGGATCGCCCGATGGCCTGTTAACAGAAAGGCCGGACACTTTTCCTGCCAGTAACTGCATCGGCGTTGTGACAGGGCCTTTTACAAAATCGCTTTCCTTTACATGGGCGACGGCACTGGTGACCTCCTTTCTTGTTCTCGTTCCATACCCGATCACGACAACATCTTCGAGGGCTTTCGTGCTTGTTTTCATTGTTACATTCAACGGGCCTGTTTTGGTCACAGTGATTTCCTGTGTTTCAAAACCGACATAGCTAAAGATAAGCGTACCATTAAGCGGAACGTTGATCGTATAATAACCTTTTGAATCGGTAACGGCAGCGAGCTTTGATGTTTTGTCCGTTACATTCACACCTGAAACGGGAGTACTATTCTCATCGGTGACAATGCCATCTATTTTAATGGGATCCTGGGCCGAAGCTGAAAGAGCTGTTGCCAGGTTTAACAGCAGCACAATCATATACACGCCCCTTGTGCTTCCGGAAAAATCCAGGAATCTGCGTAGCAGTGATGGTAATTGAAGCAATCGTTTTTTCATTTTCTGTTTTTTAAAACTTCATGTTATGCGGTTAAAAGACCATGATCTTTACCGCAGGTTCGTTATCCAATTGAACCAGGTACATTCCGGGTACCGGTTTCTTTTCCCATTTGATATGGATGTCTTCGCCTTTGTTTCCGGGAACAATTTTTTGCTGTATAAGATGTCCGTTGGTGTTGGAAACAGTTACCACAAGCTGTCTTTTTTTAACCCCGGTATACCTGATAAAAAAGCCGTTTTCAGTAACGGGATTCGGGTAAATAGCGTGAGTTGATTTCGAAATGCTTTTTTTCAGGGATGTCGGCTTCCTGAAGCGGAATGCGTCAAAGTATGCGCCGCTGCCGTTAAGAGGGCCGAGATGGATCCTCGTCACAATCGATGAATCCCAGTTAGCGCCCAGGTAAGGATGGGCTATCACATCATTGTAAAGATTCCGGGTGTGAACCGTCCAGCCTGTATCCGGGGCAGTTCCACTGATCAACTGATAAGGTAGTGATGTGGTAAAATCGACACCCACTTTATAATACAGGTCTTTTATCTCATTTGTTTTTGGATTGTACAAGGTAAAACCAAACCAGGTGGCCGTTGCATTGTCAGGTTTGACAGCCACTTCAAATGTTTTATAAGTGTCTATTGGTATCCTGATGGCATTATTGGAAGTCGTGGTAAAAGTTGTTTTGCCGTTTGTAGCATGAACAGATTTTGATCCTTCATAGGCAGTATTCGATAATGCCCAGTCGGAAACCGTGCTTTCAAAAATATTATTTTGAGGAAGGATCCCGTTATCAGCGATCACCGTTATTGAATCAGCATTTCCGTTAAGCGTTTCTCCCCGGTAATCGTAGGCGAACGGAAGATCTGTAAATGTGGTAGTGGAAAGACCCGCCACCGACGGCATACCCGGCGTAAGGTTGGTAGTGAATACCACCGTGCCAAATACGTCAAGTGTATCTACGCTGACCTGGTACACACTTCCGCTGACTGTTATGGTGAGTTCTTTCTGTTGTTGTTTATACGGCGTAATGAAGTAGGCTTTGTAAATACTGATGCCGGCTGGTGGCGTGACACTGACGGTGGCCGACGTGATAGCCGAACTGTTATTGGTCGTATCCCAACGCAAGGTGGTATCACTGCCATAGTTGATCAGGTTAACGATCAGGGCATCTATCTTGCCTGTTCTTTTATCTCTTCTTTCAAACGGCTTTGATAAAAATCCTGCTGATGGACTTGTCGCTGTTATTGTTGATGCCAGTGGTTTGCGGATGCTGTAGATCGGACTGGTAAAATAGAAGTATCCGCTATAGGCCTCAACAAACTTGTTCCATTTTGAGATCAACGCCAGGTTGGCATCGGGATATCTTGCAGCATGAAATGGTACAGGACTTGTAAAGCTTGCAACGCCGTCTACTATAAGTGCAGAAGGGAAGCCTCCGGCCGACAGGATCGTTGCATACTGGTAATTGATATTTGCTATGGGCCATCCTTGCGGCACACTCATGTTTGCCTGTGGGTAGAAGTTCGCGAACACCGCTTTGTCGGGGTAACGGCTCCTGGCATCACCAACATGTTTTGCAAGATCAAGATATCTTTTGCCCATTTCAGGCCAGAGTTCGAGAAACTGGTAATCTGCCACTGTTCCGATCTGTTGGTTGGGAATATCATTGAATGTTGTTGGCAATTGAAGGGTAGTGGTGGTACTGTTAGCAGCAACATTCTTTACAGCTTTCTTCAACCTGTCGGTCATCCCGGCCACTTCATAGTAGAAGTTGCCTGTCGCTGCACCCAGGGCATCTGCTTTGTAATCTGCAGGATAGCCATACCAATCCCAGCGCCATCCATCCCAGTGATACTCCTGCTGTCCTTTAACAGCCTGATCGATCAGGAACTCGCTGAAGTTATTGAAGCTTTGGCCTTTGATCGTATATTGATGACTGGCTGTTGGATTGACCGACATCAGGTACAGGTAGTCTCCCGCATAACTCATCAGGTTATTCGAAGTGATATCTCTCATTACCCAGGCCGGATACTTGCGGGCAAACGCAGGTGTGGCAGCATATATACCCGTGTAGCAGATTGCTTTTCCTCCAACGGCCTGGAACTTCGTTACCTGCTCCTTCATCTTCGACTTGCTTGTCCATAGTCTTTCATCACCGGCATAAGCATTCCAGGTGGATGCATCGCTGACCAACTCTTCGTGGGCTCTCATCCATGGATGGAATTCGAGATAATTGATGCCGACATCCTGCATCGACTGCACCCATTTGTCAACATTCAGCGAGTTATCATACAGGCAAACCCATCCATGCCGCAACCTGACGTGCTCGGAGAATTGCGTTAATGTTGGCATAGTCGCCGTACCCGATCTCGAAAGGTTGATATCTTTTGCCTGTACAGCTAATGGATTTGAAACGGCTGACAGACCGTTAATGGTGAGATCAACAGTCCCAAGAGCATCCGTCCCGCCATAGCCGGCAAATGCGGGTTTGCTTTGATTATAAAGGTTGACGTATACTTTATTGTCTGTGCTTCTGTATACAGCAATATCATCATAACCGTCCCCGTTAAAATCACCGGTGACCGGCATATCGTTTACCAGGCCAAACATCAACTCACTTATATAAAGCGGATTTCCAAATGATGGGCCGGAGCCTGCAGAGGTTAGCATAAACCATTGCGCAATTCCATTTGCCACTGGCCTGTAAACTGCCAGGTCATCAATGCCATCTGCATTGAAATCACCTGATACCGGATGATCGCTATCCAAACCAAAGTAACCTTCTTTATCAACGATTCCATCTACCGGGGCGAAGTCAATATACCAGTGATTGATCGTATTACTGTTCACAAGATCCTGATCCCTGCACACAGCGATATCTGTTTTTCCATCTCCGTTAAAATCTCCTGTCAGTACTTTATCGTTAGCAGAAATACCGAATACATGACCCGTGCCTGGTGCATTCCATCCGCCATTCTGATCATTGATCATAAAGTACCAGGTGCAATAGGTTCCCTGCTGATCCACTTCTATCAGATCGTGAAAGCCATCTCCGTCATAATCTCCGACAAAGGCGCGGGTTGTTCCGGTGAGCCCGCTCAGATGCGTGAGGTCAGCCGTTTGATTGTTTCCGAAATCGATAGACCAACTTCCGTTCTTCCAATAGGCAAGATCTGCCTGGGCAAAAGATCGTCCGCAGATAGCAAATAACGCTACCATCAGCAATATTTTGATTTTCACTTTATTGACTTTATTAAAGGAAGCGGGGTGTTTCCGAAGAAATGGTAATGTGTGTACAGGCATGCAATCAGTTTTATTATTCAGTGAAGATAGAAAAAGTAAACTGGTATATACAGGTACACAATATTAAATAAAGAATGTGATATACTCAAAAAAAAGAAATATGTTTCTTGAAAAAAATGAGGATCGTGATAAATGGAAATAATGTAGGGTTCCTGCAGGGTTCGCAAAACAAGCGCAGATACGCAAATATTCCTCAAACTCTCCTGAAGATAATCTGCGTATCTGCGCTTGTCATTCTGCACAATCCGCGGGAACCCTACGCCATTCAAACATATTTAATGCGGGGCCACAAAAACCTCCTCCATCTCTTCCAACGATTTTCCTGAAGTTTCTTTCACGATCCTTACGCTGAACAAATAATTAATCAGGCTGCAGCCTGCGAAGATCCAGAATGTAACGGCAGCACCCCTTGCTTCCAGCAACCACGGAAAGAACTGGCCTACAAGAAAGTTAGCGATCCATAAAGCAAGCGTGCAAACCGATACCGCCTTCACACGAACATCAGTCGGGAATATTTCATTAATGATCACCCAGGTGATCGGCCCCAGTGAAAAAGCAAAGCTGGCGATGAACACCAATATTAATATCAGTATCAAGACAGGATTGACAAAGTCAAGATAAAACAGGAACCCGCAGCTTATCAGGGATAGCACGATACCAGTCAATCCCCATTTCAAAAGCGCTTTACGTCCATACTTGTCAGCCGTCTTAATGGCCACAAATGTGAAAGCCAGGTTCACGGCACCAAGAATGGTTTGAAACAACATGCTGTTATTGGCATTTTTGCTGGCTGCTTCAAAGATCTTTGGACCATAATAAATGATTGCATTGATACCGGAAAATTGCTGGAACACTGCCAGCACAATACCAATGAACAAAGGAAAGCGGATCGCAGGATGCAGGAGGGAACGGCTATTTTCTTTCAACCGGCTGGAAGCATTTATCATAGCGGCAAATTCCTGCTCTGCCTGTTCAGATTGTCTTAATCGAAGCAATATTTTTAATGCATCGCTGCGTTTTCCTTTTGATATAAGCCATCGCGGACTTTCAGGTGTTCTGAGCAATAATAACAGGAATGCACAGGAAGGGATCGCCATTACCAAAAACATGGTTCTCCATTTCTCAGCATCAGCAGATACTTCCATGATGAGTGCGTTCGAAAAATAGGCTGCGAGGATCCCCAGTGTAATAGCAAGCTGGTAATAGCTGATCATCCGCCCTCTATGCGTAGCGGGAGCAAATTCAGCGATCAGCATCGGAGATACAACGGAAGCCATTCCTACACCAATTCCGCCAATCATCCTGAATGCAATGAACTGAGTGATCGTTGCAGGAAACGCGCAACCAACTGCAGATACAAGAAACATCAGCGCTGATAATAGGATCGTCTTTTTTCTTCCGATCCGGTCACTCAACATGGAGGTGCATAATACACCGATGATACATCCCGCAAGGCCACTACTGACCAGCCAGCCTTCCATTGCGGTATTGAGGGAGAACTGGTTTCGCAGCATTTCAAGCGCACCGGAGATCACAGCGGTATCAAACCCAAACAATAGTCCACCAAGTGCTACGATCAGGCAGATAGCCTGTGTTCTTTTATTTTCTCTAGAAGGATTCATTGCAATCGTTTTAAAAGGATCTAACGTTGATAATCGTCGTCGTACCGCGCTATATCATCCTGTTGCCAGTTTCCGAAAGCCACTTCCAGTACACGCACGGGCTGGTCGCCCGGGCAACTCAACCGGTGCTTTTCATTAGCAGGGATCCAGATCTCATCACCCGCTTTGCAATGATGGATGGTCTCGCCCACCTGCACCACCGCACCATCATCAATCACGATCCAGAGTTCAGCGCGGCCCGTGTGCGATTGCAAACTGAGCCGCTGGCCTGGCAGGCAAAGCATCATGCTCACGGTGCAGTCCTGGTTAAACGCATACTGATGAAAGCTGCCCCAGGGGCGGGTAACAAATGCTACATCCGGTTTTTTTTCAGGAATTGGTTTGGTTATGTAGTTGGACATGCGGTTTTGATTTTGAAATTGTTAACGGTTGATTGTTGTTCGATGGCTGATGGCTGATGGCCGATGGCCGACTTTCGTTTTTCGATGGTCGATCGACCATCATCGGCAATCATTGCGTTGCTGTGCAACATCGGCCATCGGCCATCGATCTCGGCCATCGATCTCGGCCATCGCTTTCACGCGTTATGCCTCACAAACGCCTTGATCGTTGCGATCTGCTTTCCTTCTGATTCGCCGTGGGGGCGGATAGTGTAGGAGCGTACCGCTTCGGGAATGATGAATGTTTCGGCATAGTGAACGATGAATGGAGCAAAGCTTCCGTCCGGGCTTTCTACGATCGCTTCTCTTCCTTCTATCAGGTTCAATACATTTACAGAGCCATTGGTGTGATGCGTGACAATTTTTGAAAACCAGTGACGACGGGTTTCAATGAATTCACGTTCATGCAGGCCTGTGCGTTCTTCCGTCCAGCCATCACCTGAGGCAATCTGTGTGACGGCATTGATCAGTTCTTTCTTTGTATTATCCGGCGTGCGGGTCTTATCAATTACTTTTTTGCCATGCGCGATATTGATAGGGCGTGGCTTTCCATCAAGTCCCATGCGACCCCAATCCCAAAGTTTGAACGTGAAGATGTAAGGTGTGGCACTGATCTCAAGCACCATCGAATCAGAACCCGAGCAATGGATAGTACCTGCGGGGATCAGCACATGGTCATGTTTTTTGACAGGCCATTTTGCGACGTATTTATCAGCATCGAACGCAGTTCCACCTGATTGCGCCGCTTCGAGATCACTGAACATGGCTTCTGTGTTCACATCATCTTTTAAACCCAGATAAACAACAGCATCCTTTCCAGCCTCCAGCATGTAGTAGCTTTCATCCTGTGTATAATCCATCCCGAATTTCTCGCGGATATATTCTTTATACGGATGCACCTGCAAGCTCAGGTTACCGCCCTGCATGGTATCAAGAAAATCAAAACGGATAGGGAACTCGTCGCCAAATCTTGCCTGCACCGGACTGCCAAGTAATGCACGGCTATGTGCAAATACGAGATTGATCGATGGCGTTTCAAATAAAAAATCATTGAATTTTATAAGCAGGCTGTTTTCTTCCGGAACGCAATCAAAGCACCAGGCATAGTTCGCTGCAGCGCGGTCCAGGTCACAATATTCTTTCATCCATTGTCCGCCCCATGGGCCGGGATCAAAAAATGGAACTACCCTGAACGGGCGATTGATGGTTTTCGCCAGTGCCTCGCGCAGCGCATCACCGGTTACCATCTTGGGATCGTCAGCAACGGTTGTGTCTATCACAAGATCCCAACGCGCCATCAATGTTTTCTTCAGCTTGTCTGCCACACGCCAGTCTACGAAAAATGCCTGTTTATACTGAAGCGAAGCTTTTGTTGTTTTATTCGTTACACCAAGATTGTTGACCGCATTTCTCCTGAAACGAAGTTGCCCTTCCCATCGCGGCATATCAAAATACACCAGCAGGTCAGGAGAACCAGCAATCACGCTGGCGCCCGGGCCGTATACAAACACAGGACCGGAATTGCTGGCAGCGATCTCCTGTTGAAGTTTTTTTACTTTAACAGGATCCAGAAAATCGTTGATCGTTAGCCTGGTGATGTAGCCAAACACTTCATCATCGGTAACATCAGGATAGATCAGTTCCCGGATCTGCTCTTCTTCATAGAAACATGCTGAGGTTGAAATGATCTTTCCCTTCAATCCGTTTTGAAGATTGGAAAGAACTTCTTCCTCCAGTAATCCAGGGTAACATTCCAGCGCAACGCACCTGTTCTTACTGGTAAGTTTTGTTGCTGCCAAATTTATCTGTTCAGTAATCGCCTGCCAACCGCGCCAGGCGATATCGCCGGACTGGTTAAAGTCGACAAACGGATGCTTGTCGTAATTTGATTGATACGCCATTATTCTATAGTGTCTTTTATTTATTCGGGGTCAATACGGGCTGTCCATCTACTTCCAGCACAAGACTTGAAAAGCCGTGCCTGGCGATGCTTTCGTAATCGTGGCCTGCATCGGAAGGCCAGAAGGCGCTGAAGATGAGGGTGGCACTTCCGGTATTGACCGTACGATGCGCCGTGTGACCCGGTATATAATGTAAGCTGCCGGCAGACATTTTTTCTGCGCGTGTATTACGTTGCTCATCCATAAAAAGCAACACGCCTTCACCTTCAATACAATGGTAAAATTCAGCCCTGTTACGCTGGGAATGAAAATGCCCTTTGGTCATAAAATATTCCCTGCCCACTTTGCCGGGATAGATATATGTAATGCCAAAGAACAATCCGGCAGGAGTGTTGTCGGCCACCGGAAAATAGGAGGCCACGTCATACACTTTGTAGTCTGCCGGCATGGCGGCAAGCGCTTCTTTATCTGCAAATACATCTTTCAGATCACCGATGGTACGGGTGAGTCTTTCAATTTCAGGGCCGTAAAGGTCCGTACCGCTGAATTTTACAGCGGCATCAGTGATTGTTGTCATGGTAAAGAGTTAAAAAGAGTTCCGGTGAATAATCGTGAAGTTGTTTTCGATCACTTCCTGTTTTCCCGTCATGACCATATCAGCCATGCGTTTCCCCATTTCTGCAAAGTCAGACGTAATGGTAGTGATGCCATCTCCGATTATGCTTTTCAAATTTGTTTCGTTATAGGAGATCAATCCAATGTCTTTTCCCAGTTTCCATTTATTGGCTTTTGCCAGTTTAACGATATCGACAAGGTGATTGTCATCTATCACAATAAATGCATCTCCCGGCTTAACATCGGCTGGGTTTATATCGTGTATAACACTTGTTTTAATGATCTTTTTCTTGCCAAACTTATTGAATCCCGTCATGATATCCGCAGTACGCGCGCCATTCGGAAAAACCAGGAACAGGCGTTTATATTTTTCCATCAGTTCCTTTGATTCTGTAAGGATGTGGTAAATATCATTTTCAAAATTTTGAAAAACGCCAGAGAAACTGTCCTGGTATTCGCGATATCCCACATCCAGGAGGAAAGTTCTTTTCGGATCAAGTTTATCTAGGATCTCGCGTGCTTCCTGTTGCGTTTCCGGCATGATGATGTAAGTATTATAATAGGCTGCCTGTTCGCGGATCAGGCTTTCAAACATCTTCATGCTGTGATAATGAAAGTAGATATCGAGGGAAGCTGTTTTAGGCAGATGGTTTCGCAGCGCATTGAATAATGTTTCTTTATAAGGCGTGAAGGTGCTGAATAAAAGAAAGATCTTCTTATCAAGATTGGTCTGCGTACTTGTCACAAAGTATCCTTTCCCGGGTATCGAATCGATAATGCCCGATGAACGCAATTCATTGTACGCTGTAAACACTGATCCTCTTGCCAGTGAAAAATGTTCTGCGATCTGATTTACGGAAGGCAACATGTCATCCTTCTTCAATTTACCGCTATCGATATTATTATAGATCGATTGAACGATCTGCTTATAAACTGGAGTTGTCAGCTTTGAGTCGATTTGAATAACAGAGGCAAGGTTTTTTGTTCTGCTCATACAGGCATCTCTTTAACGATGATGTAAAATTAGGAATTTAATTTAAATTATGAACTGGTATATACTGGTATTTTTTTTCTTCTTACATTTATGCGGGTTTATGTCAAAAGTAAAAAGTCAAAAGTAAAAATTAAAACCAGTTGGTTTGGAGGTGGATCTCCCGGTACGGTCATTTTTTACTTTTTACTTCAACGTCCCATAACCGCTATAAGAAATAATCTATGTATCGAATCGGAATTGATCTGGGAGGAACTATTATCAAGATCGGGTTGGTAAAAGAAGGGAGTGTACTTGCTTTTACCACCATACCTGCCAGTTCGCAAAAAGGGTTGGTGAACTCTTTGCCCAATGTTAAAAAAGCCATCGAAGAATTGCTTCAGGCACAGGGCCTGGATAATGGATCGGTCAAAGGGATTGGCCTGGCTTTTCCCGGATTGGTAGACCCGGTCCGCAAGAAAGTGCTTTCGACCAATCATAAATATGATGATGCGCCCGGGCTTGATCTGGAGGCATGGTTCCGGTCGTCCTGGGACGCGGCTTTCTGCCTTGACAACGATGCACGCCTGGCGACACTCGGCGAATGGCAGTATGGCGCTGCGAAAGGTCATGATAACCTCGTTATGGTAACCATCGGTACCGGTATCGGCACGGGTGTGATCATTGAGGGAAAGTTGCTGTACGGCCTGCACTTCCAGGCAGGATCACTCGGTGGGCATTTCACGATTGACTATAACGGCAGAAAATGTTCATGCGGCAATTCCGGCTGCGTGGAAGCGATGGCTTCCTCTGCATTTTTGCCGGCGATCATTCACGATCATCCCAGGGTTTCTGACGGGTTCAAATCTCTCGCCGACGCAATGGATTTCAGAAAGCTGTTCCAGCTTTCTTCAGAGGGAAATGCTGATGCCATCCTGGTACGCGACCAATGCCTGGATGTGTGGTCGGCCGCACTGGTGACCTATATCCACGCTTATGATCCTTCGATCATTGTATTAGCGGGAGGGATCCTGAACAGCAGCGCCATCATCCTGCCTCATCTGAAAAGAAAGGTAAAGCAACTCGCCTGGTGTCCCAACCACGAAGTAGAACTGGTGACGGCACAAACCGGCGACCATGCTGCTTTACTTGGTATTGAATACGTATTGTCAAAATGAATGAAAAACGAATAAACTGCGCTATATGAAAAGCTTACTTTCTCTCTTGTTTATTGTATGTATTATCGGATCAATCTCCTGCAAAACGACCTCAGCAGTCAAAAAAATATATTCCGAATGGAGTTATCAGAACCGCCAGACAGGTGAATATATGTACGAAGAAGACGGCAGGCTAAAAACAGGAAAGAAGCCGTCTGATGATCGTTATTACTGGATCCATGAAGCAACAGAAAGTAACGCAGTTCGTATCCGGAATAAGAAAACCGGCCATTATCTTCAAATGGATAATAATGGGCAACCCATACTGGGCGAGGCTTCCGGGGCTTCAACCAATAGCTGGCTGTTTAAAGGGTTTGATTTTGGTACGATGACCAATTGCAGCTGGTATACATTCCTGCTGAATGACAGCAGCGCCAATAAGATGCTTTACCAGCAGAATGATCAGGTCGAGATGGGAGAGCAGGACCGGATCAAAGATCTCTCTACACAGTGGACGATCGTCAGGGAAAAGGGTTCAATACTTCCATTTGCCATCACCAGCGACAGCGTTTTTGATGCATCGTTCCTCGGAGACCGGATGGCCTGGGCAAAATCTCCTTCTGAAATCGTATCTGACTATCACGGTAAAAATCATTCCTGGAAACTGCAAAAGGACATCAGTGCTTTTCCAACATTCACCGCAACAGCCAACCCAATGCTCGCGGCTTTATACCAGATGGCAATGGAGGAAATGGTGCTGAACCTCCGGCCCGACAGCACTTTCGCCACCGGAAAATTATGGCCGGATACCTGGACACGCGATGCAGTGTACAGCATCTACTTTTCCTTTTCCTGGATCAATACGAAGATCGCATTGAACACACTCCGGAAACAAACGCTCAAAGATCCGGCAGAAGCATTACAGGATACAGGCACGGGCGGATCATGGCCTATCTCTACTGATCGCATTGTCTGGGCGATAGCCGCCTGGGAATACTATCTTACCACCGGTGATAAAAACTGGTTGAAAGAAGCGTATGACGGTTTACGCTATACTGCCGATAAAGATATCCACGTTGCTTTTGATAATTCGATCGGATTATTCAAAGGTGAAGCGTGTTCCATGGACTGGCGAACGCATACATACCCTAACTGGTTTTCGAATGAGAACATCGGAGAATCATTTTCATCAGGCACGAATGCGCTGCACTATTTCAATTATAGTTTTCTTGAAAAAGCCGGCAACATCTTAAACCAGGATAAGGCCACGATCGAAAAGTGGAAACATTATAAAGACCGGATCAAGACAGCACTGAACACGCATTGCTGGAATAAAGAAAAAGGGTTGTATACGGCGTACCTGTATCCTGCCTATATGCAATATGCCCCTTCAGACCGCGTGGATATCATGTCGAACGGACTGTGTGCCTTACTGGAAGTGGCATCCACTGACCAGGCTGATCAGATCCTGGAACGTTACCCGATGTATCCATATGGAGGAGCAGTGCTGTATCCAAGTATCCCGGATGATTTTGCTTATCACAATAAAAGCGTTTGGGCAGTCTGGCAAACACCGCTGATGTTCATGGCGGGAAAAAGGCAGCATCAACCCGTTGCCAGTCATCTTATGAAATCACTGATCCGGCAGGGGGCAATGTTTCTTACACACAAGGAAAACATGACCTACGATACAGGCTTTGATGAGAACACGGCATTGAATTCCGACAGGCAGCTATGGTCTGTTGCGGCATACGCCAGTCTTGTTTACAGAATGCTGTTTGGCATGGAGTATACAGAAGAAGGCGTCGGTTTTCATCCGACCGTTCCGGCAGAACTCGTGAATGGCCCGATCAGTCTCGAGCATTTCCGTTATCGCGATTGCACTTTAACAGTCAAAATCACAGGAACAGGTCAGCACATAAAAACGCTCACCGTGAATGGGAAACCTGCATCTGCCGATTACCTGCTGCCTGCAACAGCAACAGGTGCCTACACGATCGAGATCCAGATGGAGGAAGGGAAAAATACAGCGAAGAAATGGACGCTGGTGAATCCTGGTCCGGGGAAAGACTGGTCACCCGTTGAACCGGTACTTCAACAAAATAACCAACAGGTAAGCTGGAATTCGGTGGAAGGAGAGTCATTCTATATCAAAGGACCGGGACTTAACGAAAAACAAACTTCACCCTTCAGCCTGGATGGCAAGCCAGCAGGCTATTACAGCGTATACGCGGTCAACAAGCAGGGATTTCAATCAGATCTTTCCAAACCGGTGCTGCATACTGGTTTCCGGCAACGGATAGAAGCAGAGTTGGCAGGCACCTTGCAAAAGAATGCCACAGGCTTCTCCGGCACCGGTTATGTAGAAGATCTCGTAGCGAAGCCAGCGAACCAAACTTTCGAATTGGATATTCCGGAAGATGGGAACTATGCCATCAACTTGCGCGGGTCAAATGGAAGAGGACCACATGATGTTTATTGTTATATCAGATCGGTGGAACTGGATGGAAAGAATATCGGCAGTTTTATTTTGGAATCATCAGGAAACTGGAATCAATGGACGTATTCGAACCAGTTACGCCTGACAGGTCTACAAAAAGGAAAGCATAAGGTGAGGATACTTTTTAACCCGGAAAGGAAAGGTTACGATAACAACATGTCATATGCAAAAGGAGACGGGTACAGGAATGATGCATATCTCGATTGTTTGGAGGTTGTGAAATTGTAATAGTCAAAGGGATTTGTGACAGGTAAAAATCAGGGAGACGTCCGGATGAAAATGGTGTCAAT
>JBEVKW010000055.1:0-7204 GCA_040509495.1 Chitinophagaceae bacterium | reverse complement strand
CATGTACGCAATATCTATCCAACCGGTTGGTTGCAATGCGGCAATGGCATCCGTGTTGGCGTTTACGGCATCAACAACCGGGATGCCGAAATCGGTTGTGGAAATGATCGTCTTTGTAACCGGGCGTGTAATTGCCATTCTTGCATCCTTACGGGAACGTCGTACCGGTAATGTTTTGTAGGACCGGCATTAGCGCAACGTACGACTTGCCGCCATCCACGGCAAAGCTTTGTCCTCCCCATGCGTAGATCAAAACGGCAAACGTTACGGTTGATCCGACTTTCGCAACGTAGTTAAACGACGTGACACAACCGGCACCACTATTCGGCATTGCTGCCAAAACCTTATTGGATGGATCGACCAAATCGCCCACGCCCGTACTGTTGTAACCAACGACCACAATTCCCATGAGACCTAGCACGGATGCCGGAACCGTGATCGTCTTTGTGTAAATGGTCGTTTTGGCGCCAGCGGCAACCGTGATTGCCGGAATCAAGTCGAATTTGTACGCACCCAAACTATTAACCGCATTGGCTACCGGTACGCCAAACGTTTCGGCACTAACGTCGTTTCCCGGTTGCGGTACAACAATTGCCATCATGTTCCCCAAACGCTTACGCCATCGGACCATTTCGTATCACGGGACCATTGCGCTACGGCATAACCGTCCCATAGCGTTTCGTCCCAAACGCCTTCATCCCAACCGGTACCCACGGCCGCATCCCAACGGTTAAACGCTTCCGCATCGTCAAGTAGCAATTGGACTTGCCAATCTTGCGTGGAAATCGTCCATTGGATTGATTGGACATGCGACACGACGGCATATCCCCATCCGCCTTGCGGATTTTCGTAACGCACACGCACCAAATCGTTAAGGAACATATTTAGCGTCCATGCGTACGTGGATAGGTTCGGACGGAAGTCCACGGAATTGACACGCAACATGGCGTCCGTGTATCCCGCCATCAAATCATCCGCACGTTGTTGCAAGTATTCGGGATGATCGTTGACGTTCAACAAGTCCATGCGTTGATACGTCCGTGGGCCATACTTTGTTTGTGAATCGCCATCAATCCATTGGAAGGCGGAACCGTTTTGGTTTGCTAGTTGCACGTCGTTGACGACACGATCACGGGACCAATCGGTTGCCAGCGCTTGCAAGAACACGATTGCGGGCGCTGCCACGGTTGGAACCGTGTCCACGGTTACTAGACCGGTGGGCGGTTGCGTTGGGTCCGCTTGTATCAATTCGTTGTCGTCGGTTGTGTTAATCGACATCGTGCCGCCAGTAGGACGGGACAACGGAACGGCCGATGCGCCTTCCATGCCGTCCCACAAGTACGGGTCCGCATCAATGGCGAAGCTTCCTAGATAGGACGCATACATGGATGCACGGTACATGCGCCCATTGAACGGATCGGTTGTGCCACCGGTATTGCGTGCGCCTATGTTGGTTGGACTTGTGTTCGTCCCAATGTTGCCGGAAACGGTAAGCACGGTTCCCAACAACAACATGGATGCCGTATTGGGAATGCCGTTACTTCCCGTGTCCGGACAATGGTAGACACGGATTTCCGTTGCGTTCCGCCTTTGGACACGCAACCAAAACACTTCGCCATCGTTGTACGGCAATGCTTCCGTCGTAATAACCGTGCCGCTTGCCGCCAACAACACTTGCACCGTTTTGGCGTTGGCGGTTTTCTTAATGTACCAATTAAATCCTTTGGACATGAAGCATTGTGACGGACCCATCATGTTTTGCATGGACATGCGAAACGCAAAGTCGGCCGTTGTCGTAATGCTTTGGTCGGCCGCATGTGCAATGGATGCATAGTTGGCAACGATGCCGGGAAATACCCATTTCGTCTTAAACACGTAATCGGGACAATTGGCCAGTAGTTCGGCATACACGGAATCCCAACGTGCCATCGTTGTGTTGTCCCGTTCCCGGTACGTCAAGCGTCCCGTACGGTCCGTGTAGAACGTTGATCCTTCCGAATCGGCAATCAATCCCAATTCATCCCGCACCGTTCGGCCGTTGGCACGGATCGGTTGTTGGATGAACTTGCCGGTATCGGTGGATGCCATTTGAGGCAACCACCCAACGGAATTGTAAAGCTGGCGGAATCGCCCACCGGAATAATACGTGGTTGATTCTGGCGATGCCGTAGGTACTTCCGTGTTGGACAACAACGATGAAGTATCAACGCATTGGACGTTAACGGTTGCCTTGCCGTCCAACGTGTAGGTATCCGTTAGCGAATCAATGATGCCATAGAAACACGGATAGTCGTAAGACGATCCCGGAAGGTTGCACACAACCTTTAGGAATCTTCCCGGACGCAATCCCCATTCGTGGTTTGGATCGTATGTGAATTCGCCATCGTTGTTGTTGATAACGATTTGTGCCGTACCAACGTCATACCGATTCGTAAACTTCGCACGCCCGTACTTTGTCGTAAGCATGCGGACATCGCATGTAACCTCCCGCCACGTCGGATCGGGATAGCTTGCCAATTGATCCACGATGGCGAAGTTTTGGAATTGTACGCCCCAATCGAATTTGAAATCCGCAGCTTTTGGCCAATACGGATTCACTTTCAAAAGAACACGGATGAACGTTTCGCCCGTAAGCGGATTGTATGGCCACGACAATTGTTCCCATGGCGTTACCGATGGAAGTTGGATCGAATACGGACCCACGCTTGCGTTCGGTTGATACGACAACCACCGGTAAGCGGATGACTTACCGTCCATGGTTTGCGCTTGCACTTGCAACAAGTAACGGTGTCCTTGTTCCACCGGAAAATCACGATAGATATTGTATTTTCCCGTGTTGTGTGCGTTCGTATCGCTGGCGTTGCTTATGGAAAAGCGTCCGTTTTGCGTGGTCCAATTGACATCTTCATTAGCGCCCGCTTCGATCCACTTTGTCCAACCGGCCGGAACGCCAGCGCCACCGGCAACAAACGGGTATTCGTTGCGTGTTCCTAGACTTACGAAATCACCATCCGTGGAAACGTAAAGCTTGAATCTGACGCCATCTTGAAACCACGTCATCCAACACGCCTACCACTAATGCGTTCATATTCGGACAACGCTTCCCAAACCTTTTGCCCAACTTCCGCATTGGACGTCAAGGCGTAGACGTTGATTACCACGCCTCCCATGGCGGGCGCATTCCTACCCGTCAACGGCACAACCGCTTCCGGTCCCGCTTCACCAATCAACGCAATGGTGGGACGGTTCACGATGCCGCCAGCGGCAAGGCGTGGTGCCGTCCATCCTTTGCCACCGATTCCCGGTACCCACGACGGCACGGTAAACGACAAGCGCCCAACCGTGTTGTTCCACAACGTCTTAATGGCGTTGAACGCTTGCGTAAATGGATACTTGATAACGTCCGCCACGCCACGCAAGGCGTTGTTAATGAAATTCCACACGCCACGGAACAACCGTTCTACGTCACCCCATGCCGTCTTGATTCCGTTTACCGCTTGCTTGAATGGCCATGCGATGATGTCCGCTAGTCCACTAACGGCCGTCTTGATCGCACTTACGGCCGTGGATGCGGCCGACTTGATTTTGTCCCAATTGGTTACGACGATCGCAACGGCAGCGCCGATCGGTCCCGTGATAATGCCTAGGACCAATTTCCAATTGTCACGAATCCAATTGAACACGCCCATTACGGCATTCTTGATCGTGGTCCAATTGTCAACGATCAACTTTACGGCAATGCCGATCGGTCCCGTAATGATCGCAAGTAGTAGTGGCCAATTATCCTTAATCCAATTGAACACGCCTTTAACGGCATCTAGCATCCAATTCCATGCCGCCACGATTCCATCAACGGCCGTGTCCACGAACGCACGGAACCAATCAACCTTTTGATACATGAGAACCACGGCAGCGATCACGGCCGTAATGGCGATGACGATTAGCGCAATCGGATTAGCGGACATGGCAGCGTTGAACGCCCATTGCACGCCCGTGGCGGCCGTTGTGGCGATGCTCCATGCCGTTTGCGCTAGTTGCCACGCCTTGATCGCAATAACGATTCCGGCAATGCCAGCGGCAAGCGGGATCAACCATCCTTGATTTTGCTTTACGAATGTGATGATGCCGCTTAGCATGCTTGCTAGCTTCGCAAGGATTGGCAAAAGCATGGTGCCTAGGTCCGCTTGCAAGTCGGAAAATTGCGCCTTCATCCTTGCCGTTTGTCCCGCCAGCGTGTCGCCTTCCTTTGCGAAGTTGCCAGCGGCATCGGCGCTTTGTTCCATGATTAGCGCTTGCGTTGCAAGTGCCTTGCCGTAATCGGTTGCCTTGCCGGATGCGTCCACGTGGCCATCCGCAACCGCCCGTGCTTCGATTGCGGCAGCCTTAAGCGAAACGCCATACTTTTCCAATGGGTCCATTTCGCCTTTAAGTGCCGACTTCATGGCGTCCATTGCTTCCGGAACGGTGCCGCCATACATGCTTGCCAAATCGGCCGCACGCTTGCTTAGGTTGATTGTCGAATCGGCAACTTGATCCAACGGCATGCCAGCATTTTTGAGTAGTGCGCCCATGGTGCTGGCGGTTTCCTCAAATTGCCCACGACTAATCCCCATGTTTTCGGCCGTCGTTTTGCCGAAATCGTGGATGGTGCCAGCGGTTTCCTTGAATACCGAATCAACGGCACCTATCGCTTGTTCTTGTTGCGATGCGGAATCAACAACAGACTTGCCGAACGCCACGATTGCCGTAACGGATACGGCAGCGCCAATCGCCTTGAATGCGCCCGTGGCGGTTGATTCGGTATTCTTAACATCCTTGTCAACTTGACCTAGCGCCTTACTGGCGCCCGTCGTATCGCCAATGATTTTGAGTAGGAAGGTACGATCCGCCATGTTACTGCGCCCGGTAATCCCAATCCTTAAACGCCTTGTCTACCGCTTCCGCCCACATGCCGAAATACTTGCTTCCTCTCGCACGTGCGGTTGGATAGAGGAAATACCCACGTGTTCCCCTATGTGGCGGAAACTGTTGCGTGGTTGGGCGTGCGCCTCCACCGAATTCGGAACCGAAAAAGATATCGCCCGCTTTTAATCCCGGACGGATCGTGCCACTTGCCTTGATCGTTGGAATGCGATCACGCTTGACTTTTAGACCGGTTGCCGCAAGTTGTTGTTGTGGCGTTGCTGCCGCATTTTTGGCGCCCGCACCTAGATCGTTAGCGATCGCTTGCGATGCATCCCGCACGTCATTTTGCAAGTCTTTCGGAAGCTTGTTTAGGACACGCAAAAGTTGCTTTAGTCCCTTGATTTCAAAGGCGGTTACCTTTTCGCTTCCGGTGGCCATTACTTACGCCTATTCGCTTGCTTGCGGTTGCGCCTAGCTTCATCCTTCATAACTTCCACCATTGCGTTGTGTTCGGCAATGGTTAGTTGTCGATATTCGCTAGGTGTGATACGCC
Organism: Chitinophagaceae bacterium; assembly: GCA_040509495.1. GTDB lineage: Bacteria > Bacteroidota > Bacteroidia > Chitinophagales > Chitinophagaceae > Terrimonas_A. The sequence goes on along the minus strand of JBEVKW010000055.1, from coordinate 1,746 downwards.
AGTAACGCCAAAAGTGTGCCTTATCTTTTAGATCGCTGGCACGTTGCGATCGTTCGTAGGGTCCGCCATATCGTCCGCTTCCATTTGGATTGAAAACGCCTTGATATCGGACATTTTCGTTGTCGTCTTGAATTCGTCCCACGACAACGATGGTTCCATGCGCCGATTCGTCACCCACATAACGCCACCGGCAAGCATCAACGGATCGGCCGCATCAATTTGGCTACCGCCCAATGCGGTAGCCATCATTTCTTCCACTTCACCTAGCGTCAAGTCGTCAAATGCGGACATTGCTTACGCTGCCACCGTTTCCGGTTCGGGCGTGGGCGTGGGCGGAACCGTGTGCGTGTGGTTGCCGCTAATGGCCATGGCGCCTCCACCATCGTCCCGCATGATTTCGCCAATCACGTCCATTTCCAATTCAAATTCCGTCGGTTCGTTGACTTGTGCATCAACGATCGGATACGCAACAAGCATGACGGTTCCGGACCAATGCGGATTCGTGGGCGAAGCGGGATCGTTCGTGTAGGCGAATTCAAACGGCACCACGGTTCCCGGACCACCCAACGATTGCAACGCTTCATCGCATGAATCCGGACCAATGGACATCAGTAGGTCAAGCGTCAACGACCACGAATATCCCAATGGATCGCAAAACGTGACTAGCGCATCATCTTCCTCGCCCATCAAATGCACGCCTTTGGCAAAGCACTTCATGTCTACCGCTTCCGTGATCGGTGGTCCCACCGGATCATCAACGCCCAACTTGATCCACGGATCAATAAGCTTGATCGGCCGTGCTGCCATTACATATCCTCCATGTCGTATGTGAGATTCACGCTTGCCGCTAGATAGTCCACGCCCGCAACGTTCATTGGATACGGTGCGGTTACGTCTACGACTTGCCAATCCGGATTCGCCTTCATGGCGGGAAGGATGGCGCTAACGATTTCCTCTAGTGTTTCCAACTTGCCGCCCGGTTCGATCCGTTGGGCGATCACTAGTAATTCCATTGCCGCTTCATAGGCGCACAACGTTGCCGGTTTTACCCATGGGTCCGCCCACGCCACAAGTACGCATGGTGGCGTGATTGAATCGGGAAGGTGGTCCACGACGGAAACGGCATCCGGCAACGTTGCTTCCATGATCGTGGCCAAATCGACACGTGCCGTGGACAACTTCATGCGATCCCCCAACCGTTAATCCCGTTGTAAAACGGGATCAAGGATGCGTCATACCGCATTACCAAATCACGTGCGACACGTACGGGACCGGTTTCGCTTAGTCCCATGATGCCAAACGTTGCGTCCGGTTGCTTCCAAATGTCCACGGCAAGCGATAGCGCAACACGCTTGATCGTTGCCGGTACCGGGTCGAATTGGGCGGTATTGCCGCACCAATCGTCTATCGCTTCCGTTGCCGCTTCGCAAACCGTTTGTAGGTTCGCATCCGTGGTATCCCGGTAGGCAAGTTGCTTCGCAAGTGCCAACGGTTCCACGTACAACACAACGGGCGCCAACGCTTGCACGTTGGGAATGCCAGCGTTGGCGCCCATGTGTCTACGCACCTTCCGTTTCGTCATCTTCCGGTGGTTCCTCTACCGGAACCGATCCCGCCACCCATGCGGTACCGGACCAATGCGCTTGCCCACCAACGCCAGCGGTACCGGTTTGCACGTACTGGCCAACCGTCCATGCCGTGTTGGGCGAGGCAACCACACTTCCGATTGCCGCCACCGATGCGGGC
>JBEVKW010000054.1:0-6369 GCA_040509495.1 Chitinophagaceae bacterium | reverse complement strand
AACAAAATGCCCGCCGGCAGGATCTCCGGAGATGCAACAAGCTTAAAACTGCTGTTCTTTGAAGAAGAATTGAACCTGCTTTGGAGACCTGTTTACAGGGAAGACCAGGTAAAAGAGATGGCAGACCAGGGGAATTTCGTATGGGAAGAATTACCCGCACATGAGGGAAACAGGCGCTGGCAGTTGTCACTCAACTTTCAACCTGAAGATTCCACTTACAGCACGCCCAATAACCTGTTACTATATTTATTCCGGTAATGCCAGACGAGAATATATATAACGAGAAGGATTTTGGCATTTATTGCCTTACGCTTTATTTCAGGGGAAATAAAAAAGACCTCTCTATTGCACTCTCAGAACTGAAGGCCAGCCCTAAAACTTCTGTTGAATTTCTGGAGCAGTTCTTTCAGCGAAAGAATGAAGAAAAGGAAGCAGTTGCCCAGCAGATCGATCAGTGGAAGAGAACTTACAGAAGAAAACAAAAGTTCAGCGTTTCTTTGAAGAAACTGATCCTGCCTGTTGCGATACTCATTCTTCTGACCGGAGGTTATTTCGCATGGAAGGCGATTGCAGCCGATGATATCCAAAAAGAGCCGGAGTATCCAGACAGATTGTATGTGATCACTACCTCGGGATTCCGCGCGCGAAACAACCCATCATCACCGGGCGGCAGCAGAAAATTTTTCAGATATGGCGATACCGTTACTACTCTTCATGATACCCTGAACGGATGGTTAAAGTTCAGCTCGCAGGAAAAATTGCAGTATGGCCCCTTGAAGTACTTCGCAACGGAAAGTGTTTTCAAAGCGCATGATTCACTTTTTGCAGATTTCCATTTCCTCGCTTCACTTGAAACAATCAACAGCAAAGCTGCATTTTGTGTCCGTGAATTCATTGATAAATCGCTCCATTCCTCTGTGCGGGAGTGGCACATTCCCCTGCAATCACTTGACATCAAACCTGCAAGACATGCCGTACTAAGCTTGCCTCGTGCAATAGATCATGTAAAAGTTGACGGCGAAGGCGAGTTGGAAAAATATCATTTGTTACTTGTATCACGCAGAAATGTAAGATCAGCAGATTCGATCAATCATTATGCCCTGCTGCTTGAATTACTACCAAATGGATCGGTGATCAAGCGGGCGGATTTTCCGTTAGCTATCGCGGAGCATAGCTGCTATATGACCGTAAATAATGTTGACAAATTCCTGAGAGGAAATATCAACGGGAATGTTTTTTTACGAACTGATAAAGAAAAGTTACTCCGGTTGAATTGGTCGAAAGGCATGGAAGCGCCGAAATGGGAATGGATGGAGTGATCGGTGTGCCGGAAAAATGAACCGGTTTGAAATTTTGGCGGTCAGGCTTGTATTCGTATTGAATGATGCACAGATCTCACAAATAAAGTTCCGGTGAAAATATCTGTGAAATCCGGGCATCGGGAGCAGCATAGTTGAACTGTCAGTCACCTTTAGATCAGTGAAGACAGATCGCCGTAACCTGCATACACGATAACTTATGATTTCGCATTATCGCGCAGCACCGACAGAATCGTGCGAACAACCTTTTCACGGTTTTCTTTTGCATTGAAAAACTCCAGATCTTTTTGATTATTGATGTATCCACACTGCAGCATTACAGCAGGAACATCATTCTGGTCAAGCACATAAATTCCAGCGTCACTGCGCCGCTTAACCACTTTATCCGCTTTATAAACATTGGATAATTGCTCAAGCAATACCGAAGCGATTGCCCGGCCGCGCGCATCTTCCCTTTTTCCCGCTATCATAACATCAAAACCGGAACGGCTTGCCTGGTAAGTATCTCTGCCGGTAGTATTGATATGGAAACTAAAAAACAGATCGGGCCTGGCGTTTTTGGAAATTTTAAGCCGGTTCATTAGATCCTCCTGCTTTGTTGATCCGATAGCAGACTCATTCTCCCGTGTCAGAACAACCCTGATGCCGTATTCCGGCGCCAGCGATTGCATAAGAGTGGCAAACTCGAGTGTCATCGCTGCTTCTTCAAATTTTTTATCCGGACTTTTTGCTCCCGGATCAAAACCTCCATGGCCGGCATCCACAACGACGGTGATGCCTTCTTTCCCGGAAGAAGTTATCGTAACAGGCTTCAACCGGAACGCAAACATGGCGAACAATACCACACTTAAAGGCAGTATCATCAGTTGACGTGCATACATCGATTTGTTAATTCTTGGTTTGGTGATCATGACTATTCTTCTTTTTAGCTGGTTATGAAAAAAAGGATTGACAAGGGTTTTTTGTGTACGGAGTGAATGCATCAACAGTAATTCCGCATAATCGCCGCAATTATCTTCAATGGCGACCGGTTCATCAGCAAGAAACTCATGAATGATGCGCAGTTCTTTTTTGATTAAATGAAAAAATGGATTGATCCAGCAAAATATGATCAACAGTTCAGTGAAAAGTACATCATAGCTATGCTTCTGTTTAATATGTATCAATTCATGACGAAGGATCTTTTTCCCGTTTTCAGATCGCAGGTCAATTTCATCATTCCAGAAGATAAGCCTGAAAAAAGAAAACGGCGTTCCTCCTTCTTTTGTATGAAACAGCTTTATACCATCCAGTTGCTCGTGAGAATAGCGGGTTGCAAGCGTCCGTAATTTGGTCAGGCCTATGACCAGCCTGAACAGGAAGAAAAGTGCAATAGCTCCGTATATAATGGCTGCGATAACAGGCCAGGAAATGGTCCGTTCAGAAGCGGCTGATATACTTGCTGCGACCGCTGTTTCGTCTTCGGGCATAGTAACGTAAACAGTTTCCAGTAGCCGTACAACACCGGGCGATGCCTCTGCAGAAGATGGCCAGGAAAGCGGAATTGTGATGCATGGGATCAGCAGGCTCATCAAACATGCCATCAGAAGGAAAAAGCGATTATAGCGATGAAATGATCTGTTCCGCAGAAACAGATGATAATATCCATATAATAACCCTGATAACAGGATCACCTGTCCGGCATAGATAAGGAATTTCATTAGCTAAGATTTAAATGCGCACGGAGCAACGACTATAAAACGAATCTATAACTATTTTATTAGTTTATCAACTAAAATATTAGTTAATGTACGGCGGCCATTTTCTTTTCGTCGGCCTATCCATCAATTCATCCGAATTACGGTTTAAAATTTACCCGGCTTATTAGTTTTGCAGGAAGCATTACCACCACTTTAAAATATGCAATTCAGAAAATACGGGAAGAAAAAGGTTATCTGGGGAATTACCTGGGCTGAGCTGGGCATCTGGTTATTATATAACTTCTTTTGGGGCGCGCTCTTTTTCCTGGTCTTGATCATTGCATATGAGATCCCCGATCTTAAAAGGCAGACAACTGTTGTGGGGTTTGATATTCTTATAAAGATGCTGTTGACTGTGCCGAGTTGGTTCCTCGTATTCAGGGTATGGAAAAACCGATCGCTGGGTTTTCTGATCCCGTTTCACCTGATATATATGGTGCTTTTTGGCCTGGCATGGGTTTATAGTTTTGGCTACGGCATCAGGGCAATGGAATTCAAGCCGCCACCATTCGTATTTCACGAAATGATGGTTGATTTTTATATCAGCGTAGTTTTTTACAGCTTGCAGTTTGCGGTCTTTCATGCATATCACTATCTGCAAAGAACAAAGCGGCAATTAAAACGTGAGCAGGAGTTGAAAGACCTGGCTTATCAAAGTGAGATCAAAGCGTTGAAGGCGCAGATCGAACCTCATTTCTTATTCAATACATTAAACTCGATCAGTGCGTCTGTTCCTCCTTCGCTTGAGAAGACCCGGGTACTCATCGCACAGTTGGCCGATACGTTCCGCTATGCCTTAAAAGTAAGTGAGCGGCAAATGGTAACACTGGAAGAAGAACTGGAATTTGTAAAAACCTGGCTGGCCCTGGAGCATCATCGTTTTGGTGAAAGGCTGAAAGTAGAATATTATATCGAGCCTTCTGTACTTTCCACGCAGGTACCTCCAATGATCCTGCAGCCGCTTATTGAAAATGCGTTGAATCATGGAATCAGTCCGCTCGTAAAAGGAGGATCAGTGTCGGTCACCTGTCAGCAGACAGATCAGTTTGTAAATATCACCATCAGTGATAGTGGTGTTGGGTATGAAGGCAACATCGATGAGCTTCTGCAAAAAGGTATAGGGTTAAAAAGTACAGCAGAGAGGATCGATCGACTGTTCAATGAAAAGCTGGAGATCAAAAGAAACCCGCAGGGACTGCGTGTGATGTTCCGTGTGCCGGTTTAATAGGTTGTAAGCGTTATAAATATCGTGGTGTTAATGCATCCGCTGAATGCATAAACACCACTCCGTTATTCACCGAGCCACTTTCTGAATCTCGCCGCCCTCAATCTGCTGATGATGATCTCTTCGTAAGGAAGAGGATTGACCTGTACCTTAAGTTTGCCGCTGAACCATGCATGTACTTTTTCGATAGTGGAATAATTCAAAATGAATTGTCGGTTCACTCTGAAAAAGTCTGTCCCGTTTATGTCCGCTTCAATTTCATCAAGGCGTTTGTCGATCACAAGATCTTCATTCCGTCTTGTTTTAATATACTGCAATTTCCCCTTCGTATAAAAATAGGCGATGTCATTAGCAGCTACAGAGATATATCTTGTTCCGGCTTTCGCCAGGAATCTTTCCCGGGCGCTTGTTTTCGAGGAAATATTATCGAGTATGCAGGCTAACTCCCGCTGTAAGGATGGTTTGGATAAGCTATGCCATTTTTTATACTTATGAATCGCTGCTTCCAGTGCATCTTTCTGTAATGGCTTCAACAGGTAATCAACACTGTTAAATCTGAATGCTTTCAATGCCGATTCTTTGCAGGCACTGATGAATATCACCGGCGTTTCCGTACAGGCTTCACGGAAGGTTTCAACCTGAGGATCCTGTTCAACAGAAATGTCGACAAATACCAGGTCGATATCTTTCGACGATTTGAGATAGTTGGTTCCGGTTTCCAGGTTGTCGATGACATCAACAACATGGACTTCCTGGTCAATCTCTACCAGCATTTCTTTGAGCCGGCGTACAGATAATGGTTCTTCTTCTATTACGAGCACTTTCATGAGAAGTCGGTTTAAGTTTCGCAGATTACCCTCAAACTTAAAACCGGCTACGGGTTACTGCTTAGCTTTTCCGCCGGAATGCTTTATTCGTCGACGAAAAAAATTCTACCGGCCTTATACAGTTTTCTTTAACAAATCGCGCCTGACAATATCTTGTGAATGTCCGTTGCATCTTCAAATGAAAAATCAGGGGATCATGCGATGAACCGATCGCGATCATTGGCAGAGTTATACAGCGTTTCGTCGACAATACGACAGTCTGATCTGTCAATCTCTATTAATTTTAATTCAAACAGACAGATGACAACTAAAAAAGTATTGATCATTGATGATGAAGAAGCGTCACGAACGATCATCCGGCAATACCTGGAAGACCATCCGGAAATTGAGATCGTGGGTGAATGTCATAATGGTATTGAAGCTGTTCACGCAATCGATGAAGCAGAACCTGATCTGGTATTTCTTGATATACAAATGCCTGGTTGCAGCGGCTTCCAGGTGCTTCGCAAAATCATACACGTACCCCAGATCATTTTTTCCACGGCCTTTGACCGTTATGCATTAAAAGCATTTGATTCAAACGCAATCGATTACCTGTTGAAGCCGTATACGAAAGAAAGATTTGAACAGGCACTTTGCAAGGTCATGCATGGAGGAAACTCTGCTGAAAGTATTCAGGATCTTGCACAAAATACCGGCAGCATCTATTACGACAAGATCCTGCTTGAAAATGGCAATAAGATGATCAGCATCCATATCTCTGACATCACTTATCTTGAAGCCGAAAAAGATTATACCCGGGTATTCACGAGCGATAAAAACTACCTCAGTAATTTTGGTATCAGTATGCTTGAGCAAAAGCTTAATCCTTCCAATTTCACCCGTATACATCGCTCGCATATCATCAACATCAACCAGATCCATGAAGTATACCGGGAGAATGGTGATACTTATCTGGTGTTGAAAACACAGCAATTGTTTAGAGTTAGCAAGAGCTATACGGAGAATATCAAAAGAATGATGTACTAAGTAATGATTTTTTTTGGGGAATTTTTTGATAGAGGTCGGGCTGTGGTTTTGAAGATATTTTTTCCGAGGTTTTACCTCGGAGACTCCATTTACTTTTTTGCCGGCGGGAAAGGCGCTTTTTTCCGAGGGGGCTCGGAGACTCCGTTTACTTTTTTTGCCTTGATGCAAAAAAAGTAACAAAAAAAGATCAAGGCTACGCGCAAATGGCTAAAAATGGGAGGGTGTCACCT
>JBEVKW010000053.1:0-6963 GCA_040509495.1 Chitinophagaceae bacterium | reverse complement strand
TGCTCTTCCGATCTACAGGTAAACACTCCCTGATCAATTAGGCAGGTATAAAAAAACGGCGAAGAAATGAATCTTCGCCGTTTTTTATGATGACGCAAAGATTGACGACTTGTATAAAATCACTATTACTACTTAAATCATTCTTTTTAGCATTGCAGTAATTATGATGGCCTTCTATTTTGCGATGAATATATCCATCCATCAGACGGATGGATATATTCAGTTTTCTCCTTTTATTAAATAGATGTGCGCTTTGCAACTTTCTGAACGCACAGGATCTGTCTTGCTATCTTGCCAGTTATGAGCAGTTCGAATACAATGGTTGACCAGAGACTTGCTGGCAGGACTGATAAAAAGAAATAATCTTCTGTTATATCGCTGCGTGTATCGCGTCATGCCGAAGATTAAGAGTAAAACCAGCATGAGAATAAGTGTTTTGTTGTATCGATAGTTGATGATCGGTGTCTTATGACTTTTTAATCTGAAAATGCTCGCTGTACTTTCGTCCCGCATCTATTTTTTAGTAATTTGATACGGTTACTTATTCCTAACCATCACTAAAAAAAATGTATGAGAAAATTCTTTCCTGCTCTGGCCCTTGGATTTATTTTATTGACATCGTTTGTTTCAGACAAACCCGAAACTGATACAGAAAGCACTGTGTCTGCCGGGGTCACAGGTTGTCACATCACTGTTGTAAGTATAACGAGATATGTATGTGGTGATGTTTACGAAGGCAGCGCAAGTTTTTATGACCCGGAATCAAATTGTGGAGTCCAGACTTTTTATGAAGTTACTCCCGGACAGGATAATGGTATCTGTACGCACGATCATAGTGCTCCGCCCGATGGACTTAAGTGATAGCCTTATCAGTCGAAATATAAAAGCTGCCCGATACTTCCCGGCAGCTTTTTCATTTGAATCTTATTCAGCAATGATCACTTTGGTGCCTGATTTCTCAATCTTATTCACTGTATCCCTGCTCACTTCGTCATCCGTTATGATGTAATCGATCTGTTCAAGATTACAGATCTTTCCAAGTCCGCGTCGGTCAAATTTTGAACTGTCTGCAAGTACAACCACCGTTTGCGCAAGTTTGATCATCTTCTGGTTAAGACTTGCTTCCATAATATTGGTGATGGTAAGACCGTGATCAAGATCGATCCCATCGACACCGATAAAAAGCACGCCACAGGATAACTCGTCCAGTATTTTTTCTGCAAAAGATCCTGCAGTGGAAGAAGAACTTTGGTGTACAAGGCCGCCGAGCTGCAATACCTCCACGTTCGGGCGGTTACTTAATTCAAGTGCAACCTTAAGCGCCGGCGTGATCACGATGATCCGTTTATCCGGGTGAAGCTGGCGGGCAAGCTCAAATACCGTAGTGCCGGATCCAATGATGATAGAATCATTCTGTCCGATCAGGCTTAGTGCAGCTTTCGCGATCTTCTTCTTTTCATCTGACTTAATAAATTCCTTCTCGTCGATGGGACGTTCAATGGCGTATGGATTATTGATGGAACCACCGCCCCGGGTTCGGAACAATAATTTCTTCTCCTCCAGGAGTTTCAGATCTTTACGGATCGTCACTCCACTTACTTGCATTTCGTTGATCAGCTGGGGGATACTAACCTTCCCCTTCTCAGTTAATTTTTTGAGAATGAACTGATGCCTGTCGGTGATCGTTTTCATATTATAAAGTTTCGTTGCGCAAAAGTGTCACTATTTTCTCAATATCTTCAAAGACTTACAAAGAGTTTACGATTTGGTAAAACAATCTGCCCTGAATTCGTTCAATCTACTTTCAAAACCTTTCTTTTTATTTTCTTTTGTTTAATTGAATTATATTTTATTACATTTGGTTTATAATATCAGGGTGACTGAAAGCAAATATCTGCTTTTCAGGTCAATTCTGATAGCGATTGCTCTTTCTTAGCCGCCAGTTTCATAACAATTTGTTTAAAGACAGGTAATATTTTGTTTAAATACGGTTTCGTTATTTGCACAAAATCAGTCCTTATTGAAGCAAATTGAAACAAAATAAAAGGAATTGATGGCGTCGAAAATTAGAAAGTATTCAAAAACTAAGCTGTTATGAAAAAAAATCACTGCTTTGCCCACCTGCGGCAGCAAAGCATTGCCCGTCAACTCGCGGGAAGTTGGCTTCTCTCTATGTTATGCCTCTTTGTTTTCACTGTGCAGTCCGCAGCACAGGCTAAAACGATCTCCGGAAAAATTACCGATGAAAACAATCAACCTCTTGAAGGGGTGAACATCCGGTTAAAAGCAGCCGTTTCAGGAACTGTCAGTAATGCAGAAGGCAATTATTCGCTAAGTGTTCCCAACACCGTTGAAGTCCTTGTGTTTTCAATGGTCGGCTACACAGAAAAGGAAGTGACTGTTACCGGGCTTTCTACTGTTGACGTGTCAATGCAGAAAGACGTAGCAGGTTTGAATGAAGTGGTTGTAGTCGGCTATGGTACTCAAAAGAAAGGTAACCTGACCGGTTCGGTATCCACGATCAGCAGCGCACAGATTGAAAGACGCCCGAATGTATCGGCTTCAGGTGCTTTGCAGGGGCTTGCACCCGGTGTTACTGTAACATCGCAAACAGGTGCACCTGGTGGTGACGGATCGCAGATCCGTATCAGGGGCATCAATTCATTTGGTGGCTCAAGCAGCAACCCGCTTGTGATCATCGATGGAGTTGCTGGTAATATAGATGATGTCGATGTCAATCTCATCGAATCAATGTCTGTATTAAAAGACGCGGCTTCCGCTGCGATCTACGGATCACGTGCCGCAAACGGTGTAATTCTGATCACCACAAAAAGAGCAAAAGACAAACTTTCGGTTAACTATCGTGGTTACGTTGGTAAACAAACTCCAACTGCTATTCCCGAAGTGACCGATGGCCTTACTTATATGCGCGTATTCAACGACGCAAGCATGAATGATAATAATATCAAGGTGTACAGCGACCAGGATATTGAGAACTTCAGGCAGAAATATGAAGCGAATCCTTCTAACTACGACTGGCAGGATGCGATCTTCCAGGGCAGCGGTTTAACGCACAGCCATTTTATCTCTGTATCCGCAAACAGCGGCATCGTACGCGCCACTCCTTCATTAAGCTTTGTACAGCAGGATGGCCTGATCAGAAATACGGATTTCAAACGCTATGTATTCCGTAATAACCTTGACATTACCCCAAGCGATAAATTCAGCATCAAATTTGACGTGGCCGTTACCAATAAGAACAGAACGCAGATCGCTGACGAAGGAACGATCTGGAACTATCTCGGAAGAATGCCGACGAATATTCCTATCCGTAATGGCGATAAATGGTCTGATGGCTGGGTTAAGATCAACCCGGTAGGTTATATAGAAGATGGTGGCAACCGCAAAACAAATAACCTTGAATTCTGGGGAAATCTTAGCATGACACTCAAACCAACCGACTGGTTGTCGCTCACCGGTATGGTTGCCCCACGCTATGTGACCCGCAACGTTCACGCCTTCAGAAAAAGCGTAATGACGTATTATGAAGATGGCTCCGAAGCAGGCGCCGCTAATACGTTCACAGATCTCACCGAGGCTGCATACAGATATTTCTATGGTACTTATACTTTCCAGGCAACTGCTCAGAAAAGTTTCAACGGACATAACTTCAGTTTAATGGGTGGTGCTTCCAGGGAAACCTATGACGAGAAACTTCTTTCTGGTTATAGAAGAGATTTCGTATACAACACGTACGAGCAGCTCACAGCCGGTGCAGATAATGCTACAAAAGATAACAACGGTTTGCAGAATCAATGGGTACTTGTATCGACGTTCGGCAGATTCAATTACGACTACAAAGGAAAATACCTGTTTGAAGCGAACATGAGGTACGATGGATCTTCCCGTTTCATCGGCGACAACCAATGGGCTGCATTCCCTTCGTTCTCTGCGGGATGGCTTTTGTCGAAAGAATCATTCATGGACAACCTTAGACCGGTAGTGAAATTACTTAAAGTAAGAGGCTCATGGGGTAAACTCGGTAATCAGAACATTGGGTCATCTTACTATCCTTTTGCAGAAGCATTGTCGCTGGGCAGTGTATCAATGGGTGGAAATGTTTTCCAGATGATCACTCAAACGACCTTGTCAAATCCTAACCTTCGCTGGGAAGAGACCGTCATGAAAGGTATTGGTGTTGATGCGAACCTGTTCAATAAATTGTCATTCACCTTTGATTATTATGATAAAACTACAGATGGTATCCTGCTTAAATTGAATACATCACAATTGACCGGCCTTGCTTCACCTTACCAGAATGCAGCGGTGGTCAGCAATAAAGGTTGGGAAGTATCTGCACGTTATGATGATAACTTCGGCGACTTCCAGGTGGGTATCGGCTTTAACCTGTCTGATGTAAAGAACAGGATCATTGATATGAAAGGCCAAACATCGGGCGATCTGCTACGCCAACAGGAAGGATATGCGATCAACTCTATCTATGGTTATATCGCCAACGGGTTCTATCAGTCACAGGAAGAGATCAATGCAGGTCCTACTCAGATCGGAACACTGAAACCAGGTGATGTACGATATATGGATATCGCTGGTGCATTTGATGCAAGTGGAAAAGCAATACCTGACGGTAAGATCACTGATGCTGACAAAGTGATCATAGGCAGTACCATTCCCCGCTATACATATGGTGCAAATCTTGATCTCGGCTGGAAAGGTTTCCGTTTGAGTGCGCTGGTTCAGGGCGTTGGAAAAGTGGATGGCTATCTGAACTCGCACTATGTAATTCCTGCTGCTAACTCAAGTGCGATCAAGCCATGGCAGTTGGATTACTGGAGTGTCGATAACAGGGATGCTACATTGCCGCGCGTATCGGTAACGTCTACCAACAATACACAGAATTCTACACTGTGGATGAGAAGCGCTGCTTATCTCCGTCTTAAGAACATTCAGCTCGGATATGATATACCAAAATCTTTGCTGAAACGTGTTGGATTGCAGAGCGCATTCGTATATGTAAATGGACAGAATCTCTTAACCAGTACCAATTTCTACCAGGGATATGATCCTGAGATCGGCTATGATGCCGGTGCTGCAGATGGCGTATCACTGGGTGGTGGTAACTTCTACCCGCAGGTTAAAGTATTCACATTTGGTATTGACATTAAATTCTAGAACTAATGAAAAGGCTTAATATAAATAAGATTGCAACAGTAGCACTAGGTTCGATCCTGGCGCTTTCCTCCTGCAAAATTGATCGCTCCTCGTTGAACGGTCCATCAACAGGTTCTTTCCCCGCCAACGCAAAAGAAGCGGAAATGGGTTTATTCGGCGCGTATCAATCCGTAAGTGCGATTGATGCCGCAAGTACTCCGATGTGGCATGTAATGGATAACGTTACCGATATCGGTTTTGCAAGACCCGGTACCAACTATACTTCACCTATCACAAGTGCGATCACCACTGATAATGCACTTACCAACAAACCCTGGCAGGTTCACTATCGTACTATCGCACGTTGTCATACAGTACTGGATAACCTGGAGAAATTAAAAAGTACTATGACTGAAGCTGCGTATGGTCAGCTTGATGGGGAGTTACGTTTCGTTCGCGCTTATTGTTATTCTCAAATGATCGAATTGTATGGTGATGTGCCTTTGCTGAAATCTGCAGTTGATCTCAATAATGCCAATGTTGCGAGAACTCCAAAGAATGAAATTGAGAAGTTTATTATTGATGAATTGACAGCTATTGCTGACAAGCTTCCGGTATCACAACCACAATCAGGTCATGTACGAGCTTCACGTGTTGCGGCCTATATGCTGAAAGCGCGTGTGTCACTTTATGCAAAGCAATTCCAGGTGGCGGTGCAGGCTGCGAATACAGCGATGACGCTCGCTAATGGAATTTTCGATCTGACGCCATTTAATAATTCAATCAACTTTGCAGGGAAAGATCATACGGTTGGTGAGCCTGATGTATCTAACATCTTTGGTCATGCCGGATTCAAGACCAGTAAAGAATGGATCTGGGTTGCTGAATACAACATGACGATCCCGGGTAATACGCACAACCAGCAATACTATTCTGCCTCCCGTTTAGGCAAAGGTGTTTGCTACTGGGGGCCGACGCAGGATCTGATCAATACATTCCAGGCCAAAGATGGTCTGCCAATCACTGAGTCTCCGCTGTACAACTCGGCAAAGCCTTACGAGAACCGTGATCCACGTCTTGATATGTATTGTGTTCGTCCGGGGTCCCGTTATATGGGATATCAGTTCGAGCCCACTACGACCGTAACGCAGGCGAAAAACTACTGGCCTGTATTGAATGGTACCAGTACAACACCTTCCAATGTGGCGAATGCGGATGCAACGAATGCATTCCGTTCATTCAGCGGCTATCTCTGGCGTAAGCCCGTTGATATTGCTGACTTCAATTCAACTTCCGTGAGTGGTGTATCTGATCTGAACGTGGGCATCTTCCGATTTGCTGAATTATTACTGCTGTATGCTGAAGCAAAGATCGAAGCAAATGAGATCGACAATACTGTGTATGCTGCGATCAACCGCGTTCGCCGCAGAGCTTTGATGCCTGACTTGCCAACTGGCCTCAGCCAGGCACAGCTTCGCAAAGCTTTACGTTACGAACGTAAAGTGGAACTGGCAAATGATGGCCTGAGATGGTATGATCTCCGCCGCTGGGGAATTGCCAATACCGTAATGAATGGCTCACTATACCTCAATCGTGATGCAAAACCCTGGACCAGCGCTGTACTCACCGGGTTTGATGATAGCTATACACCGATCTATAACCGTACGGAAGCGCTGAAATATTTCACTACCCAGGATGTTGTTTATCGTCCGAATAAAGACGAGTACTGGCCGGTTCCGAAATCGGAGATGGATGCGAATAATAAGCTGGTGCAGAATCCGGGCTATTAACGAG
>JBEVKW010000052.1:0-11844 GCA_040509495.1 Chitinophagaceae bacterium | reverse complement strand
CTGCGGCAGGGTCAAAACGAACAAGCCCGGCACCATCCGATCCCAACCAGATAATACCATTATAATCCTGCACCATGGTCCAGATAAAATTCACCGGGATATCCTGACCCTGTCCCTTTTGCTGATAATGCTTTTTTACTTTCAGGTTCCTGTCGAGTTGATACAACCCGTGTCCATAACAGGCAAGCCAGATATTCCCATCCGGGTCTTCATGAATATAACTGATACTGGTATTGTCCTCATCAAGCACTATCCGTCTGAAACGTTCACTATCCGCGTCAAAAAGATAGAGCCCCTGTTTTGTACCGATCAGTAATCTTCCCTGCCCGTCTTCTTTTACATGATGAATGAAATTGCTGCCGATGGAAGTTGAATCGCCCTGTTTTTTACGAAATACCTTGAACGATTTCCCGTCAAACCGGTTGAGCCCGTCAGCCGTTCCGAACCACATGAACCCTTTGCGGTCCTGCATTACGGACCAGACGCTGTTATGCGACAGTCCATCTTCTATCTGGTAATTCCGGAAAAAATTGGCCCGGCTTTCCATAAAGAAGAAAAGGGTTAGCAGCAGGAGTCCGCTAATTCTCATTGGCAGGTTTCTTATATTTTTTATACCGGGTCAATGCCTCAATATAGTAATAATCTCCATAATTGATTGACGCATCGATCTCATAGCCGCTGGGGAGGTTACCTGTACAGTGTTTCAGGAATGCCGGTTTATCCTTACCGGCCTGGTAAGCATCCGATGACAATGATTCGAGTAAGCCGGTTGCTGCGGCCCAGTATTTCTGACGCAGCACAGGCTTATCTTCCAGTGTGGATAGTTCCAGCAAAGCAGAAGCCGCTATGGCGGCAGCCGATGCGTCTCTCGGTTCAGCAGGGATTTTCGGCGCATCAAAATCCCAGTAAGGGATCTTATCTGAAGGCAATCGCAGTAAAAATATATCGCTGATCTTTTCAGCAAAACGAAGAAAGCTGGTATCCTTTGTTTCGCGATAGGACATCGTGAAGCCATAAATGCCCCATGCCTGCCCCCTCGCCCACATCGTATGATCTCCATATCCCTGGTTGGTCACTCCTTTAATAAAACGTCCGTCTGCTGTGTCATACACCGCCACATGATAAGAAGATCCGTCAGGACGGAATTGATATTGCATCGTCTTCTTTGCATGCGCGAGAGCGATTTCGTATAATTTTTTATCACCGCCATTCTTTGATGCCCAGAACAACATTTCAATATTCATCATATTATCGATGATCGTATTGTGCGGCCAGCCCATTTTCTTTACCATTACCGGCCACGAAAGAATGGTTCCCACTTTGGGGTTATACAGTTTGGCCAGTTTATCTGCTCCACTGATGATGATCTTCTTATAACGTTCATCACCGGTGAGCCGGTACGCATTTCCATAACTGCAGAAAAGCTGGAAGCCAAGATCATGATCCCCACCTGTTTTTGGATCAGAAAGAGACTCGAGACAGTCAGTGAACCTGACCGCCTGCTGCCTGATCTTTTCATCCTTTGTGTATTCATAGTCGTACCAGAGAATGCCCGGCCAGAACCCACTCGTCCAGTCATGCTTATTCACCTTATGCCAGCTCGTTTGATCCGCATTCATACTTCGCGGCATCAGGCAGGTATCACCAAGTTTGGCCAGTGTCCGTTTCACCTGGCGATCCGTATACGTTAATTGTTTTTTTACATTAAGAGAGCGGGCCGGCCTGGTGAACGAAAAGGCCACTACGCCCAGCACACACAGTACCAGGTAACTGAATTTCTTTGTCATATGATCATTTATTCTTTTCAATTGGGAAAACAGAACACTTATTGGTATGAATTACTGAAGGCATATAAATAGCGTTGCAGTATTTTCATTTGCGGAGCATCCGTTTTATAATTTTCTTTGGGCTGGGCCGACAATTTATAATTCCCCCAGATAGGGCCTGCAGCCCAATAGGCAGCATGCACGCCATTTTGCTGCAGATAAGAAAGGAAATGATCCATGCAAACAAGCCACCGCGGATCATCACCCGGAATACCAAATTCTCCGATAAAACCTTTCAGATTGTTTTTCGCTAACCATTTTATAAAGGGAGATACACGAGCAACCCCGGTGAACGGGTTGGTCTTCTCCACCTCATAGCTGTTCCTGTAGATCCCGGAAGCATCCGCGTCAAAATACACATGCGCTTCGAAGATCAGTTTATGAGAAGGATCATACAGATTCTTCAGTTCATCGCTTTCTTCCACCCAGCGTTCCGCCGAGCTCCAGCTATTACCACCAACATAGATCGGCGTAGCAGCATCCTGTAAACGGATCTCCTGTATGCAGGCCTGCGCCATTTTTGCCCAGGGAACTGTTGGCAACATATCATGCGGCTCATTCATGAGGCCATAACCATATAAACCCTTCATACCGCGAAGCGCTTTCGCCAGCTTCCCCCAAAGGTTGGAGAGATGTTCTATCTTAAGCGGATCCTGGCCAATGACAAGGTATTGCGTATCAACACCCCGGCGCCCATAGTTATGCAGATCAGGAATCACCAGCATATCACGCTTCCCGGCTTCGCTGATCACATTGATCAGCCTCGCAAGCTCTTCCTTGTTCAAGGCTCCATTCAATGAAGGTTGCATCCGTTCCCATTTGAAGGGAAGACGAACCAGCTTTAACCCTTTTGAGGCAAAATAGTCAAGATCCGCAGCAGAAGGATACACATAGTTCTTTCCATATACACCCGTTGAAGCTTTCCCAAATTCAGCACCTGCAAGATTCACCCCAAACGGCATACCCGGAGTAGCAGCCATTTGCCCGAAGGCTGCGCCACCAAAACAAACAAGCGAAATAAAAATTGTAAACAGGCTTTTCATGTTGATTATTTTAAGCGCACTTATTCAGCCGCACTTTTTAATTTAATTACAATAGATGCGCCATTGACCAGTTCCTTGTGATGAATAACTGTTCCGTTCAATGGTTTTCCATTCAGCAAAACAGTATCGATCACTGTATCTGATGGAGCAGAACGTACCGACTCAATAGTGATCAATCGGCCGTTTTCCATTCTCATGCTGACATGATCGAACACGGGCGGTAAGAGATAATAAAAATCCTGGCCGGCATTGGGGAACAGGCCGATCGAGGTAAACACATACCATGATCCCATCGCACCTCCATCTTCATTATCCGGATAACCTTTTTCCAGCGAAAAACTATTGCTTCGCAGCGCACGGACATACTTCGCCGTAAGATCAGGCCGTTCGCAATGCGAGAAGATGAACGGAGTAAGAAAACCAGGTTCATTGCTGAGATCGATCAACCGGTTGTCGAAACCATAGCGAAGTCGCGTGATCATTTGCTCTTTTCCTCCGCAAACTTCGATCAGGCGATCAAATGCATGCGGTGTAAAAAGAGAATATACCCATGAATTACCTTCATAAAAATATTCAACCCAGGAGCCATAATGCTTTGCAGGATCAATATTCACCCATTCAAGGGAAGAACGTCGCGGTGTAATAAATCCTTTGAATCCTTTACTCTCCGATGCTGTATCAAAAAGTTTCTCCCAGTTTTGCGAACGCTTTCCAAGACGATCTGCATTTTGCAGATCATTCATTTCTTTTGCTACCTGTGATGCGCAAAAGTCATTGTACGCATACTCCATCTCATAACTGCAACTCATCTTGCCGCCAGTTTCCGGCAGCCAGCCATAACGGAGATAATCCGGGTGACGTGCATGATCCGCATTCCATAACATCAGCTCATAGGCTTTCTTCCTGTCAAACCCTTTAACCCCTTTCACGATCGCATCGGCGATGATATTATCAACATCATCTCCTCCCTGCTTCTGATCCCAGTCAAGCGAACTGGTAAAAGTGGGATTGCAAACGCCATTATGCTTGAAGCGATCGATAAAGGAATTGATCGTATTTGCAACAAAACTTTCCCGGAGCAGGATCATCAGCGGATATTTTGTGCGCCAGGTATCCCATACACAATAATGATCATCGATATGAGGTTCAGAAGAATTCCAGTGCGGGTTATCTCCTGTGCGGTCACGCGGCATCACAAAACTGTGGTATAGCGCGGTGTAGAATTGCTGCTGTTCATTTTCGGAACCTCCTTTTACTGCGATCGCAGAAAGTGTTTGATCCCAGGTCTTCTTCGCGGTTGCTTTTATCTCATCAAGACTGGAGTTTCCAATCTCTTTCCTTATGTAATCATTTGCACTGGCGACACTTTTAAGCGAAATCCCCACCTGCAGCTGGACCGTAGATGCATTCTCCGGCAAAATGATCTCTGCAAATAATGACTGGCTCCCATTATTTGTAATGCGAACATCCGCAAGTTGATTTTGCAGGCAAATGGAGAAAAAAACTTTGTAGGGCAGTGAACTGCCAAACCCACCGGCATATTCGCCCCACCCTTCAATGACGTTCTTCCCGCGATCAAAGCTGATAGCACCTCCAAGAAATTTCCCTTTTACTTCCGGGGCAATGTCTCTCGGAATATTATGCGCCACGTCCAGGAGGATGGATTGCGTTTTTTTGCCGGGAAACCCGAACCGGTAAACCGCACAATGATGCGTGGGAGCCAGTTCAGTTTTTACATTATACCGGTCCAGGAAAACACTGTAATAATATGGAGTGGCTATTTCCGCTGATTTGGGTGAGTCATGTCCGTCTTCAGCAGATGTAAAATTGCCGGTCTGCGGAGAAAGCAGGATCTGGCCATATCTTCCCCAGCCGGTTCCCGAAACATGCAGTTGTCCAAAACCTCTGATCGGCTGGCCTTCTATATATCCGCCATGCTTGCCGTTCGGCGTTTGAGGCGAGGGGTTAATGGATCCGTGGGGAAGTTGCGGGCCGATCACGCCATTGCTGTTGCCCCGAACTCCCATGAACAGGTTTACCTTGTCGGCCGGGCTTTCCTGCGCGGGCAGATCAGTTGACCGCAACATTGACACAATAAATAAGAAGCTGGAAAGGACTGGTAAAAAAATCTTCATGATGAGAAAATGGCGTGAAGGAGTTATTTGCATCGTCATCATAAAGAAAGCAGAAAAATCAAAAAACGGATGCAAATATCCGCTCAATTGATACCAGGATATTACAAAAACAGGTGTTTACAATATTCTTGCAGTAATTGATCAGGGATTGACAGCCTTCTACCCTCACTCCAGTATACATTTGGCAAAACGATTATGGCTTGCCATCTCCCCTTTAATTTTTGCGGACAGATGCGAACGGTGTTCCCCGTTCTGAGCCATATCCATTACAAAGTCATCTAATAACCTCGATATGCACAGAACTACTACTCGCAAAATGGGTAGGATCGGTTTGGCTACAGCGATCGCTTGCTTATGTTTATCCGCACAGGCCCAGGGTCACGAAAACGGCAACCTGACCGGCCCGGTCGCTCCGCCTTCAGATCCTCCAGCATTGCATCACCCATCCATTCACGACGATTATCCTTCTCCCGACCTTCCGGAGATCAGGGGTAAAGTAATCGATACAAAAGGTGCTCCGGTTGCAGGCGTATCCGTGACCATCAAGGGATCCGGCACCGCCACTGTTACCGGCACTGACGGCTCCTTCAGGCTGGACAATGCACAAGCCACGGACACGCTCGTATTTACTATTGTAGGCTATATCCCGCAGGAGATCGCTGTTCCCGCAGACAACAGCACTATCACCGTCACGCTTGAACAGGATATGAAGCAGCTAGGCGATGTGGTGGTAGTGGGCTACGGCACCCAACGGAAAGTAAACCTGACTGGCGCTGTATCGCAGGTGAATGCTACCAAAGAGCTTGTTAGCCGTGCTGCACCCAACGTTTCTTCGGCGTTATCGGGACTTGTTCCGGGCCTGTCAGCACCACAATCATCCGGCATGGCTGGTAATAACCGCGCCAACCTGCTGATCCGCGGGATGGGTACGGTGAATAATGCGTCTCCGCTGATCGTTGTCGATGGAATGCCGGATGTGGACCTGAACCGCATTGACATGAATGATATCGCTACCATATCCGTGTTAAAAGATGCCGCATCTTCCGCTGTTTATGGATCACGTGCAGCGAACGGCGTACTGCTTATCACCACCAAATCCGGTAAAGGACGCACACCTCAATTCAGTTTTACGATGACCAATGGTTTGCAAAAACCGGTGAAAGGATTCAACTTCCTTTCAGACTATCCCCGCTCACTTACACTTGAACAGCGTCTTGCCGCTGTGAACACATTACCGTCGGGCTTTTTGTTCAAGAACGGCACGATCGATCAATGGATGGCCCTCGGCATGATCGATCCACTGAAATACCCAAACACAGACTGGCTGGATGTAACCACACAGGACGGACATTTTGAGCGGTATAATTTTTCCGCTTCAGGAGGAAATGAACAATCGAACTTCTATATCTCTATTGGTAAACTGGGGGAACGCGGGATCCAGATGAATAACGAATACGGGCAGTATAACGCCCGCGTGAACTACGATTACAAACTTAACAGAAACATGAACGTAGGCGTAAAGCTCACCGGCAATACGTCCAACTTCCTGTATACTTATGAGAATGGATTTACCGGAGGTGATGGCGCAGGCGGCGGCGATTACCAGTATGCCATTGCCGGTATCCTTCCTTATGATCCCGCTACCGGATACTACGGCGGTGTGATGGCGTATGGTGAAGACCCTACCGCGCTGAATCCTTACGTGTTCTATGTGAACGCACTCAAACGCCGCTCACGCCAGGAAGGTAATGGCAATATCTATTGGGACTGGACGCCGGTAAAAGGACTGACAGCAAGAGTTGCTTATGCGATCAATTATTATAACCAGTTCCAAAAACAGGCAGACATCCCTACTCCATCCTTTAACTTCCAAACCAATACTCTTGGCCCACGCGTATTCATTCAACCGAACGCACCGGCTATCAACCAGAACAACATAGGCTACAAAACAATGGCCACAGGGCAACTAACCTATACCACGACGATCGCACATGATCACGACATTGCGCTCACTGGCGTATATAGCGAAGAGTACTGGAATGACCGCGTGCTGCGCGCTTCGCGTAACGACAGGATCTATCCAACGATTGATGAGATCGATGGCGCATTGACCGCCATTCAGTCAACCGGAGGTAATTCCGTCGCAGAAGGTTTACGCTCCGTGATCGGACGGATCAACTACACCGGTTTTCAGAAATATCTTTTTGAAGCCACCTTCCGTTATGATGGTTCTTCAAAATTCTTACAGGGCAGCCAATACGGCTTCTTCCCTTCTGTATCAGCAGGCTGGCGTTTCTCCGAAGAAAATTTCTTCCAGTCATTTGCAGGACGCATCGTTAACAGTGGTAAACTTCGCATGTCTTACGGAACACTGGGCAATAACAGCGGCGTTAGCGCATATCAGCAGAGAGAAACATTGACACTGCTGAATTACATGATGGCTAACAATATCACCCGTGGATTTGTATACAGCCAGATGGTGAACCGTGACCTGACCTGGGAAACAACGCGTGTATTCAACACAGGCCTCGATCTTTCTTTTCTCAATAATCGTTTGCAGGTTACCGTTGATTATTATGACCGGCTAACAACAGGCATGAACAGGCCCGGAGATCTTTCCATCCTCTTATCCGGCGCATACAATGCACCCCGCCGTAACATTGGCAACCTGAGAAACCGTGGTATTGAAGGATCCTTTACATGGTCGGAACGTCTCGGAGAATTCCGCTACGGCATTACATTGAACGCATCTTACAATGCAACTACTCTTGAAAAATGGAATGAATTTCTCGGAAAGGGATATACATTCCTGAACATGCCTTATCATTTTGTATATGGATTTGAAGATCTCGGCATCGCGCAAACCTGGGATGATGTATACCGGGCCACACCGCAAGGTGCATCTCCCGGCGACCTGCTCCGCAAAGATCTGAATGGCGATGGCCGCATAGATGATAATGATAGAAGAGCCACGACCACGAACCGCGATATGCCCAATACCAACTTTTCACTCAATAGTAATTTCTCCTATAAAAACGTTGACCTGTCTGTTTTACTACAGGGCGCAACCGGGCGGAAAGACTACTGGCTTAATGTTTACAACAACCTGAACTTTACAACACAGCGTTATGCAGCAACAGAAGACCACTGGACAAATCCATGGGCGCTCGATAACCGCAACGGACTTTGGCCCCGCCTCAACGGCAATGCAAATAACCGTGCGGAAACAACTTTCTGGCTGGATGATATGAGCTACCTGCGTGTCAAGAATGTGCAGGTCGGCTATTCACTGCCAACAAGATTACTGAACAGGATACATCTTAAGAACTGCCGCCTATTCTTATCCGCAGAAAACCTCGCAACGATCAGTTCGTTCCGTGGCCTTGACCCGGAAAAAGAAGGCAACGTCAACGATGTTTATCCATTTGTTAAATCATATTCATTCGGCCTGAACCTGGGCTTTTAATTAACGATTGTATGAAATTAAATAGCATAAAAAATAACTGGAAGGTTTGGATGACTGCAGGACTCGCTGCGCTCATCTTCACTCAGTCAGCCTGCAGGAAAAACCTGCTCGACCAGAACCCAACTACCGTGGTAGATGCTTCAACTTTCTGGAAAAGCGAATCGGATGCCACCACTGCACTTGTTGGAGCTTATGCATCAGTGGCGCCACTGTTCACCCGCGACTATTTCTGGGAAGGCAATGGCGAATATGTTGAAGTAAGGGGAAGTGGCACGCACGCCACTGATGTTCGCCAGGGAGCCGCATTTAACAGCAGCTATGATTACAAACCCACAGGTAACGGGGCAGGATCCGATAAGATGTATCAATACCTGTTTGGCGGCGTTAACCGCACCAATTATGTGATCGAGAACGTGCAGAAAATGCTGCCGCATGCCAGTGCCGCATCATTGCCCGGCCTCGAAGCCGTTGTTGGAGAAGCCCGCCTGTTACGCGGCCTCGTGTACTTCCGGCTGATCTCCTTGTGGGGCGACGTGCCGTATATCGATCACATTATTACCAGTGCAACAGAAGCGGATACGATGACCCGCATGCCGATCGCGCAGATCAAAGACAGGATCATTGAAGACTTCACCTATGCCTTTGAAAAACTACCCGCAACAGCACCCATGTCAGGCCGTGCAGCAAAACCCGCTGCCCTCGCACTAAGAGGAAAGATGCATTTGTACTGGGCTTGCTGGAACAAGAACGGCTGGCCTGAACTGGCAGGGTTCACCCCGGATGCGGCAGCCGCAACGGCATCCTACCAGGCAGCAGAGGCTGATTTCAAAAGCGTGATCAATGATTATGGCTTAACACTTTTCAGAAATGGCGAACCCGGGCAGATCGATGCATTAGGCAAAGCCGATATACTTCCTAACTACTACCACCTTTTTATGCCCGCCGCCAACAACGATAAAGAAATGGTATTCTCTTTCACACATGGCGGGATCAATACCGCACTCGGAGAAGAACTGATGCGTGATTTTGGCGGCCGTACACAGGAATTCGGCCAGTGCTGGCTTTCTCCCAGATTTGAAATTGCCGACCGCTACCAATCTATCGTCACTGGTGATTACATGCCAAAACTCATCCCTATCAATCCTGCCACGCCTGGTGCGCGCACACTGCCTAACTCTGCGATCAATCCGCAAAGCTATGCGAACAGGGATTACAGGATGAAATCAACTATTCTCTGGGACAATGAAATGATCATCGGGCTTGCATCGCTGAAATCGACCGGCTATGCTCCCTATATCTACAAGACATGGGGTGGCAACGTAACGATCGGCGGAGTGAATTATATCACGTATCTCACCGACGGAACCACTTCCGGTTATGTATTCCGCAAGTTTGTGCGGAATTATCCAGGCCAGGGACGTAGCGAAGGCGACTATTCATGGCCTGTCGTCCGGCTCGCAGATATATTCCTGATGTATGCCGAAGCCACAAACGAACTTAACGGTCCACAGGCGGATGCGATTGCGCTGGTCAACAGGATCAGGCACCGCGGTAATCTTCCCGCACTGGCCGCAGACAAGGTAGCAGATAAGAACGCCTTCTTCAATGCGATCGAACAGGAAAGGATCATCGAACTCGTTGGCGAAGGTCAGCGCAGTTATGATATCCGCAGATGGCGTGCACTCTCGCGCATATACGGACCGCCCGGCGGACCCGGCGTGCAAACAAAAGATACACACAATGAAAACCAGGAACTGCTGTTCCAGAACACACAGGAACGCGGCTACGAACAATACTACATATTCAGGATACCTCCTTCAGAAAGGAACCGTAACCAACGACTGACCCAAAACACTCCCTGGTTATAAAATAAAAACAACTGAATTATGAACTTCTTCAAAAAATACAAACACTTTCTGACAATCATTCTTCTTCTCTCCTTCACCTGGATAAGCTGCAGGAAAGAAACACCGGTCGACGAAGACGGGTTACTCATCACTGAACGCGCGGAATGCTATGTCAGCAACTTCGAACTATTGGGAACCGATTACCTGACAGTACGAAGCAAGAATCCGGTGATCGACACAGTGGCCTGCACCATTCAGTGCGAAGTACTCTTTGGCACCGATCTGAAAAATGTATACCCTCAGTTCACCCTTGTAACGGACGCCAAGCTGGATCCGAAGATCACCGGGAAAACAGATTTCTCTGATCTTAGTCAGCCAAAAGTTTACACCGTTGTATCAGGCAACCGGAAAGTCCGTAAACCATATAAAGTTTTTATCACGGTCAAAACCCCATAACTCCAGCATATGAAAAAAAATAGAAAAAGTTTCAGCTTGCTGATGTTTTCAGCTGCGGTAATAACAATGGGAACATTCACTTCCTGCGAAAAGAAAGACTATGCGATACCGGAACCAAAAACAAATTTCCAGAATGATGTGATCAAACGCTCATTAGGGCCAGCAGTGGCAGGCACATCCATCGAGTTTGCTTATGCGATGGCTTTGGGGAAAATGAATGGAAAGATCGTCTCTGCACAGGTGGAAGCAAGCGTAGCGGGAGCTCCGGCCACTTACCTCGAACATCGCTCATTCAATACAAATGCGAGTGGTCAGGATATAGGCGTGATCGTCGGAACACCTTCAACCAACAACGGCAACACAACGCTGGTGAACTTTACGGTTGACACCAACGCAGCCACTCTCCGCTACTACTATGTGGTACCCTCTGCCGGAAAAGGACAACAGGTATCTTTCACCTTCTCCGCAACAAGCAGTACGGGAGAAAAAGTATCTTTTCCGATGGGGCCATACGCATTAAGCAAAATGGACATGATGCTGGATCTTGCTGTGAAAGAAAACGCAGCCTGCTATATTTCCATTGCAGACAATGCGATCTATACCGCGGCAGAAGCAGCGCTGCATCCTGAAAAGATCGACCTTATCTATCTTTTCCGCAATCTGCCGACTGTGGCATTCGGACATTCACTGGTTGCCCCGGCAACAGACCCCCTTTATTTACAGGGAGCCGTGTTACCTGCCGGCGTGAACAGGAACGCGCTTATCAGTAAAGCCGGCCAACTCAGGGATCAGCAGCTGGCACGTTTGCAGTTCGGCATTTTTATAGACGACGCAGATTTCGAAAAACTGAATATTGCCGGCTCTCCTAACTATGCGATCAATATGAAAGCACAAACCGGTGTATGGGTTGAAACGGCAGACAGGAAATACAGAGCCTATGTTTATTTCAATTCGATCAACGACGCAGCACAATCGGCCGTTATAAGCATTAAACGTTATCCATTACAATAAAGCCCAGGGATATCAAGCCCCGTTAAGATCCAATATCTTTTAGCTTAGTGATCATCGTTG
>JBEVKW010000051.1:0-3812 GCA_040509495.1 Chitinophagaceae bacterium | reverse complement strand
GCGGGCGCGGCGAAAACCGGGCTATTGCGGCTGTTTTCGCCGCGTCCGTTGCGGTCCTCCGCGTCCGCCGCGTTCCTATTAGGCCAATCGAATCAACCACGCTTCTCACTCTCGATCAGCTTTTCCACCACGTAATAAGTGATGGGGCAAAAGCTCGTATTCTTTAACGTCAGTGGTTGTCTCTTCAATATCACATCTTCATCCGTATAGGGAAAGCGCTCACAATCAGAAGGCCGCTGATCATATATCGAACAATAATTATCTGATCCCAGGAACGGGCAAGGGTGAGTATTGGTAACAAAATCACCCTCATCATCCACCTTCAGGTATGTTTCAATAAACACACTTTCTTTTAGCTTGAGATGCTTTGCAATCCGCTTTACATCTGGTGTTTTAAAGCGCGGAGAGTAATTCTTGCAGCAGTTGGCACATTGCAGGCAATCCACTTTTTCAAATGCTTCGTCATGAAGATCAGGGAGTTGCTTCAGCACCTTATTCTTATCCGCCTTTTTCAGGAACTGGCCGTAGAGCTTCTGTCGCTCTTTGGACTTCTTCTCCCAGTTTGTTAGTAGATCAGTTGCCATAGAGGGGCAAAGGTAGGAAATTCGTTGCTCGTTGACCGTTCACCGTTGTCCGCAGACCACAGATCAAGCCACTGATTTACGTCCTGTATATGTCAAGTACCGTATTCCGGACAACGGTCAACGAACAACGGACAACGATTCGAACAACGAAACCAACGAGTTATACCACCCTTATCCACCTTTCCCCATCACCCCCTCGTTTTCTGGATATCAGCACGTAACTTTGCACCGCTTTTAGGAATGCCGGCCCGCATACTGCATGTTGGCAACAACGACAAATCCCACATTTACAATCATATGAGCCTGTTCGAACAACAATCAAACGAGTTTATCCCCCGTCATATCGGACCCCGTGAAACGGATGTACAAGCAATGTTGAAAACTATCGGAGCGGCAAGCCTGTCTGAATTGGTGAGCCAGACCGTTCCTCCAGCGATCCGCATGGCGAATGCGCTGAATATTCCTGCCGCCATGAGCGAGCATGAATACCTGCAGCATATCAAGGATGTATCATTGAAAAACAAAGTTTTCAAAAACTACATCGGACAGGGATACTATGACACCATTACTCCATCAGTGATCCTGCGGAACGTTTTCGAAAACCCGGGCTGGTATACCCAATACACACCTTACCAGGCGGAGATCTCTCAAGGTCGCCTGGAAAGCCTGCTGAACTTCCAGACCATGGTCAGCGATCTTACCGCTTTACCGATCGCGAACGCTTCCCTGCTCGATGAAGCAACAGCAGCAGCAGAAGGCATGACCATGTTCTTCAATACCCTCAACAAACAGGATCATATCGAACGCCCGAAATTCTTTGTTGACAGCGCCATCTTCCCGCAAACGAAAGATGTGTTGATCACAAGAGCAATACCGGTAGGCATCGAGATCGTGGAAGGTGATTATAAAACTGCAGCTATCGATGCTTCGTTCTTTGGTGCGATCGTGCAATATCCAAACGACAAAGGATCTGTGGAAGATTACAAACAATTCATCGGAGCCGTTCATGCTGCCGGTGCATATGTTGTAATGGCGACTGACCTGCTGGCGCTGACGCTGCTTACACCTCCGGGGGAACTCGGTGCGGACGTTGCAGTTGGTTCTGCTCAACGTTTTGGTGTACCATTGGGTTATGGCGGACCGCACGCTGCCTTCTTTGCCGCAAAAGATGATTTCAAAAGAAGCATTCCTGGCCGTATCATCGGTGTGAGTGTGGACGCACAGGGCAACCGCGCATTGCGTATGGCTTTGCAGACAAGAGAGCAACATATCAAGAGAGAAAAAGCAACTTCCAATATCTGTACAGCACAGGCACTGCTGGCCAATATGGCTGCCATGTATGCCGTGTTTCATGGCGCTGACGGCCTGAAGAATATCGCAAAAAGAGTAGCGCTGCTTACACAGACGGTTGCGGAAACACTGGAAGAAATGGGCTTCGAACTCGCTTCCTCCAATTTCTTCGACACCATCACCGTTAAAGTGAAAGACGCTGCAGCAGTTCATGCAAAAGCAGAAAGGCAACAGATCAATCTCCGTAAAATAGACAATCAGCACGTAGGTATTTCTGTTGACGAAACAACCGCGATCAGAGATCTCTATGATCTGATCAATTGTTTTGAGAACGATACAGATCCTGTTTCATTCGATATCCATCATGATGCAGAACTGGATCACATCCCATCTTCACTGGTACGCACATCTGTATTCCTCACTCACCCGGTGTTCAATACACACAGAAGTGAAAGCCAGATGATGCGTTATATCAAATCACTCGAGAACAAAGACCTGTCCCTGAATACATCCATGATCTCACTCGGTAGCTGTACCATGAAGCTGAATGCTGCGAGTGAAATGATGCCACTCAGCTGGGCACACTGGAGTAAGATCCATCCGTTTGCACCGGTTGACCAGGCAGAAGGTTACAAATATGTGATCGACGAACTAAGCAAATACCTGTGCGAGATCACTGCATTTGATGCCTGCAGTCTGCAGCCGAACAGTGGTGCGCAAGGTGAATATGCCGGTCTTCTTACAATCAAAGCTTACCATGAAGCCAATGGCGACCATCACCGAAAGGTAATGCTGATCCCTATTTCAGCTCACGGCACCAATCCTGCATCGGCAGTAATGTGCGGGATGAAAGTGGTGGTAGTGAAAGCACTTGAAAACGGTTATATCGATATTGAAGACCTGAAAGCAAAAGCTGCACAGCATGCCGATAACCTTTCCGGCATCATGATCACTTACCCAAGCACGTACGGCGTGTATGAAGAAACTGTAAAAGAGATCACTGATATCATCCACCAGCATGGCGGACAAGTGTACATGGATGGCGCGAACATGAACGCACAGGTTGGTTTAACAGCACCTGGCCTGATCGGTGCGGATGTTTGCCACCTGAACCTGCACAAAACATTTGCAATCCCGCACGGCGGTGGCGGCCCTGGCATGGGACCAATCTGCGTGAAACAACACCTGGCGAAATTCCTGCCCGGGCACGTTGAAGTGACAGATGGAACAAAAGAGCACGCTGTATCTGCAGCTCCTTATGGTTCTGCATCCATCCTGCTCATTTCTTACGGCTATATCCGGATGCTGGGTAATGAAGGCGTAAAAGCAGCTACTGAATACGCGATCCTGAATGCAAACTATATGCGTGCAAAACTGGATGGTCAGTATGATATCCTTTACACGAATCATAATGGACAATGTGCGCACGAATTCATCGTTGACCTGCGTCCGTTCAAAAAAACAGCAGAGATCGAAGCAGAAGATGTTGCAAAACGTTTGATGGACTATGGCTTCCACGCTCCTACCATGAGCTTCCCTGTTCCAGGCACCATCATGATCGAGCCAACGGAAAGTGAAGATAAAGCGGAGCTGGACCGTTTCTGCAATGCAATGCTTTCTATCCGCGATGAGATCAGGGCGATCGAAGAAGGTAAGGCTGATAAAAAAGATAACCCGCTGAAACATGCGCCGCATACACAGGCAGTGATCTGTGCAACAGAATGGAATCATGCTTATACACGTGAAGCAGCAGCATTCCCGCTGTATTATGTAACACTGAATAAGTTCTGGCCTTCTGTAGCGCGTGTGAACAATACGCATGGCGACAGGAACCTGATCTGTACCTGTGAGCCGATCGAAAGCTATATGGAAGCTTAGAAGTATCGCAGCGTGCGCTAAGAATAAACGCAAAGGACGCAAAGGATCTCCGGATCTTCT
>JBEVKW010000050.1:0-4214 GCA_040509495.1 Chitinophagaceae bacterium | reverse complement strand
ATCTTAGCGCGCTTGGCGGCTCCTCCGCGTCCTTTGCGTTACTACCACGCCAGCCTGATTTAAAATGATCACTTATCAGACAGGGAATACCACTGTAAACCTGCTCCCTTTCCCTTCCACAGACTCCACCTCCATCTCTGCTCCATGATATGTCGCAATTGACTTCACGATCGCTAATCCCAGCCCATAACTCTCTTCTCCCGCAACACCCGATTTTTTGAACCTGTCGAACAGCACCGCAATCGTTTCTGCTTTGATACCAATACCGGTGTCTTCAATATGCAATACCACTGATCCGTCGGCCCTTGTTTCGCTGCTGATACGAATAACCCCGTCTTCTTTGTTGTACCGGATCGCATTATTCACAAGGTTATAGATTAGTTGGAATATAAGATCCCTGTTTGCATGATGAACCTGTACTGTAGCTGAAAGTTCATTCTCAAATCGAATATTCCTGGCTTCCATTCGATCCTGCAATTCCTCTGAGATCTCACTTACAAGTATTGCAAGGTTCACCGATTTGGTTTTTGCAAATTGCTCGTTTTCTATACGCGAGATCAGTAATAAAGAATTTACGATCCTCTTCAACCGGTTCAGTGTTTTCATCATACCTCCCAGCTTATCCTGTGCATCATCAGAGAGATCATCCATCAGCAGGTTTTCCATTTTGTTTTGCAGGATGGTGATCGGTGTCATCAATTCATGCGAGGCATTGGATGTGAATTCCCGTTCACGTTCGAAATCCTCCCGGATCTTATTCATCAGTTCGATCAAAGATTGATCAAGGTACCGGAAATCTGATGTGGATGTCCTGATCGGCTGCAGATGTTCTTTAAAGGGAAACTGCTGGTTGCGTAATTTGGTCCTGATGATAACGCCAAGCGGCCGCAATACAAGTCTTGTATAGACCAGGTCAGTGATGATCGTTAATGCGATCAATCCTGATAAGACGTACAACGCAACACGTTGCAATGGTTTATTGTACTGGCTGATGCTTGCCGTTGTTTTACCAACTTCCAGCATGTATTGTTTTCCCTGGTAATCGAACTCATGGTTCAATACGCGGTAAGTAAGTGTATCATCTTCGATCAGCCTTTGTGTAGTTTGAATGGTATCCGGCAGATCCAGCCCGGCTGGTTCAAGCGAGATATATTCTTCTTTCAGCATCGTATAACTTCCATAAGTGGAATCGCCCTGGAAGTAATAATCGATGCCATTTCTATTGATCACGTTCAGCACTTTTTCTTTCTGCTGCCGGAGATAGGAATTGGTATATTGAAATGCGATCCTGTCGACCAATACAGGCAGTAATAACACGAAAAGCAGGACGATCACTACTTTCGACAGTGTTACAAACAGCGTAAGTTTGGTAAGCAGTTTCAAATTCAGAGCTTTATTTTGTAACCGATACCGCGGATCGTTTGCAGCCACTCCACGGGTGCGTATGCGGATAGTTTTTTACGGATGTTTTTTATGTGAACGTCTATATAGTTCGAATCATAATCTTCTGTGTGCATGCTTCCCCATATATGTTCGCTTAGTTGCATGCGGCTCATCGGCCTGTTCTTGTGCAGCAACAGATAACTCAGGAGGTCGAACTCTTTCCGGGAAAGATCGATGTCTTCCCTACTGAAGGATACGCTTCTGCGGTTCAGGTCAATGGTAAAATCGCCAAGCTCTACCATCGAATCCTTTAAGCCGGATTTTCTCCGGGCAATGGCATGCATGCGCGATTGCAATTCAAGAAGAGAGAATGGCTTTGGTAAATAATCATCTGCTCCGAGATCCAATCCTTTGATGCGATCTTCTATCTTTCCTCTGGCTGTGAGGATGATATACGATGCTTGCGGACAATTTCTTTTTGCTTCTTCCAGTAACAGTAAACCGTCTTTATCCGGAAGCCCAAGATCGAGCAATATGAAGTCGTATTGATTGTCTTCCATCAATAACAAGCCCTGTTTGGCGGTGAATGCAAGATCGCAGAGATAGGCTTTCTTTAAGAATGCTTCCATCTCCAGCGCCATCGATCTCTCGTCTTCAACTATCAGTACTTTCATACAGTTAAACGTCTTGCGTAGGTGAAATTCTTTCTCATTGTCCGATGGTCAATGACTATTGATCATCGATCAATGTCTCTCAGAACTGGTAATAAAAACTGGCGGTTAAAAATGAGTTTGTTTGCCCTGCACCGGTCTGGGCTTTATTGCTTAATAAAGATAGCTGATAAGCGAGTTCCAGCATATAGTGAGCCCGGTTATATGCCAGGGGTATTTTCAGGTTATAGGAAAGCAGGTCAAAACTGGTGCTGGTCCTGGTGGTAGTGGTTGTACCGCCACTGCCGGGCTGACCAAAAATAGGAGGGATGGGCAAAACGCCAAGGATGCTGTCACGAAGATTTTTTTCTTCCGTATAGGTTTCAAAGAATCGTTGCGTACCAGCGGTTACATCCACGGAAGGATGGAGGGTTACGAGATCTTTTTCACTGAGGCTTCCAAGCGAGATCATTTTGCCGATGCCAGCTGTAACGAATACATCGTTTTGTTTTCCGAATGCATAGTCAACACCGACAGATGTTGTAAGCCATCCTGTATGTGTCAAACCAAAGCTGGCATTGTTGGCGTTGGCTGCCTGGAGGAATGGCGACAGGGATGGATAGAACGTATGACTGTAGCTGATATCCGCACTGAGGTGCTTGCCCAGGCTGAATGCAAAACCCGCACCCAGGCTCGAAGCGGATGCAACTGTCTGCGAATCCTTCACAAGCCGGTAGGCCATAGCCGTGGCATATAAACCTGATCTGTGACGATAGCTGGCTACTGCTGCTACGTAAGGCGTTTTTTCCAATGCTTTTTGCCCGTAATAATTGGCGTTGTTCGCATAGCTCACCCCTATAGTGAGGGTAGAGCTGACCGGCTCAGTACTGTCCGCCACGGCAACGGTGCTGTCCTGCTGAGCGCTTGCTATGCAGGTTGTAACGAGGGCCAGGATGGTGATAGTAATTTTCATGTGGTAGTAGTTGATCTTGCATTTACGGTAATAGTGAACCTGCTTTGATGATCGGTTTGATGATCTTCGGGGTTTTTATGGGCACTGTTGGCAATGCAACGGGTTTGATCTGCTTTCTTGCCTTCGGCACCATTTTGATGATAGGAACGGTCGTAGTTGCCGGAATGGTCACCGGTTTCTGTTCCACCGGTTTTTCTTCAACGGTTTTTTTTACAGGAGGGATCGTATCCACCACAATATAAGAGGGCGAAACAGCCAGTGTAGCAGTTGTGATGGGTTTACCTTCACTCGCTTCCGTTTGCAATGCTGCGAATGCAAACAGCACCAGGTAAAAGATCCGTGAAAAAAGATAGTTGGTCATATATTAAAAAAGAGGCCCTCTGTAATCGATTTATCGATGAAGACCCTTCGGTTAAGAAGGCCTCTGTTTGTTTATCTAAGTTTCAATAGGGTGCTGTTTCCTGACATGGTTTGGGTTTTAATGGCCACCGGTTTTGGCTTTACCGTAGTAGCTGTTTTAACAGCAGTGCTGCTGGTAGCTTCCACCCGTTTTGTTTTAACCGTCACATTTTTACTGATCGCCGTGTGTGTATTCACCGGGCGGGCAGATAAGTTTGTCGTACTATTCAGAGACGCATCTGTTTGCAGTTTATTGTTCTGACCCGATGAAATACCCGCAGAACTTCCGCCTTCTGATGAAATACGTGCTTTAGGCAAACGCTGTGCGGTTGCGTTTACGGCCTGTTCTGTTTGCGCAGAAGCCTGAGCCTGTTCCTGTTTGATCCTTGCTTTTGCTTTTACACCCGTCTCAACTGCCGCTTCTTTGGTAGCATTTACGGTCGATCTGCCGCCATGGATTGTTGCCGAAGAGTTTACAGAACCGTTTGCGTTAACCGCCGCCTGGTCATTTACCTTTACTGAAGAGGTAGCCCGGGCCGATTGAGTTGTTTTCACTTTTGCTTCCTGTGCAAATGTTGCAGAAGAAAAAAGGATTGCTGCAAATAAAAGATTCGTTTTCATAAAGTCTGTTTTTAATACTGTGTTTGATTTACAAAACAAACCTATAACCCGAACATGAAGGAAAGATGAAAAAGGGGGTGTTGTCTAAAAGGTGTTGTAATTCAATATATTGATGCCGACGGACGGGGTGGGGCGTTTGATTTAACGGCGCAGGAGGATCGCAAAGTGCGCAAAGAGATCGCAAGGAA
>JBEVKW010000049.1:0-9857 GCA_040509495.1 Chitinophagaceae bacterium | reverse complement strand
TCCGCTGCGGTTCGCCGTGTCCGCCGCGTTCCTTATACGCCAGCTAACAAAATATACACTGACAAATTTGCGGACGGTTGTTTCCCGTCATTGTCCGAATTCTCTGGTAATCCAGTCGCCCAACCGAAATGTACAGCGATTTTTATTCACCAAAATTTTACGTAGAAGTGAAAAACTATCCGGAAAATTCGCCTCCGAATTCCACCAGATTCTGTAAAAATCAACCTCAGAATATACTCTTTTTAGTCCTGCCAAAGACCGTTTTCCACAGAAAAAAACTATCCACATTTGTTAAGAAGTACCTCCGGGAATTTCCTGATTTAACAACTACATTCGTTACAGTTCTACGATAAATCAGCCAACAAACAGACATTCTGTCTGACAGATCTGGCCCTCCCGATTTGACCACTATAGTATTTGTGAGGTGGTTTCCAAAAGATTAGGAGGATAACAGATCAGCCATATGAATTTATTGTTAGGACATTTCCATAAAAAATAAGGCATTGCCGAGATCGTTCATTGACTCCACCCCTCACCCGGGCGTGGGATCTCTGTCTCCCGACATGCCGCATTATATATAACTGATCAATCAACCGCTATGCAGAACGAAGAGGAAGTGCTGTTAAAGGAAAATAAAGACCGATTTGTGATCCTCCCGATCAACTACCCGAAGATCTGGGAACAGTATAAAAAACATGAGGCTAGCTTCTGGACTGCAGAGGAGATCGACCTGGGCGCTGATGCGAAGGACTGGGCTTCGATGAATGATGGCGAAAGACACTTCATCTCCCATGTACTGGCATTCTTTGCAGCAAGTGATGGCATTGTGAACGAGAACCTGGCGGTGAACTTCATGAGCGAAGTGCAACTTCCGGAAGCGCGTTGCTTCTATGGCTTCCAGATCATGATGGAAAATATCCACTCAGAAACTTACGCATTACTGATCGATACCTATATCAAAGATCCAAAAGAAAAAGACCGACTGTTCCATGCCATCGATACCGTTCCTGCGGTAAAGAAAAAAGCGGAATGGGCACTGCGCTGGATCGAGAACGGTTCTTTTGCGGAAAGACTGGTTGCATTCGCAGCTGTGGAAGGCATCTTCTTCAGCGGAAGCTTCTGCTCTATCTTCTGGCTGAAGAAAAGAGGTTTGATGCCGGGGTTGACGTTCAGTAATGAACTGATCAGTCGCGATGAAGGTTTGCATTGTGAATTTGCCTGTCTGCTGTATAGCATGCTGAATAAAAAGATGAGCCAGGAAGAGGTGTATGCGATCATTGGTGATGCTGTGGCGATCGAGAAAGAATTTATTACAGAAGCGTTGCCGGTGGCATTGATCGGAATGAATGCGAAGTTGATGCAACAATATATCGAGTTTGTTGCAGATCGTTGGTTGGGAGAACTCGGTTATCCGAAGATGTTCAATGCAACGAATCCGTTTGATTTTATGGAGATGATCTCACTGGAGGGTAAGACGAATTTCTTTGAGAAGAGAGTAGGAGATTATCAGAAAGCGGGCGTTCTTTCGAATAAGGAAGACCAGGCGTTTTCTACGGAGGAAGATTTCTAGATCGACTGGCGTGAAAGGAACGCGGCGGACGCAGCGGATCGCGGCGATCGCGGCGAAATACAGTAAGTCAGGATCTTCGATAAAAAAATCAATGATGAAAGTTCTTAAGGTTATGAGGTTAACGTTGCGCTCGCCGCGGTTCGCCGCGTCCGCCGCGTTCCTCTACGCCAATCGAATATAAAATCCGCAGCAGAACTAACTGCTTTTCGTGCTGCTCAATATCCCATCAAGAAACCACATCGCCGAAGGCGAATCCAACAATCCAAAGAAAGCCTGCAAAGGCAATGGCTTTTGTAAATCAACCTGGAAAAGGAATCTGAAGGACAATCCGTTTTTTTTCCATTTGAAATACAAGAATCCTGATCTGCTTTTTCATTATTTGAAAAAGTGAATCATCAGCATCTTCATCAGTGAACGAACATATCAGCTGATTTGAAGTTATGCTTTGTTAAACATCTGAAAATGATGTTTTCCGGAATAAGAATTGTATAAAGAGCGACACTACTAACCTATATAAATATATCTGCTATGCAAGTAATCAAAAGAGACGGAAAAAAGGAGAGCGTGAAATTCGACAAGATCACCGCTCGGATAGAAAAGCTATGTTACGGCCTGGACAGAAGATTCGTAAACTCAATTGATGTAGCAAAGAAAGTGATCGAAGGATTGTATGATGGCGTGACCACTACAGAACTCGATAACCTCGCTGCGGAAACAGCTGCTTCACTTACGGTAAAGCACCCTGACTATGCATTGCTCGCAAGCCGCATCGCGGTGAGCAACCTGCACAAGAACACGACCAAGAGCTTTTCCAAAACAATGAAAGCGCTCTATGATTGTGTGGATGAAAAATCCGGTAAATATTCCCCACTCCTGTCTGACGAAGTATGGCAGATCATCCAGGACAATGACGAACTGCTGGATTCTACCATCATCTATGACCGTGACTACGGGTTCGATTATTTCGGTTTCAAAACGCTGGAGAAATCTTACCTGCTGAAACTTGAAGGTAAAGTAGCAGAACGCCCACAGCACATGTTCATGCGTGTGGCGATCGGTATCCACAGAAACGATATCGAGTCTGCGATCAAAACATACAACCTGATGAGCGAGCGTTGGTTCACACATGCGACACCAACATTGTTCAATGCAGGTACACCTAAACCCCAGATGTCATCCTGCTTCCTTCTCACCATGAAAGAAGACAGCATTGACGGTATCTATGATACGCTGAAACAAACGGCTAAAATTTCTCAAAGTGCCGGCGGGATCGGTTTGGCGATCAGTGGCATCCGTGCTACGGGTAGTTATATCGGTGGTACGAATGGTACCAGCAATGGTATCATCCCGATGCTGCGTGTTTATAATGACACGGCGCGTTATGTAGACCAGGGTGGTGGCAAACGCAAAGGTGCATTCGCTGTTTATCTTGAGCCATGGCATGCTGACGTGTTCGAGTTCCTCGATCTCCGCAAGAACCACGGTAAGGAAGAAATGCGTGCACGTGATCTGTTCTATGCACTCTGGATCCCTGACCTGTTCATGAAACGCGTTGAAGAAGATGGCAACTGGAGCCTATTCTGCCCTAACGAAGCGCCAGGCATGCATGAGTGCTGGGGCGAAGAATTCGAAGCATTGTATCACAAATACGAAGCAGAAGGACGTGCCCGCAAAACGGTGAAAGCACAGGAACTGTGGTTCGCGATCCTCGATGCACAGATCGAAACCGGTACGCCTTACCTGCTGTATAAAGATTCAGCAAACCGTAAGAGCAACCAGCAGAATCTCGGAACTATCAAAAGTTCTAACCTCTGCACAGAGATCATCGAGTATACATCACCTGATGAAGTAGCGGTTTGTAACCTCGCTTCATTGGCATTGCCACGCTATGTAGTGAATGGCAAGTTCGATCACGATAAACTGTACGAAGTAACTTACGAGGTTACGAAGAACCTGAATAAGATCATCGACGGCAACTACTATCCTGTTGATGAAGCGCGCAACTCGAACATGCGTCACCGTCCGATCGGACTCGGTGTGCAAGGCCTGGCGGATGTTTTCATCCTGATGCGTTTGCCATTCGAAAGTGACGAAGCAAAACGACTGAACAAAGAGATCTTCGAAACGATCTACTTTGCAGCAATGACAGCAAGTAAAGACCTCGCGAAAGTGGACGGTCCTTATGAAACGTTTGCGGGTTCTCCTGTATCAAAAGGAATTTTCCAGTTTGATATGTGGGATGTTGAACCAACGCTGCGTTGGGATTGGTACACGCTGAAAGCGGAAGTACTGAAGCATGGTGTACGCAACTCATTGCTGGTGGCGCCGATGCCTACGGCATCTACTTCGCAGATCCTCGGTAACAACGAGTGCTTCGAGCCATATACATCGAACATTTATGTTCGTCGCGTATTGAGTGGGGAGTTCGTGGTGGTCAACAAACACCTGTTGAAAGATCTCGTTGATCTCAACCTGTGGACAGATGACATGAAGAATGCGATCATTTCGAATAATGGTTCTATTCAGAAGATCAATGCGATCCCTGATCATATCAAAGAGATCTATAAAACAGTTTGGGAGATCAAACAACGTGCGATCATTGATATGGCGGCAGACCGTGGAGCATATATTTGCCAGTCGCAATCGCTGAACCTGTTTGTTGATGCGCCTACTGCGGGTAAACTGACTTCCATGCATTTCTATGGCTGGAAGAAAGGATTGAAAACAGGTATGTATTACCTGCGTACGAAAGCGGCTTCACAGGCGGTACAGTTCACGGTGGAGAAACAAGGCGGCAAGTCTGTTGAGCCATTGATCGATAACAAAACGAATACTTCGATCAGTTCGGAAGGTAAAGCGGGTGATGCGGCAGTAGCTGCAGCAGCGGCGAATATTGAACCGACGTTTACGGAGGGAGCGGTTTGTACGATGCAGGATGGGTGTATCTCCTGCGGCTCCTAACGCGAATGGTGCACGAATGGCCGCGAATAGGCGCGAATGGGTCGTTTGTGATGGAAGATGATTTTAACCTGGACGTTAAATATATAGAGTGTGTTGCGAAAGCGGCACGCTCTTTTTTATTGCTCGCGAATGAGCGCGAATGGCCGCGAAGGAACGCGAATGGGTCGATGATGAAATGAGGTTTCAATACTAAGCGGTTATGTGTAGACTGTGTCTACACATCGGTTTCGTAGAAGCCGTCCGTTTTCGGATTACGGGATGTAGTGGATGGAGTTGAAGATTACTGTCGCATTAAACGCTTCTTGCTGCTTTAATCATGGAGGCGCCATGTTGGCACCTGCATGATGATACGTGTTCTGCTTTCTCAGTTGCTTAGACTTTATTCTAAAAATAGAGCTTGAAATAATTTTCCGATGAAAAAAACGATAAAATCGGGTAAAAAACATGACGGTAATACGTGTTAGTTTCTCACGCTTGCAATAGCTTCGAGTTATAATTGCATAGAGAGAATGGTGCGGAATGTAAAAATTGATTTTGGCAACAGATATGACCTGCGCCAGATCACGGAAGATTTTCGGAACAGTGAGTTTACCACTGTGTTGAGAGATGGAAAGATAGTCCCGGTATATATACAAATAAGCAATGAGTCGCATGAGTTGATGCCAGATGTTTATAATATGGCTTTCGGGCCGCTTAAAGGAAACAGAATAGATGATAAAGCAGAATTAGCTCACTTCGATCATTCAAAAGTGTTTTCAACGATACTGTTCAATGCATGGAATTACCTGATAGAAAACCCAACGCATTCGGTTGGATTTGACGGATCAGATTACCGCAGGGCACGTTTGTATTATCAGATTTTGCAGAAAAACTTTGAGTATCTCAATGAGCGACTCATACTGTCGGGATTAAAGTATTATGTAAGAATAACGCGTTTCGGTAAGATGCAATATGATAACCCATTTGATTTTGCCGATATCATACCAGGGATTGCAACCATCAAAAAGGAAATTGAACTTCCCTGGGATCAAATGTTCAATTACTTCATTTTCAAATTGAAAAATTAAACACCTTAAACTATGGATGAATCTTTAAAAAAAGCGCTAGACGACTTAAAGAAGAAAGCACAAGAGTGCAAAGGAAACGGCATGAAATGGCCGAAGCGAAGTGTGACCAGGTCTTCCCTGCATCAGATCATCCGAACGCCTGAACAGGCGAAGCGGTTTATGAAGATGTTGAATGATGCACATAAAGAGGCTGAAGAAGCTGAAAATGTTAATACATCAAAGGGTATTCCCGATAACTTAAAATCAGATTCAACTCACAATTAAAGCTGGGAAACTGAGCATTCAGATGACCCGGATCGGGCCGCCCACGATTAAAATCGTGGGCTAGGAAATATTCATTGAACATACATTATAAATGCTCTTACATTTTCAAGCTTCGCACCTGTTTTCAGATCGCGCAACAGCCCACGGTTTCAACCGTGGGAGGAAGAATGTTCGATCATTCTCCTGTTCATTCGAAATCTCCGCCGATGGCCCGCCCACGATTTCAATTGTGGGCCAGGAATATTTGATCGAACATGCGATATAAATGCATTTGCCGTTTCAAGCTTCGCTCCCGTTTTCAGGTCGCGCAACAGCCCACGGTTTCAACCGTGGGAGGAAGAATGTTCAATCATTCTTCTGTTCATTGGAAATCTCCGCCGATGGCCCGCCCACGATTAAAATCGTGGCCAGAAAAAACAAAACACTACAACCAATTAAACCACCGCATTTAACGCGTCCTTGCTATACCTGCTCTTGTACTCCATCGGCGTCATGCCCGTTACCCTTCTAAACACTTCCCTAAACGCCTTCACATCCGAATACCCCACCTCATACATCACCTCACTGATCGTTTTGCGATTCGTTTCAAACGCCTTCTTCGCCGCTTCAACTTTCACCCGTTGCGCATATTCAACCGGCGTATTACCGGTCGCTTTGATAAACCGCCTGTCAAAGTTTCGCCTTCCCACAGAAAATTTTGATGACAATGATTCCATCGAGATTCTTTCCTGTACATTCATTTCTATATATTCCTGTGCCTGCCTGATCACCTCATCATCATGTTCTTTCTGCCCTTTGAATATAATGAATGAAGATTGTGAAAACCTGTCTATCTCGATCTGAAAAACCTTAGCACAAAACACCGCAGTCTTTCGGTCGAAATATTTTTCGACGAGATAAATGATCAGGTTCAAAAATGAATAAGCCCCTCCGTTGGTATAAATCCCATTTTCATCCGTGATGATCTTATCTTCCTGAAGATCGATCTCAGGAAACAATTTCCGGATGGTATTCGCAAATGCCCAATGGGTAGAGCAGGTCCTGTTGTTCAACAGCCCCGAGGCCGCCAAAAGAAAAGCTCCTGTACAAATACTGGCAACCTCCGCCCCGTTCTTGTATTGCTCCTGGATCCAATTGATCAATGCTGCATTCTTCCTGATCGTTTGCTGATAATTGTGATTCAATGACGGGATGATGAGGAGATCAGTATGTGACACGGATGATAACAACACCTGCGGTTTCACCGTAAACAATCCACCATGAAACTCCACCTCTTCCTTCACCCCCACCAACTGGATCTGATAAAGATCAGCACCGCGACTCTCCCTGACATACGCATTCGCCCGCATAAGGATCTTATACGCTCCCACAATACTGCTCAGGTTATTCTCACCATCAGGCACAATTATGGAGATATGTTTCATCTTTTTATGTAAAAATACTGATCTGTGCTGTCCAAATCAACCCGTGAGATTGTCCATTTCACACAGCATGAAAGTCCGGAACAGACAATAATTTTGAGAAAAATCATTCAACCATGGCAGATATCTTACACAAAGTTGGGATCAGATCAGCATCGATCGACCAGGTTTACAAGGCGTTAACCACACAGGACGGCCTTGCCGGCTGGTGGACCTCCAACACACAAGGAGAGGGAGATAAAGTCGGGAATATCATTCAATTCCGTTTTGGAGCAGGTGGGTTTGATATGCGGGTCGCGGAACTGAACGCACCAACACTGGTGAAATGGGAATTGGCGGAAGGCCCGGAAGAGTGGATGCCCACCACCATTCAATTTGAATTGAAACAAGACGGAGACTTCATCATCATTCTTTTCAAACACCTTAACTGGAAAGAACCGGTTGAATTCATGCATCATTGCAGTACTAAGTGGGCGATATTCTTAATGAGTTTGAAATCATTGATTGAAACAGGAAAAGGAAATCCCGACCCGTATGATGTAAAGATTGATAATTGGAACTGAGTTCTATTAGCAATGCTTTCTGTTAACGACTGTTTCAAAAACATGATCGCTACTTGAAACATTAACTAAAACTCTTTCGAATTCCCCTACCATTTTCATTAGTGTATTCTCTTAAATTAAACTTATCAGTGTATAGGTAAACACCTAAATACATAAAAATAATTTGCAGCCTTCTTCAAAATATCTACATTGAACCACTCCTGATTTTATCACCTTAAATTTTTACTTATGAAGAAGAAATTGCAACAACTGATTGCGGGTTTAATCACCTGTCTTTTTTTATGCTCCGCTTTTTCGTTCACAACAAAGCAGGCTGAAGTGAACTCCGCGCAAAAAGCGAATGATGCATTCGCATGGTATGAAGGCACCTTCACTAACACAAGTAACTCCAATGGAATTACTGTAACGGTAAGAGTTGAATATAATCCGGCCACAAGTGTATCACGTATTGCCGACATACGATACGGATACGGAAGTGGATTCTTTACACCAGGGGCGCATTCGGGGTCCGTGTTCGTAAATGCAAATAATGACCTCGAAGTATCGGGTTTCTCCGTAAGCTTTTCGGGAGATGGAGTTTCAGACAGTGTCAACTTCTCCGGGGTACTTGATCCGGTGATCTAGCTGTGTTGACCGCTTATACCTGCCAGAATAATAGTCACATAACGATCGCAACGGACACAATGAATTAATCTTTTAGCAAGGATAAACGTTGCGATCGCTACTGTTCATTTTGATCGACGCATTACTGATAACAAGAATGATTTGTTATGCATTTGCAAGGCTCGCTTCTTCATCGGTTGCAACTTCTCATACGTCAAACTCCGTCGCAACCATTCATCGTCCCCAGCAGCAGCTTGATAATCCCGGAAAACCTTGAAGAACATCACATCCTCCACTCCTTTTAAGAAGTCAGACGATCTGACCCGTTGTTTGAAAAATTGAAACGACCAAGCCCGAGATGGACAATCGGGAAGGACTAAAGCCATCAGTGAATCTACATAAGAAAATAACCTCATTTTCACAATGCTCATAAAGAGGGACAAAAACCCCTCAGCAGGAAAAATAGTTTCCCCAATTGCTCCGTGCCTTTGTCTGAATGAAATATACTCCGTTTATTAGCGTTATCATCCGCTGGCCCAACAGGGAACCAGCCGTAAATTCCGCAACACATGAAACTAATTGCTCCCGTCCTGGTTCTATTCCTGAGTATGAGCGTGTCGGCACAACTGAAGAAAATTGATCGCTCGACCAACAATCTATTGGGGCCGGTAAAATCGGTCACAACAGTTTATCACCGTGCCGAGGAAAAGTTTGGAGAACTGACCAAACAATTCATACAGATGACAGAAACCGAGGAATACAATAAAGACGGATTCTTAACCTCGTCTAAACTCGTGATC
Source organism: Chitinophagaceae bacterium (assembly GCA_040509495.1). GTDB lineage: Bacteria > Bacteroidota > Bacteroidia > Chitinophagales > Chitinophagaceae > Terrimonas_A. The sequence goes on along the minus strand of JBEVKW010000049.1, from coordinate 608 downwards.
GGCAGCTCCACTACCAAAACAACCTATAAATATGATAAGGCTAATAATCTTATCGAAAAAAAGGAAGATGAGAATGGTGACGTAACGCTTCTCCAGGCAATTTATAATGCCGATGGGAAGGAAATAGAACTGAACACATTTGATCAAAAAGGAGCACTCGAAACCAAACTCAAAAAGAAATATAATGACCAGGGAGACTTAATTACCGCGAGCTTGTACAACGGAGATGGAACGTTGCGTGAAAAAGAAACATTCGCTTATAATGAGAAAAAGCAGCTGGACGAAAAAACCACCTACGATGCAAAGGGGAAAGAAAAGAAAATGTCAACGTATAAATTTAGCGACAACGGCCTATTGCTGGAAGAAATTGCATTCACCTATGGGGAGCTTATTTCCTTTATATACTATGTAAACAAATACGATGATAAAGGCCGGGTGATCTTGAAAAAGAAATCACTTCCTGATGGGGAAAGTTTTGAAGACACAAAAATAGAATACGACCCATATGGCCATATCACTAACGAATTTACCAACGCAGATAATTATCAGAAAGACAAGTACACCTATGACAACCGTAATAACTGGATAACCACTACGCGTGAATGGAA
>JBEVKW010000048.1:0-25488 GCA_040509495.1 Chitinophagaceae bacterium | reverse complement strand
AAATTAAAAAGTAAAAACGGTGCCCGGGAATTTGGGGTCATCCCTGGGGCAGCTTTTTTTACTTTTTAATTTTGACTTTTTACTTTATTACGCCAATTCTGCTGGTACCAGCTGGCCGATCGCCAGGTTGAGGAAGTTCGGCAGTACGTGCGAATATGTCCAGCGTATCTTATCAGGGTCTTCCAGTTGTTCCACCATGCTTTGCCATTTTTCTTCGCCATGATTTTCGATCACGGTTACCTTTTTGTCTTCGGTTTGCAGGTGAAGGCTCATGCCTTGCGCGTCGGCTTCGGGGTGAAACTGTGTGCCGATCATGTAAGGGTTAAAGCGGATTCCCATAATGGCTCTTTCGTATGGTACATGGGGCCTGCTTTTTTCAATACAGAGGATCTCGCCACCCATGTCTTCGAGCAGGCCATGGTTGGGCTGGATCACCTGGAAATCTCTGCTGTCTACTGCATAGAATGGATCACGGAGGCCGTCAAATACAGACTCTTCATGTCCTGCGGGCAACATGTGCACGGGGAAAACGCCAAAAGCGGTGGATCTTCTTTTGCATACCAATCCTGCGTTGAAATAACGGCAGGCCAGTTGAAAAGAGTGGCAGATAAAGAAAGTATGTTTTTTCTGGGGATTATCCGGGTTGGCATTCCAGCGGATGATCTCTTTCACCCATTTACACCAGGAAATATCCCAGTCTTCAAATCTGCTGGAAAGCGGGTCGCCGGGGCCTCCGCTGGAAATGTAGATGTCAAAAGACGTGTCTGGTACTTCATTTTTCAGGCGCACATCAAACTCGGTGGAATGGACATCGAGATCGTTTTTCTCCGCCCAGTCTTTTACGATCTGGCGGATACAACGCATCCCCTGGTTGGCTTGTCCCTCATATAGGTCGAGTATGGCTATACGAACTGATCTGTTTTCATTCCAAATCATCCCGCGAAGATAGTAAAAATTTGATGGTGAGCCATTGAAGATCGGTGGTGATTCGTTGGCCGTTGTCCGTTGTGCGTTGTCCGTTGACCGTTGTTCGTTCACCGTTGACTGAAGGTCAACAGTTTTAACTATTTCGATATTATTCTCATTCACGATTTGATTCTGGTCAACGGACAACGGTCAACGAACAACGGCCAACGGTCAACCGACCAGGGTCAGCGCTTTTTGTAAACCGATTCCCCGTTCACGAATGTTTCCAGCACTTTTGCTTCAAGTAATTCGTTTTCAGGAGCTTTTAGAAGATCTCTGTCCAAAATGATAAAGTCAGCGAATTTGCCGGGTTCGAGGCTGCCTTTTTCTTTTTCCTCGAAATTAGCGCGGGCGGCCCAGATGGTCATTCCCCGCAGCGCCTGTTCGCGGCTGAGCGCATTTTCAGTCTGGTAGCCGTTTTCGGGCCAGCCTTTTGCATCTTTCCTTATTACAGCGGCGTAAAAAGTTTTGAAAGGAGAGATGTCTTCTACGGGAAAGTCGGTGCCGAGAGGCAGCCATCCATTTTGCTCCAGCAATTGTTTGTAGGCATATGCTCCTTTTACTCTTTCAGTACCGAGACGTTTTTCGGCCCAGTACATGTCTGAGGTAGCGTGGGTGGGCTGTACGGAAGGAATGATTGATGACTTTCCGAACAGGCTGAAGTCGGCCGGGTCTATCACCTGCGCATGTTCAATTCTCCAGCGGCGGTCATTGTGTCCGTCCAGGTATTTATTGTAGATAGATAAAATGGTACGGTTGCCACTGTCTCCGATGGCGTGTGTGCACATCTGAAAATTGCGCCGGGCGATCCAGTTGGCTACCGAGTCAAAGTGTGCAGGCTCGCTCAGAAGAAATCCGTGATGCCCGGGCTTGTCGGTATAAGGTTGAAGGAGACATGCTCCACGTGATCCGAGCGCTCCATCTCCATAGACTTTAAACGCGCGAACATGAAGGCGGTCAGTTTTGATGATCCCTTTTTTATCGAGATAGTCGTAATTGTTCTTGTTATCGCTCAGCATTACATACAGGCGCATTTTCAGTTGATTGCTATCCTGCATTTGTTTGATCAGTTCCGTTTCCGGAGCGTTGATGCCGCAATCGTCGATCGTTGTAAGACCTACGGCAAAGCAATTCCGTTGAGCGTCGAGCAGGGCTTCCCGGAACTGGGCCGGCGTCAGTGCGGGGATTTTCGCGGAAACCAGGTCTACGGCATTATCGATTAGGATGCCGGTAAGTTTTCCTTTATTGCTTTCCACTTCACCACCGGTAAGTTGATCTCCAGCTTTCACGCCAGCTGCATCCAGTGCTTTCTGATTCGCAATAGCAGCGTGGCCATCCACCCTGGTGAGCAGTACCGGTTGATCCGGGAAGAGGCGGTTCAGTTCTTCGTTGGTGGGAAATTCTTTAACAGGCCAGTCATTCTGATCCCAACCACGGCCGATGATCCATTGATCTTTTGGTAACTCCTTAGCAAACCCGCTGACGCGCGTGATAATATCGGCCCAGCTCTCTGTTCCGGTGAGATTTACTGTTTGCAGGCCCGTTCCATATCCCACGAAATGAGCATGTGCATCGATCAGGCCCGGGTAGATGAATTTTCCCAATGCATCCATTTGCTGAACCGCATTGTATTTTTTTTCAAGGTCAGCCCTGGTGCCGGTTGCGAGGATCTTTCCGTCTTTGACCACCATGGCTTCAGTGGTGGCAAAAGCGGAGTCAACCGTATAGATCGTGGCGTTATAGACAAGCAGATCAGCATGCTCTCTATTGTTGCAGGAAAAGATCAGCAGCGCTATTGGTATCAGCAGTAAGTTTAATGGTTTCATGCGTTTTGTAATCTTGCAGGTAAGATAGTTTATTTCGACTTTTATTATAGTAATACTCCTTTTGAGAGAGGATAGTTTTATTCAGCTTCGCAGTTCTTCATTGTTCGTGTTCACTTTCCTCTCGTCTTGCTTTTGCTTCTTCCGCTAGTCTTTCTTTCTCCAGTGCTGCATTGTTTTTGGCGGTATCCCAGTATTGTTTTCCGTAATTGACAAAGATCTCACTGCCGGCATTGATGTTTGCCCGGGCTTTTATATACACTCTGCCGTCAATTTTCTTAAAGGTGCAATTGTTGTTGATGCCGGGAATTTGTGTCATTCCTTTTGCGTCGTTGGCATACCGCGCCATCGATTTAGGAGTAGGTGCTGCATTAATCACATGATTCCGGCTGATATAGTATATGTAGTCGTTGTCGATCTGGTCTTTCACTTCATCCCATGTTGTAACCACGCCTTTATACTCTATCACCAGAGATCCGATAGGGATAAAAATTTTGGTGAACAAACCGAGGCCGGCTCCCGGAATGCCGGAGGATTTGATTTCGAGGTATTGAGATTTGATCGTCATGTAAAGCAAATGTAAGGAGGAACATCATTTACCGGGCAAATTCATGCCGTCAATCAGACCATTTGTGCTGAACAGCTGATAATGCCTTGTTTCAGTAATTACTTTAGCCCCGGTAACATCACTTAACAGACACGCAGGGAACGATCTTAATTACATTCACCCCAACCGGGGGATGAAATGCAGCAGGCAGAATGGTTTGTTCTGTGGTAAAAAAAATGCAGGCAAAGTTTAGTCACCGACACGCAAAAATGACTTGTTAGAACAGAAAGCTGATCATAATCAAAAATCTGTTTGTCGATGGCGGACTTTATCAAACAAACCTTAATCTGTATGCAATCGTTTTTCTTTATTCATTTGAAAAAGAAATTTATACGAATCGATGTAAAAGATATTCGCTATGTGTTGTCGGTTGCTCATCACGTAAAGATCTGTACAGATCAGGGCATATTTATTCCGCATTTGAGTTTAAAGCAACTGGAAACTATTCTCCCGGCTGATTCTTTTTCACGTGTGAACAGAGGTACACTGGTTGCTCTTGACCGCATTATTTCCTTTGATAAAGATGAAGTAGTGTTAAAGGATGTAAAGTTTTCTTTTAGTGATAAATACCGCAAAGAGTTGGAAAACAGAATTACGGTGATGCTTCATCAGGAGAACAAAGTTGACAAAGAGGCTAAAGATCCTAAAGACATCCAGCCGGTGAACAGGAAAGGAAAGAATGCAAGCAATTCAGGATAGTCTTTCTCATTACGATCTCCATTCAATAATATTTCGTTCCCACTTTAGTGTGGTTACCGGGGGGAGTGTCTACTCCCTCTTCTTTAAAAAATCCCAGGCTGAAAGACGTAAGGATTTTTTCTGGCGGCACCAATGCGGCCCTTGAATTCTTGTTGACCAAACCTATCAATTTATGAAAATTCTATCCAGAGCCATAGCCGTTCAGGCTATAGCGGCCATACTCATATTTATATTCGCCTATGCAGCGATAAGCAAATTTTTCAACTACGAGATTTTCCAGTTTACTTTAACGCTGGTGCCTGTCGTGGGAAAGTACGCAAAGATGACAGCCATCGTTCTCTCCATAGTGAATCTCCTTCCTGTTCTGTTATTGTCCATTCCCGGCACGCGCCGTATTGGCTTTATCTATTGTTTTTGTATTCTCCTGCTGTATGCAGGTTATATCGGTTACTCATTAATGCTGGAGAAAGATCTTCCCTGTTCGTGCAGTGGTATCGCTCCATGGCTTACATGGACACAACATTTTTGGGTGAACATTGCCGCTATGACGATGGCATTGACAGGTTTTCTATTTACGAAAAAGGTTATTGCAATAAAAACGCTGGCTTTGGCCAAAGCCGGCAACAGGGAAAGCTGAAAACCTGCATAACAGAGTAAGCATCATAAACCAAGCAACACCTGATATGAAAAAGTATCTTTTAGGGGTGGTGGCTATTGCTGTAGCCATCAGCCTCAGTGCATTCACTGCACCCAAAAAAATGCCAGTTAAGAATAAGAAAGGGTCATGGGATCTTTGGTGGTTCAAGATCAAACCAGGATATGGTACGGGGTCATTATTTCACGATGACATGGTAGAATTCATTACCATTTCTCCCTATATGCCAGAGTACATTTGCCCCACCTTTCCGTGGTTATATAAATGTACCATCGGCTTCGACCCGATGGAAATAGAAGAAGGTACCAACCACTTACGTCCAGGCTGGAGAGAGCCTGAAGCAATAGGAGAGATGCGTCCGACGATCTGATCGATATTGTATGTAGTCATCACTAACCCGCCCTTACACGGTGGGTTAGTTTTTTATAATAATTCCTGCAGAAACCATTGCTCCCTGCGGATAGGAGTAGAAACGCTGGCTCTCCGGATCAGCCAAAGGAAAACCGCTTATCGTTAAAATATTCTGCAGCTGAATGTATAGCTGGATAGAAGGTGGGATGTTCGCCTTATTCTTATGGCCAACAGCATAACTGACCGAAACCTGGTTTAAACGTAAAAAAGACGCGTCGCTATAGATCGCGTCAGAGCCGGGAATAAGAAAGGACGCCAGTTGTGCCGGAGAAGATATGCTTACAGTGGGCTTTTGGATCTGCGTAAGATCTCCCGGCGATCTCCAGAAACCTGCAGTCAGGGAAGGCTGATTGATGTTTGATCCCGGAGGAAGGTTATAAATGGAGCGGAGATAATTTATGCCTGTTTGAAAACGGAAATCAAATTGCAGGTCGGCTTTCCAGCGGCCAACGCCGATCGTCTGCGCTAAACCTCCGTACAGCGAAGGTACTGTACTTACATAGTTAGAAGGATCTTCCTGGAAATGGTAAACGCCTGTTGCCGGATCTGCACCGGTAAATCGCAAAGGCTGTTTGGTTTCCAAAGGAAAACCTTCCCAGTATCTGCCGGCATAAAGACTTGTTGCCAATCCCTCAAAATGCCTGAGAGAATTTTTGTGCGAGGTGATATTTATTGCTGAAGACCACTTGAACTTATCACGCTCCCCTGATCTGTAAGCAACCGTCAACTCAAAGCCACGATTTTGAACGATCGCCGGGTAATTCAGGATATACCTTGTTGAGGTGTTCTGATTGGAGGAAAGCTGGCTGATCAGTTGTTTGCCTGTCCGGTGAAAGTAGGATGCAATGATCACGGATAACTGGTTGTTCAGTGCATAGCATTCGATCGCTGCTTCTGCTTTTTGGGTAACAGACCATCCGAAGGGTATCTCGTTTGTATTATCAGGAGTTGCCTGATTGCTCGTATAGGTGGAGACCCTTGACCACGAATCCCTGAAATGACTATACCCGATATTATCATTGCCTGTTGTTCCATAAGAAACCCGCAGCTTTCCATAGTTTATAAAAGAAAGGTTCTTTTTTAAAAACGGTTCTTCTGTAAAGATCCATGCAGCACCGGCTGATGAAAACAACCCGGTTTTTGCAGTGCTGCTGAAATGACTGGAGTTCTCCCGTCTTCCCGTCATATCGAGAATATACCTGCCCGCCACCTGCAGTGAGATCCTGGCCAGTAAGCTTTCATACTTGTTTTTATCTTCAATTTGCCGCTGGTCTATGCGTGTAGCATTGGATAGGGTTAGTGCCTGCACATCTCCACTATAACCAGTTCCCCTTTTTGATTCAAGAGAAATGGAATGATGCTGCAGTGTAGCACCAGACATCATCAGTAAGGTTATTTTTTTAGTGCTCCATTTGTATTCCAGCTGCGGTTCCACTACAGTTGTTGCAAATTTTCCCGTACCGTATAATGAACGGATGTTCCTTTGCTGTTGCTGACTGAGTGAAGCAGGAGGGATGAGTGATGCTTCACTGGTGGTGAATCCGCTATATCCGGTACGGAAGCTGAACGAAAATCCCTTTGCGAACAGGTAATCCATTTTGGTGGTGGCCTGTATGGCGGACATATGAATGGTATATGTCTGAAGAAGGTATGCAGCAGGGTTTTCGGTGAGCGGTAAGCCTCTATATTCCCAGGTCAATTTGCCGGTGTGATCATAAAGCTCAGGGTAATTAGGAGGCAGGCTTATGACCCTTAGTAAAGCGGCAGCGCCGGTGGATACATTTTTCCCAGTGGCGTAATAAACAGCAGACGTGACATTAAGCCTGTTGTTGGAAGACTGATAACGGACCTGCTGATTCGAGGATAGTTGTTTGGAAACAAAATTTCCTCTCAGTAAATGGTCTTCATTCCGCACACTTACGGAGGAGGTGAACAATACCCGGCGTAAACTTCCCGACAGCCGGATATGGCCATTAAAGAACGGCGTGGCTTTGTGAAAAAAATGATGGCTCCAGTCGACCTGCCTGCTACTGTCAAATGCCAGCAGGTCGGGTGCATAGGAAAAAGAGCGTTCCGTCAGCCCCGGTTGGATATTGTCATTCGAAAAAGCTATTCTCCTCATCTCCAGGTATTGGCTGGTGGAAAGCATTTCCGGAGCAGACCGGCGCAGTGTCATCCCGGAAGATAGGATGGTTTCGACGGATAATTTTTCCCCGGCAGGCTGTTTTGTGGTGATCAGTACTACGCCATTTGCAGATCTTGAACCATAAAGGGAAGTAGCTACAGCATCCTTTAATATTTCAATGCTTTCAATATCGGCTGGATTCAGCAATCCCAATGAACTTATTCCTCCATAAGGATTTTGATAGACTTCAAGGCTGCCGGGTGAACTGATGGAAGATAGCTGATTCGCATTATTGTTTTGTGGGGCGAAAGGAATACCATTCAATACAATAAATGGCTGATCAACCGGCGGGATCAGGTAGTTGATCAGCGGATTGGGATTCAATGAATGCTGTCCGCGTATTTGAATTAACGAGGATGATCCCGGAGCTGTACCGGTTGATGTAACGATGAGGCCCGGAGCCTTTCCCCGGAGGAACTGTAGCAGATCATTTCCCGGTAATTTTTTCATTTCTGCGGTATTGATCTTCACAGCATTGCCCGTACTGAAACGACGTGTTGTGGATCCATAACCCAGGATGATCGTTTCATCCAGTTCGCGTATTTGCTGCTGTACTTTTATATCGAGGAAGTCTGCGGTGCCAACTTTTATTTCTGCAGCAAGGATCTCCGCACCTGTGATGTTTAAACTTGTTTCGGCAGTAACCTGCGACAGTTCGAAACTTCCATCAGCACCTGTGATGGTCCGCAGGTTTTCTTGTCGCACATATATTGTTGCACCTTCAACAGGCAGCCCCGCGTTCGTTACGATCCGTCCCCGTATCGTTTTCGTTTGTTCAGTCTTTGATACGAGTACAATAAAATTTCCATCGATCAGGTATCCAAGTGGTGCGTTTTGAAGAAGCTTATTAATGAGTTCCCGGATACCAAGACTATCTGCATTGATATTTGCGTTGGGGATCTTTTGAATCTGCTCGCTTGTATATACAAACGTGTATGGACTTTGCTTTTCTATCTGGCGGATCACTTCACGAAAGGAAGTGTTCTTAAAATGAACGTTCACTTTCTGAGCGCGCGCACACATGACTGCCAGGCTGGCAATGCAGTATAGGATAAGCAGTTTCATCCGGAATATATTTCGTTCCCAATGGTGAGAAACCTTTTGATCTCTCTTTGTTAAGGTAACAAAAAAAAGGATGAGTAGACTGATTACCGCTGCGCTCTATTGAGTATGTTGTTGAATGCTAAGCCAGCAGTTGTTGGTGCTTTAACGCTTCCATGAGGCGTTCGTTAAGTTCCATTTTGGTGTCTTCAAAACCATGAGCATTTGTCCATGCCTGGATAGCGATCGTATATTTATCAGGTTCAAGGTTGATAACACCGATACGCGATCCGGGTTCTTTTTTGAGTGAATCGATGTGCGCGATCACGTCAGCTGCGGTTTTTCGAACTGCTTCTTCATCAATTTTATAAGGAAATTTTAGTTCCACATCGATCCGTCGCATGCCTTCGCGGCTTAGATTGATCACTACATTATTTGATAATTGCCCGTTCGGGACGATGATTGTTTTGTTGTCAAACGTTTTTACAAGTGTATAGAACAGCTGGATGGAATCAACGGTTCCCTGCTGGTTTTGCATCACTACATTATCTCCCACGCGATAAGGACGAAGCACGAGTATAAGAATGCCGCTAACGAAATTTTGTAATGTGCCGGATAGTGCAAGGCCGGCTGCCACACTAAGACCAGCCACAATGGCGGTAAAGAAAGTCAGTTGTAAACCAGCTGCCTGTAACGAGATCACGATAACGAAGATCTGCAGGGCGATCACAATAAGATTTAAAAGGAAATAGCGAAGTGACGCGTTGAAATTTCGCCTCTCCAGTACTTTTTTCAGCCATTTCGACAGAATACGGATCAGCCAAAATCCAATAAACAGAATGATTATGGCAACGACGATCTTCGGTACATAGAGGATCAGCCAGTCAGATGCTTTTTTGTAAAATTCTTCCCAATTCCAGTTCATGCACAGCTTGTAAAAAAAACTATGCCATTCTGGTCGTTTTCTATGCGGCTGCGTTGGTGGTCATTGCCATAGCGTGCTCAAGTCCCTTGCCTGTGAGGGATATCTGTGCAATATTCAATTGAAGTATTTCTACCAATCCTTCCTGCTTCAACTCCTGGAGATGTGTGACAATTACATCCCAGCTGAATGGCTGGCGTAGAATAATTTCCCTCGGGTTTACATTGCTCAGCACTGGCTGATCATCGTTTCTGACCAATTCATAAATGGTCTGGAGGGTCTGGTATCTTTCAAGCATAGGCCAATATTAATGAGATCTGCGATGAAAAGCTGTTAACGCTCGCCCAAATTTCCCGATCAGGATTAATTTTACCAATACCATTTGGCGGGTATGCACGGTTTATTGAGTAAAATGACGCGATTTTATTGCGCCGCGGCCTACTGCTTTTCGCTTAGCCCGGAAACGATTTCGGACTTCCCCTTTGCGTACCGGGTACACCCTACACTTTTCTGCTGTATCTTTCCGCGCCTGTCATTTAACTAAGTTTTATAAACCACATTATCCAACATGAATACCCGCTTGCTTCTTTTGATCGCAACCATATTTTTTTCAGTTGCCGGTCATACACAAGAACCCTTACTGCAACATATCTACGGAAGAAAAAACCTCAGCCTGGACGGTCGTTGGAACTACATCAATGATCCGTATGAAATGGGGTATTACGACTATCGGCACGAACCACATGATCAGTCGCCAACAGGCTCAGGTGGCTTTTATGATGACCGCAAACAAAAAGACAAGGGAGAGCTGATCGAGTATAACTTTGATCTTTCACCCACATTGAAAGTACCAGGCGACTGGAATTCGCAGTCGGAAAAACTTCAGTTCTATGAAGGATCTGTTTGGCTTCGCCAGAAATTCAATGCCGCTCCACAGACCGGAAAAAAATATTTCCTCTACTTCGGCGCAGTGAATTACGAAGCTCATGTGTATCTCAATGGCAAAAAGCTGGGAATGCATAAAGGCGGCTTTACTCCGTTTCAGTTTGACGTTACCGGGAAACTGAATAACGGAGAAAACTTTGTTGTTGTTAAAGCGAATAACACTCGTAAACAAGATGAGATCCCTACCGTTAATACAGACTGGTGGAACTATGGCGGTATTACCCGCGATGTGTTTTTGACTGAAGTCCCTGATTCGTATATCGCCGATTACAAAATACAGCTGGCAAAGAACAACCTGAATAAGATAGAAGGATTTGTACAACTTGCCGGTACGGCCATTTCGCAAACAGTTACCATCTCCATCCCGGAAGCAGGCATTACACAAAAAGTGCAGACGGATAATAATGGTCGAGCAGTTGTAAGTTTTCCCGTAAAAAAGATAAGTTACTGGTCACCCGAAAATCCAAAGCTGTATAATGTTGAGCTATCGATTGAAAAGGATAAGATCACAGATCAGATCGGTTTCCGGACCATCGAAACAAAAGGCCAGGAGATCCTGCTGAATGGAAAGCCCGTCTTTCTCCGTGGTATTTCCTTGCATGATGAGAATCCGTTGATACCGGGCAGACTCCGCGGGCAGGGAGATATGCGCATGATGTTGCAATGGGCGAAAGAACTGAACTGTAATTACGTCCGTCTCGCACATTATCCTCACAGCGAGGAGATGATCAGGCTGGCCGATGAAAAGGGTTTAATGGTTTGGGGAGAAGTGCCTGTTTACTGGACTATTTCCTGGTTGAACCCGGATACCTATAAAAATGCGGAGACACAATTGTCGGACCTTATCATCCGCGATAAAAACAGGTCAAGTGTGATCGTTTGGTCGATCGGTAATGAAACCCCATTGAGTGAACCGCGGCATACTTTCATGGGTAAACTTGCTGCAAAAGCACGCACACTCGATGATACCAGATTGGTGGCGGCCGCGCTTGAAATTCACCGCGAAGGACATGATGTGATCGTTAATGATCCGCTTGGCGAAAAACTGGATCTGGTAAGTTTCAATGAATACGCAGGATGGTACTGGAGTACTTCCACAGATATGCTGAACTATAAATTCAAGATCAGCTTCAATAAGCCGGTCGTGATCACTGAATTCGGTGCTGATGCTCTTGGCGGTTTTCATGCAGATGCTGAAACCCGGTGGAGTGAAGAGTACCAGGAACTCCTATATGTAAACCAAATAAAGATGCTGACGGCTATACCGGCATTGCGGGGAATGACACCATGGATATTGACGGATTTCCGTTCACCACGCCGTCAGCATCCGTATTACCAGGATTTCTGGAACAGGAAAGGTCTTATATCCGAAACAGGAAAAAAGAAAAAAGCATTTTTTGTGCTTAAGACATTTTACGATGAGATGCAGCGGAAATATAAATAAGCACTAAATAAGGGTGAACGTGTTATCATTTAATAGCTCCCTGGTTCAAAGGTTTGATAATTGAATCGTTAAACCTGCGTTCCTCGCACTTCCCTGCAATGGTATTTATCTAACGCATAAAAGAATAAACCGAAAATATGAACCGTTTGAAATTGTACTGCATGGTTTTACTATGCACTCCGTTGATCAGCCGGGCGCAAACACGCTCAATTGATCATCGGGTTGATTCTGTTTTGAAGCTGATGACATTGGATGAGAAGATCGGGCAGTTAAATCAATATTCCGGGCGCGAAGTAACCGGTCCGACAAGCGATAAGAAAACCAATCAGCTTAATGATCTGAAAACGGGATGGATTGGAAGCATGCTGAATGTAAAGGGTGTAAAAGACACGCGGGAGATACAGGCGGCAGCGATGCAATCGCGGCTGAAAATTCCATTGCTGTTCGGGCAGGACGTGATCCACGGCTACCAGACCGTTTTCCCGGTGCCGCTTGGAGAAGCTGCGTCATGGGATCTTGAAGCTATCCGTACCACAGCACATATCGCAGCAAAGGAAGCCGCTGCATCGGGACTGCACTGGACATTCGCTCCAATGGTTGATGTAGCCCGTGACCCGCGGTGGGGTAGGGTAATGGAAGGAGCAGGGGAAGATGCATATCTCGGCTCTCAGATCGCTATTGCCCGTGTAAAAGGTTTCCAGGGAGAAGAACTTGGACAACTCGATGCGATCATGGCCTGCGCAAAGCATTTTGCTGCATATGGGGCAGCGATTGCCGGCCGCGACTATAATGCAGCGGATATGAGTAAACAACAACTATGGGAAACGTATCTACCGCCATTCAAAGCAGCTGTAGATGCAGGCGCAGCCACCTTCATGAACTCGTTCAATACATTGAATGGCATTCCCGCAACAGCAAGCACTTATCTTCAACGGGATATTTTGAAGGATGCCTGGAAATTCGGTGGATTTGTGGTGAGTGATTGGAATTCCATCGGAGAGATGGTGCCCTGGGGCTACGCAAAAGATGCGAAGGAGGCGGCACAACGCGCAATGATCGCAGGCAGTGATATGGATATGGAAAGCAATGCTTACCGCCGCAGTCTCAGTCAACTGGTCAAAGACGGAAAAGTAAGCGAGGCCTTGATCGATGATGCCGTAAAAAGAATACTAAAGAAGAAATTTGAACTTGGGTTGTTTGAAGATCCTTACCGCTTTTCTGACGCACAGCGCGAGAAAGACGTGCTCAGCGATAAAAAACATCTTGCAATTGCGCGCGATGCTGCCGCAAAATCTATCGTGTTGTTGAAGAACAACAAAGCGATCCTGCCGCTTCACCGCAACTATAAAACCATCGCAGTGATCGGGCCGCTTGGCAGATCGAAAAAAGATATGCTTGGTAACTGGGTGGTATTCCCCAATGATACAGCCACAGTCGTCAGTGTATGGGACGGATTACAGAACAGGAAAGGTCAAACAAAATTTATTTATGCGCAGGGATGCGATATTACAGGAACATCCACTGCAGGTTTTGCACAGGCAGTTGCCATTGCCAAACAGGCTGATCTCGTCATCTTCGCGACAGGTGAGAGTGGTGATATGACAGGAGAAGCAAGGTCTCGTGCCGACATACATATCCCCGGAAAACAGGAAGAATTGTTCAAGGCCGTGAAAGCGACCGGCAAGCCTGTCGTTGCATTGGTGATGGGTGGCCGTCCCCTGATCTTTGATGCCATAGCTGAGGAAGCCGATGCTGTTTTGTTTACCTGGTGGCTGGGTACTGAAGCGGGTAATGCGATCGCCGATGTTTTATACGGAGACCATAACCCTTCCGGTAAATTGCCGATCAGTTTTCCACGCTCTGTGGGGCAGATCCCGGTTTCTTACAATGCTTACAGTACCGGACGCCCGGTAAAAGATCCGAAGAATATTCACTACCGTTCTGCGTATATCGACGAAACAAATCTTCCGCGTTTTGCATTCGGATATGGTTTGAGCTATACAACGTTTGACTATGCAGCGCTTGAAACAGACAAAAAGGTATTCTCGAAGAACGAAACGGTAAATGTAAAGTTCCGTCTTTCCAATACCGGGAAAGTTGCTGGTGCAGAGGTTGTGCAGCTTTATATATGGGATAAGGTAGCCTCTGTGGCACGTCCGGTGAAAGAACTAAAAGGATTTCAGAAAATAACACTGAATCCCGGAGAATCAAAAACGGTTCAATTCGCCATAGATAAGGCTGTTCTGTCCTTTTATAACCAGGACCTCGCTTATGATGCAGAACCCGGCGAGTTTGAGATAATGATCGGAGGAAGCGCTGATTCGATCAGGTTAAGGCAGGTGATCGAACTTACCGGAAACTAGATCAGACAATGGCAGGCTTCACCGTCTGCCATTTTTTTTGAACGTTTCGTAAATCGCCAGGCCTGACTGGTTTGATTGGTTGCCGCAAACTCGCATGGAGCGCGCCATTGTTTTGCGGATGCTTGCTGTTCCGTAAGATGTAATAACGGATCCTCCTGAAACAGAAAAGCCTGCCTAAAAAGGCAGGCTTAAAAAACGAACTTATACGACGAAACATATAACAACCCTCAAAATACAATATGTTATTAGTCTGTGAAAGCGCAAATGTTTGTTTCGGAGATAGGATTTCTACCATAGCCGATAAAATTTAACATATGTTGCCATTTTCGTATCTATAGGTAGGTATAAGTACTCTGACAATTTACGCGGATATTTGTGGCATGTCCTCATTACTTCACATCGCGTTTGACCCGGTTTACGCTCATCCGTTGCCGGAAGGCCACCGGTTTCCCATGCTGAAATACGAATTGATCCCCGAACAATTGTTGCATGAAGGGACGATACAGGCTGCAAACCTGGTAAGTCCGGAACCTTGTCCGGATGAGATCGTGCTGCTGACCCATACTGTTGAGTACGTCAACAAACTGAAAGAACTTACACTGAGCGCAAAAGAACAGCGGCATATTGGTTTTCCCCAGTCAAAGGAATTAATGGAACGTGAATGGATAATTGTGCAGGGCACCATCGATTGTTGCAATGCGGCAATGGCAGCTGGTGTGGCGTTGAATGTGGCTGGTGGCACGCATCATGCGTTTGCGGACAGGGGAGAGGGGTTTTGTTTATTGAATGACTTCGCTGTGGCGGCAAACTACCTGCTTTATCACAAAATAGCCGAGCGGATACTCATCATCGACCTGGATGTTCACCAGGGTAATGGTACAGCAAGTATTTTCAGGAATGATCCGCGCGTATTCACTTTCAGCATGCATGGAGAACATAACTATCCGTTCAAAAAAGAGCAAAGTGATCTGGATATTGGGTTGCCTGATGGTATAAGCGATGAGAAATATCTTGAGCAACTCCATAAAACATTGCCTGAGCTGCTGGAAAAAGTAAAACCTCAGTTCGTTTTTTATCTTTCCGGCGTCGATATCCTGTCTACAGACAAATTTGGAAAACTTAATATAAGTATGAATGGCTGCTACGAGAGAGACCGCTATGTTTTTGAAACATTAAGACGTGTTTTTGTTCCATGTGTAGTGGCCATGGGTGGAGGATATTCAACAGATATAAGGGTTATTACTCAGGCGCACTGTAACACTTTTCGGCTAGCAAAGGATATCTATGGTCTGGATTGATTATACATTGTTTCCAATGATGTCTATCTAACAGCTTCTAAATTATTTACTAATAAAAATTGCGGCGATAATTTGCCTCACTTTAATTTATACGGGAAAACGCTCTACAGTAAAAATGCTCATACTACACCGTTTTGGGTAGGGATATTTCCCTGATTTACTACACACTAACACGTACACGATTCGTGGTATAGGCAAAAAAAAGCCCTTGATAAAAATCATGGGCTAACTGAAACATTAACTATTACGCACCAAAAATTTACTCCATCGATAGCTTCTTGCGTAAAGCACCGGGGGAAAAATCATAGAACTTTTTGAACATGGTAATGAAGTTGCTGGTCTTCTCATATCCCAGCATATAAGCAACTTCTTTTACGCTGATGGGCTGTTGGTCCAGCAGATGCCTTGCGAGCTGCATTTTCTTTTTGAGATAGAATTCATAGATACTGATTCCATACACCTTTTTAAAATTGCGCTTCAGAGTTGATTCGCTTAATGCGACCTGCTTGGCAATAGCCTTGATAGAGGGCAGATTCTTGTCAAGGTATTCATCAAGGATCTTCTCTACTGCCAGCATTTTCATTTGTAATTGCTCATTGCTGTCTTTCTTCTCGCTGACGGGCATGGTCTGCAAACGACGGAATATGTCATGCAGGATAGATAACGTCTTGGTTCTTGCATAGAATGGATCGGTTCTTCCTTTACTCATTAGCTCCTGCATATCTTCGAGATTGTGGTGAAGGGTGAAGGATGCTTCTTCCGTGTAGAGTAAAGGTTTTTTTTCATAGAACAGGTCATGTGCCTGAAATAAGATGTCAGGATCAGCATCCCTGAATTCTCTGAATATCCATTCTGCGGATATATTAATGATCAGGGCTTTGACCTTGTGTCCTGGCAATAAGGTGTAGATAAGCGGATAGTCTGCAGACATGAATACAATGTCTGGAAGAAGAGTGCCTTCCCGCTTTCTGATCTGGAAGTTTTTAGGGGTTAACGAGGCGATCACCGTGAAGAACTTTCCGTTAGCCGGTCTTACAGGAAGCTTCTTGAATTGGCGCACACCCATTACCTGGATGTCCCAAGTCATCACCTGTAAGCCATTATTGGTATCTGTAAGCTTAATGCTTCCGGATCCTTCGGCTAATGGCAAGCTGATGGTGTTGTTGTTTGATTCAGCGTTGAAGATGCGAGCAAGTTCTGTGAAGAAGTTGGCCGCATCAGGTTGTGTAGTACTACCACGCAACTTTTGAAAGGCGGTAAGTAATTTATGCACAGAAAAAGGTTTGCAGCAATTGGTGCAACACACATACCAATTTGAACCCGTGATAACCCCTGTCTTTCTTTTAAGAGTTTCATCTTACAATAAAACACTCATAAATAAATGAACGCATCCGGGCATTTATTGAACGCATGGAGGTACGCCGAAAAAGAATATGAGAATAATTTTATTCAACGTTAACTACTTCTAACCAACGCTCATCAGCAGGCCTGTTGATGAAATTCATATCCCCGGAAAGCCAACGCGTACCTCTGTTTATTATCCAATACTTTGATTAATGAATGCTTTTGAATGCTGATCAATGGCATCACTCACCATTCAGATTCTGAGCTTCATCTTCCATTCCAGGAAGGCCATATGTTTTAACCTTAAATCCTGGTTTATGAAAGCAAAATTCTATCTCACTTTCATCATTGCAAGTTCACTTATCTCATCTGTTCTTTTCGCACAAACTGATCGTTCCGGATTAGTTTCTTCTCTAACACCTTCTTCTTCACGTCATGCGCCTGCAACCGCCACTGACGATTGGTTCAGCAATGCATCTGCGTGGATCAGAAGCTTTGAGTATGATTTTCATGCTGCTGGTCTTACTTCATTCAAAGCGATCAGCCCGAAACACAGGGCGGGATACCTCATCCAGCCCGATGGTTATACTGCTTATCCGATGCACGTTGATGCTACAGAATCCAACTGGGAGGTGAAGTTCATGCTTCAGTCGGTTGGTCGTGATAAAGCAGCATACCGCTTTAAAGAACCTGTATCAACTGAAAATGTCAGCGATGTCCTTGTTCAGCGTTTCCGGTTTGCCGATGTTGAGTACCGGAATAATGAAAAGGGCTTGCGTCAGAATTTTATTATCTATGAAAATCCGGGAGGGAAGGGGCATCTTCGGCTCCGGCTGTCCCTTCAATCCCAATTAAGATCAACGCTGGTCAATCAGCAAAGCCTTGTCTTTGCGGATAAAAAGACTGATTCAACCCGTTTGATCTATGAAGAGTTGAAAGTGTGGGATGCAAATCATCAGCTACTGGATGCGCACATGGAGCTGGATGAAAAAGGAAAGGCTCTGTCCATTGTTGTTGATGACGAAAAGGCCGTGTATCCCGTTACGATCGATCCTATCAACAAAACATCTGACTGGTCAACGTCTGCGAATGGGCTTCTTCCTTCCTTATTGAACACACTTCCCTTGCAGGTGCAAACGCTGTATGGGTATACCGTAACAGGTCTTGGCGATATCAATAATGACACTTATGAAGATGTGGCGGTCAGTGCGCCAGGAATGGCAGACGTTCTAAGCGGCTCCGGCTCACTGCTTAGTGTTGGTGCTGTCTTTATTTACCTGGGATCTGCAACCGGACTCAGTACAACACCTGCCCACACATTACAACCAACAGCAACGCTCGGCGGAGGGCTTTTTGGACTCAGTGTGGCAGCGGGTGATGTAACCGGTGATGGAAGGCCGGATGTAATTGTCGGTGCGCCGCTGGAAAGTGTCAGTCTGAACTTCCCGATCTTCGGAGCTATTGCAGGTCGTGTAGGCCGGGTTCACGTTTATAATGCAACCAATATTTCAGGTGCTCACCCAACTACATCGGTAGATCTGACACTCACAACAGGAGAGTTGACCAATACATCTATTACTATTAACGCCCTGCTTGGCTTTTCTGTGGGTGTTACCGGTGATATGAACGGAGACGGAAAAGGTGAGATCATCGCCGGCGCTCCAACATTTGCCAGGCTCTCCGGGCTGGCGAATGTTAAAACGGGCGGTGCTTTCGTTTATCTCAGTAATCCGGCCAATACATTTACCACACGAGTATCGCTTGATCCTCCTACAGGAAGCTTACTGGGTATCAGCGGAGCTTTACAGTCGATTGTGGTGCCGCTTCTCGGTCAAACGGTATGGGATGTGGCCGCGTTACTGTTGAACCCCGTCCTGAATGGCCAGGTAGCAGGTCTGTTGTTTGGCTATAGCGTAGAAGGAGCAGGCCCTTATACAAGCGATGCGATCCCTGATGTGGTCGTTGGTGCTCCTGCAGGTGTGAATCTTGCGGTGCTGACAAGCGGAGTAGCGGGCTTGAGTACCGATGTGGCGAACATCCTGTCTGGTCAGGTGCTGGGCGGTTCGGCATTTGTATTTGCCGGTACCGGCAATGCAGCCGGTGTAAGCACAACCCCCGCAGCACGTCTGCAGGCAAATACTACCACTCTGCTGGGCAGCGCTGCCAACCTGTTTGGTTACTCGCTGCGCGGCGTCAGGGACAATGCCAATGCACGTACAGGTAATATCCTTATCGGCGCACCTTCATCGAACGTCCTGAGCAATGTTGTCGGTGCATTACAACTCAAAGCGGGAACGGTAAGCGTATTCGCAAAACAAACAGGTGCGATCACCAACCCTGTTGGACCTTTGCAAACACTGAACTCACCCCGTCAATCGTCAGTCTTTAACCTGTTAACAGGACAGCCACTAAATCTGTCACTCCTGTTCGGCGCAAGCATGGACAATATGAGGGACATCAATTGTGATACCTATCCTGATATTATCATAGGAGAACCACTTACAACCAATGTTCCGCTGGTCGGTGCGAACGTTACTGGTGGCGCTGCCTATATATTGCTGGGAAGGCCCGACGGAACGTATCAGCAAACGCCGGTGCACTGGACGCTGACCACAACCGTATCTCCGCTGTTAGGCGTGAATGAAACTGCTTTACTGGGCTTCAGCGTCGCCGGGGCAAAAACATGGGGACCAGGCACCCTGCCTTCGCAGTCGACAAGAGCCATCGTGGGAGGTCCTGCCAATTCACTTGATTTTGGGGTCGGTCTGCTTAACCTTGGAAATACTGTTGGAACGCTCCTCGGTTTTGTTGCAGATGCCAATGGCCTGGGTAAAGCCTACTCATTTAACGGAAATCTTTGTGGTATTGTACTGCCTGCAACCATGGTCAGTTTCAAAGGAAACAAGGATGGCGCGAGAGTGTTGCTCGACTGGGTGACCGTGGATGAACAACGTCTCAGCCATTATGAAGTGGAACGCAGCTATGATGGTGTGACCTTTACCAGGATCGCTGATGTAACAGCAAAAGATCAGCAACGAAATAATTATACATTCCCTGATGAAAAACCTGCCTTTGGAAACAACTATTACCGGTTGAAAGTTATGGATGACGATGGAAAATATGTTTATTCCAACACGGTGGTAGTGAAATTTGATCAGAAGAATATGGGGCTTGTCACAATAGCACCCAACCCGGCTCAGCAACAGGTGAGCATCAGGCTTACAGGTTTCGAAAAAGGAGAGTACACGTTACGTCTCTTCAATACAGCGGGTATTCTGTTCGAAACAAGAAAAGTAAATCTCCGTGAGCATCAGCAAACGGAAGTGATGAACCGCAACCGGAATATCGTGCCTGGTGTCTATATGGTCACCCTCCACGATGAGAATAACAACAAGCTCAGTACGGTTCGGCTGATCTTCAACGAGCAATGATGAGTGAGTTCCAGGGTTAAAACGGGGTCGCCGAAAGGCGACCCTTTTTTTGTATAAGAGAGATGATCTTTTATGTTTCAGAAAAATAAAAAGAGGTCACAGGCAGAGATCTCTGTATGCACTGAACACAGGTGAGCCAGTATAGTGCTGGCATGTTTATAAATGATCATGCAGGTTCTGGCGGTTGATTAAATAGAAAAAGGGCTGGATAGAAATCCTGCCCCGTTTAAAATCCAATATCCTATGAAAAACCAGTACAAGAATACGAAGCTGTTTTGGTTTAGGCAATAGTAAGTGAGCAGATAGGGCATAAAATTGAGTGAAAAGGTTAAAAAACGGGATGAACGGGTGTTTTTTAACTGTGCCTCGTTACACGTTTTGCACCCCTGGATCACCGTGTATTCTCTCATCAGGATCTTTCATTCAGGATCGTAGCCAATTTCGGTCTCAGCAAATTCAATCCTCTTGCTTTTTGAGCTCTGACTGTATGGGGTGAAATAAGCAGCGACGAAGCTACTTCATCGATGTTCCTGTCTTCCAGATACAGTAATTCGAAAACCTGCCGGCATCGGGTTGGTAAAGTCTGGATGGCATTGTAAATCGTTGTTTGGATCTCCTGGTGAATTAGAGGCAGCATGTCAGTTGAGTTGGTGGTTAATTCCGGCAATGTTTCCAGCCGGGGTGATCTTTGTTTTTGTTGTGTCCATTTAAATGCATCGCGGCGTGCGATGGTAAACAGGTAAGCTCTTATCTCATCTATGGAATGAAACTGCGCACGGTGTTTCCATGTTTTTAGAAAAGCTTCTGATGCGATCTCTTCAGCTGCGATCGCATCAGTGATCAGGGAACGGATATACTGGCATAGTGGCAGGTACCATGCATTGAACAAACAGGTCATGCCGGCGGGCAGACCCTGGCGGAAAGCTAAAGCAAAGCCTTCCATCTCCTGAAGGAATAAAGGTTTCATGGGGTTGTTTTATGATGTGATTAATGACAGGAGGTTGAGGGCGTAGACTCGGTGGTAAGGTGCGTGTGGATTCCTGCCGGGGACTTTAGGTTATGTCGGAGTAAGATGTCGTTATGACCCTGTATGAAGATAATGATTTTTATGTTCGGTATCTGATCGCATACCATTTAGTTTTGAAATTCCTTGTTCTTTTCAGGTTCAATGGAGATAAAGGAAAAGCAATACATATTATTGAAGTGGGGATTGGCTTTAAAACTGATCGTTGAGAGGAATAAAACACTGGTGCTGCATAAAAAAGAGCAGGGGATCCGGGATAAAAACATCATCAATAGTTTTGGTCGCCTCGAAGCTGCTTCAGGAATTCCCAAATCAACCCTCGTCAATATTTCCCTGGGAAGAAAAAATGCAGCGGCCAGTACATGGACTGCTATTCTCGAAGCATTGGACCTGTCAATGGTCGACTTTGGTCATGTATTCGACTCAATTCGCGATAATGATATTCTGCGTTATAAAACGGAACTGGAGTCTGCAAGGAAAGAACGTGCCCGCGCAAAAAATGCCAGGAAGAAAAAAGCCGAAGATCAGTGATGATCTGGCAAAAACATGGGCTGATATAACTATGCAGATCGCTGCAGTGTCTTTACTTTCTGGTGATGCTTTGCGAAGCCCGCAACCTTATTCGGTTTTAAGACTCTGAACAGGGTTTGCAATGGCGGCTTTAACAGTCTGATAGCTGACTGTTGCAATAGCGATCAGGATCACCAGTAATGCAGCCGTTGCAAATACCCACCAGCTGATAGACGTTCTATACGCGTAGTTACTCAACCACTGATCCATTCCCCACCATGCAAGCGGTGATGCAATAAGAATGGCCAGCAGGATAGGCTGAAGAAAATCCTTTGATAGTAATGCCGTGATCCTGCTTACAGAAGCTCCCAATACTTTGCGCACGCCGATTTCTTTGATACGGCTTTCGGCGAGGCAGGCTGCCAGTGCAAACAGGCCAAGGCAGGATATGAATACGGTGAGCCCCGCAAAGAACGCGGCAAGTGTGCCGATGATCTTTTCTGTTGCGAATTTTGCTGCATATGTTTCATCTGCAAAAAAATGTTCGAAAGGATAATCCGGATTATATTTTTTGAACACACCTGCAATGGAAGCCAGGTTTTCATCTGTTGCATTTTCTTCATTAAGCCGGAAAGAGATCGCGCCAAAATTGCCTGTATCGCCATGGATCACTGCTGGCATAAAAGCCTGGTAAGGCATGTTTGGAATGAAATTCTGTATCACTCCCACCACTTCAAATTCTTTTTTTCCCTGGCGGATCTTTTTTCCTGCAGCATTGGTTCCGAAACCCATCATTTTCACCGCTGCCTGGTTCAGCAATACCGAAGAGGTATCAGATGGATATTTTTTTGTATCCACATCACGGCCCTCGAGCAGCCGAAGGCCCATCGTTGACACATAATTCCGGTCGGTAGTGAACCGCATCATCACATGCCGCGCTCCAGGAGGATTGCCCTCCCAGTCATAATCGTCGCTGTCAGACCAGATGTCCGTAATAGGGCAATCAGACCTGGTTATGTCGGTAATGGCGTTACTGGCCAACAGTTCTTCCCTGATCGCAGGATAGCTCTGCTGCATTTTACCTTTCATATACATGTAAGCGAGACCATTCCCACGATATCCCCTGTCTCTCTCCTGCGTATGTTTTATTTGTCTGTATATCACGATCGTGCAAATGATCATTACAATCGCGAAGGTGAATTGCAATGTTACCAGCATTTTTCTTGGAGTTACAAACACCCGTATCCTTTTGAAGTGCCCTTTTAATACCCTGACAGGTTGATAAGAGGAAAGATAAAACGCAGGATAAATGCCGGCCAGGATCCCTGTAATGATCATAAAAAGGATGGCTGAGATCCAGAACCGGTAATTATCAAACGGTACGGAAAGATGGTCGTTGGTCAGGTAATTGAACGCCAGCAGGGCAGGGTAAAGGAGGATCAGTGCAATTGCTCCTGCAAGAAATGATACAAGGACAGACTCTCCAAGAAATTGTGTGATCAGCGATCCTCTGCCTGCACCGACCACTTTACGGATACCCACTTCGCGGGCTCTTTTCTGGCTGCGCGCAGTTGTCATGTTTACGTAATTGATACAGGCGATCAGGAGAATAAAAGCTGCAATGATACAGAACATACGAACGAGTATGATCTCTCCACCGTCATTGATTCCATTGTGAAAGCTGGAACGGACATGCCATTTGGTGAGCGGATGAACGAACAATTCGTTTTCTGAACCGGGTGACTTTTTCTTTACAATATTGGCGAAAAGTTTATTGGCAGTTGCTTCATCAATACCTGGTTTCATTAGTACCACCGTACGCACATTATTGTTCTGCCAGTTTACATCTTCCCAGCCAACTTTCTTGTTGTCTTCCCATCCGACCTTCTTCATATAACTCCAGGGGATCACATAGTTGAAGTCGAGTGAAGAATTGATCGGCGGATCTTTCATCACACCGGTCACTGTAAAGAAGTCTGTACTATCGATTCGTACGGTATGGCCAAGCACATTCGTATTACCGAAGAGTTTTTTCGCCATCGTTTCGGTGAGCACGATAGAGTATTCTGTTGTCAGTGCTGTTTTGGGATCGCCTTTCAGAAACGGAAAATCAAACACGTTGAAGAATCCGGGATCGGTAAAAAAACCGGGTTCCTGGTACTGCTGACTGCCGGCGTGCAGCACAAATAGAGCAACCCAGTTCAGGCGGATAGCTGTTTCTACCTGGGGATAGTCATTTTGCAGAACGGCTGCCAGGGGCTTTGGCGTCGAACCCCATACTTCCACATTTTCATCAAACTTCGCACGATTCATGATATGGAAGATGCGTTCTTTCTTTGAATGGAATTCATCAAAGCTGAGCTCTTTGAAACTCCATAGCAGTATGACCACCGCACTGACCATGCCCAGTGCGAGACCCGCGATATTGATGGCGGAGAAACTTTTATTACGGACAAGGTTTCGCCAGGCAACTACGCCATAATTACGGATGATGCTTTTATTGAACGTTGATCTGACCGGCACATGTGGGTGAACTTGTTGCCGTTTATCAGCAGCCTTATCAATACGAATGAGTGCTGGTTCTGGTTCACCGGCCTGCTCCAGTATCCGGTTGAAGGCTTCATCATTTTTCGACTGTCTGACCGGGGAAGAGTTATTCCAGAACGCTGTCATCAGTTGAAGTTGCATATCCATGGACGGATCATTCGCGATCAGCTCCTGCAATTCCTGCAATTCTTCTTCAGAAGCTTCGCGCGCCATTTTACGGGCGTATAGTTGCCATATCCTGTCCTGTTGATCCATCAGTCAAAAGCTGAGTCGGTTAAGTGGTCGTAAAAGTAAGTAAAAGGTCATAGGTATTTCCAACCGTTTATGGATTAAGCCATTCTGTGGAAAAAATGCCGGTTATTTTACATTTTCTTAAGAATGACCGGAAGGCGGTGTATCATCCGGAAGCAGTTCGTTGTCATCCTGCTGACTGTAAAACACCGGCGGATGAATTCTTGGCTGGTATGCCGTGTTTTTTTTATGCACGGATTCACGTAGTGCGATGAGATGTTTATGCTGTTGCATAATACCTGTTTGTTCAACCTCGCTACTTTGCAGTGAATCTGATCAAGTTTAGTGTTTAATTATTTGGTTTTTTTCGTTTTCTCATGTGAAGCACCGGGGGAAGTTTCTACTTCCCCCTTTTTAATTATGCAGGACAAATGAGGGAAACGCGGGTAGGGTTTTTTGTTCGTGCCTTTAGATGACTATTTCACGTCGCCAATAGGACGGTTGCTGTTTAATTGGTTGTTACTATTATGTCATTCTTTTATCTTGGTTTACCAATGCGTCCCGATTATCCAGGTAAATATTTTAATGATCAACGTAGCTGCTACGTATGTCTCCTGCTGGCTCTGAACAGCAGTAACCTGTTTTTTTAATAACGGGGTCCACTTCCGGATGTGTTCGCATTTCTGATTACTTATCCTAAATTATTCATCATGCAACAAAGTTTTTTTATTCATTTAAAGAAGAAATATGTTCGTATCGGTATCGATGAGATCCGCTATGTGCTTTCGCTTGATCATCATGTAAAGATTGTTACTGATCATGGCATTTACATTCCGTTTCTTACCATTAAGCAACTTGAAAAGATACTGCGGCCGGAGCAGTTTTGCCGCGTCAACCGGTCAACATTAGTAGCACTGAACCGGATCATTTCGTTTGACAGGCATACGGTAACATTGCGCGACGGTGTATTCTCCTTCAGCGATAAATACAGGAAGCTGATGGAAGCAAGGATCCGCCTGTTATGGAATGCTGATCATACAAT